>NZ_JBSHBL010000031.1:0-118941 GCF_053611985.1 Streptomyces sp. NPDC054770
CGCTCGCGGTGGTCGCCGGCACGAAGGCGGCCCCCCGCGCACCATCCCGCCACCACTCGTTCCATGAGGCACCGCGCCACCGGCTCGCCCGCTCCGCGGGCCACCTGTTCGGTTACGCGATCCTCGGCTACATCGTCGTCCACCAGCGGCGGAGCCTCCGGAACCCGGTCGTCTGACGGGGGCCCAGAAAGGGAAGCACATGGATCTCGCCCTGCGGATGTGGCGGCACGTGTCCCTGCACGAGGCGCTGCCGGTCGAGGCCCGGTTCCACTACGACCCGGCCCGGCCCCTGGAGGTGCGCGTCGACTTCCTCACCGGCAACGGCGGCGCCGTCGCCTGGGTGCTCTCGCGCGACCTGCTCGTCAGGGGCCTCGGGCAGCCGGCCGGTGACGGCGACGTGCACGTCTGGCCGGCCTGCCCGCGCCATGACGGGGACGGCCTCTGGATCTTCCTCCAGGGACGGACCTGCGCGGCGCTCCTCGAATGCCGTACCGGCCCGCTGCGCGCCTGGCTCGAAGAGACGCTCAGAGCGGTTCCCTCCGGCACCGAAGGCCTCTCGATGGACTGGGACGAGGCCTTCGCGCACGTGCTGGCACAAGGGGACCGCTGACGGTCACCCGCCGACGGCCTGGACCCGGTGGCGCAGGTCCAGGCCCTCGGCGAGGGCGGACTCGGACAGCCGCGGCCGCCCCTCGCGGGACCGCAGCAGGGCGAGTTCGATGTGGTCGAGCCCGGCGCGCCGGGGCAGCACGTCGACCAGGCCGTACCGGACCGCCCGCAGCAGCCGGTCGCGCCGCACGTACCGGGCCACCAGTACGACGCGCGGCCGCCCCTGGTCCCCGCCGGCGCCGCGCATGAACGCCAGCGCCTCCTCGTCGAGTTCCGTGGCCAGGACCAGCAGCGCCTGCGCCCGTGTCTCCTGCCCCGGACGCAGCAGGCGCACCCGGGGCCGGGCCCGCAGGGCGGTGGAGATGTCGCAGGCGAACCGGAGGTCACCGGACCTGACCGCCACGGTCACCGGAGAGGTCCTTCGTTCCGTTCTTCTCATGCCTCCGAAGCTAGGCGGCCAAAACCGGCCGGGCTTCCGTCGGACGACTGCCCTGTCCCGGCCGCCGGCCGGCCGACCGCGAGCAGGTGCCAGTGCCAGGCGCCGAGGTCGACGAACAGGCCCGGGCCGGCCAGTTCGCCGCCGTCCCGTTCGAAGGTGTTCCCGGCCAGCAGGTCGGTCAGTTCGCACGGCTGCCCGGCAAGGTCGGCCCAGGGCAGCGGGACCCGCCCCTGGGCGGGCCGGCCGGAGTAGTTGACCACGACGAGGTACCGTTCCCGGCCCGCGGTCCAGGACCAGGCGAGCAGGTCGAGGTGGGTGTCGTTGTCCGGCCAGCCCGTAGCGGCCAGCTGCTGCCAGTCGCCCTCGCGGGCGGGTGCCACGGCGGCCAGCAGGCGGCCGTAGAAGTCGCGCAGGGACTCGTCGGCCGGTTCCTCGGGCCGCCGCGACAGGAACACCGGCGGCCGCACCCGGCGCCCTTCGAACTGGCCCTCGTGCCACAGCGTCGCGCCGGGCAGGGTGGCGACGGCCACGGCCGCCGCCCGCTCCTTGTCGCCCGGCAGGGTGGCGGCGGCCCGGGGTTCGTCGTGGTTCTCCAGGAAGCGGACGAGCCCGCGCTGGTAGTCGAGGCCGGCGCCGAGGTGGGCGCTGACGGATCCGGCGTCCTGGTGGACCAGGCGGTCGTAGAGCCGTTTGTCGTAGCAGTGGTCGAAGCCCTGCTGCTGGAGCGCCCATTCGAGGTCCCAGTACGCCTCCGCGACGAACAGGAGGCCGGGATGGCGCTCGCGCACGCGGGGGACGACGTACGGCCAGAAGTCCGCCGCGGGGGCCGCTCCCGCCAGGTCGCCCCAGGTCTTGGCGAACACGTCGTTCATGAGCAGCATCGCCATGTCGCAGCGCACGCCGTCCGCCTGGTCGCCGATCGAGACCAGCGTGTCGACGGTCGCCGTGCGGAGCCGCTCGCTGAAGGCGTTCAGCTGGACCACGTCCGGCCACGGCGGGAAGTACGGGTCGCGGCCGCGCGCGTACACCTGCCCGCCCGCCGCCAGGAAGGCCCCGGGATCGCGGGCCAGGTCGTCCGGTGTGCCCCGGACCAGGCAGTCCGGGCGCTCGGTGAGCCAGGGGTGGTCGGGGGCCACGTGGTTGGGGACGTAGTCGAGGATCAGGCGGAGTCCGCGCGCGGCGAGTTCGGCCCGGGCCGCGGCCAGCCCCTCCGGACCGCCGAGGCCCGCGTCGACGACGTAGTTCCGCACGCAGTACGGGGATCCGGCGATGTCCGCCGGGGCCAGGTCGGGCAGCGCGGCGCGGAAGGAGGCGAGCAGGCCCTCGTCCGCCAGGGCGATCGCCAGCCCGGCCGGGCTGCGCTCCCAGACGCCCATCAGCCAGACGGTGTCGATGCCCGGCCGGGCGACCTCGTCCCAGACCTCGCCGGGCACGTCCCCGAGGGTGACCCGGCGCCCGTACCGCCCGCTCAACTCCCCCAGCCACACCAGGGTGTTGATCTCGTAGATCACCGTCATGACAGCGGCTCCTCCCGCAGGGCGCCCCAGTCTCCCGCGCCGACGACATGGAACAGGGTGGCGGTGACCGCGGCCAGGCCGCTCCAGCCGGTCTGGTGGGAGGCGCCCAGGCCGGCGCCGGTGTCGCCGTGGAAGTACTCGTAGAACAGGATCAGGTCCTTCCAGTGCGGGTCCTTGGCGAACTCGGGCCGGGCCCCGTGCACCGGGCGGTGGCCGTCCGCGTCGCCCAGGAAGGTCGAGGTGAGCCGGCCGGAGATCTCGCGCGCGACCTCGTAGAGGTTCAGCATCCGCCCGGAGCCGGTCGGGCACTCCACGGTGAAGTCGTCGCCGTGGTGGGCGTGCAGGTTCAGCAGGGCGCGGACGAGCAGGATGTTGACCGGGAACCACACCGGGCCGCGCCAGTTGGAGTTGCCGCCGAACATGCCCGTGTCGGACTCGCCGGGCAGGTAGCCGACGCCGTAGGTCTCGCCGTGCACGTCGAAGGTGTACGGGTGGTCGGCGTGGTACCGGGAGAGCGAACGGATGCCGTACGGGCCGAGGAACTCCTCCTCGTCGAGCATGCGGGACAGGATGCGCCGCAGCCGGTCGTCGTCGAACAGCGCGAACAGGTGGCACCCCGCCGGGCCCGACCCGAGGATGTGGGACGAGACCAGGGTTTCGACAGCCGGGTGACTGCGGACGAACTCCTGTGCTCCCCGCACCAGTTCCGGGAAGCGCCGGTCCGTCCAGCCGCCGATCACGCTGGTCGCGGCCAGCGGGATCAGCCCGACCAGGGAGCGGACCTTCAGCCGGGTCGCGCCGCCGTCGGGCAGGCGCAGGACGTCGTAGAAGAAGCCGTCCTCCTCGTCCCACAGGCTCTGGTTGTCGTTGCCGATGCGGTTCATGGCCACGGCGATCCAGGCGAAGTGCTCGAACAGGGTCTGCGCGTGCTCGACGTAGACCTGGTTGCCGCCGGCCAGTTCGATGGCGATCTCGAGGAGGTTCTGGCAGTAGAGCGCCATCCACGCGGTGCCGTCGGCCTGGTCGAGGTGGCCGCCGGTGGGCAGCGGGGCGCTGCGGTCGAAGACACCGATGTTGTCCAGTCCCAGGAAGCCGCCCTGGAAGACGTTGTTGCCGTCGATGTCCTTGCGGTTGAGCCACCAGGTGAAGTTCTTCGACAGCTTCTGGAAGGCGCTCTCCAGGAAGACGCGGTCCCCGCTGCCCGTGCGGCGCTTCTCCAGTTCGTAGACGAAGAGGACGGCCCAGGCGTGCACGGGCGGGTTGACGTCGCCGAAGTTCCATTCGTACGCCGGGATCTGGCCGTTGGGGTGCAGGTACAGGCGGCGCAGCAGCAGGTCCAGCTGGTCCTTGGCGAAGCCGATGTCGACCATGGACAGGGCGATGGTGTGGAAGGCGAGGTCCCAGGCCGCGAACCAGGGGTACTCCCAGGTGTCCGGCATCGAGATGACCGCGTCGTTGACCATGTGGTACCAGGAGCTGTTGCGGATGCGCGGGTCGGCGGCGAGCGGATCGGCGCCGTGCTCGGTGAGCCAGCGCTCGACGTCGAGGTAGTAGTACTGCTTGCTCCACAGCATCCCGGCGAGGGCCTGCCGCACCGTGCGCCGTTCGTCCTCGCCCAGGCCGTCGGGGACGACGCCCTCGAAGAACACGTCCGCCTCGGTCCGCCGCGCGTCGAACACCTGCTGGAACTCGCCCCAGGGGTCGGCGAGTTCGGTGCCGGTCAGACGCAGCCGCACGGTGACGCTGCCGCCCGCGGGCACGGTGAGCACGTGGTGGACGGCGGCCTTGGTGCCGGTCCGCGCCGGGTTGACGGCGCCGGTCTCGCCGTGGACGACGTACCGGTCGATGCCGTCCTTGACGTACGGGGTGGCGTTCGGGCTGTCGAAGATCCGCTCGTTGTTCGTGTCGTTCTCGGTGAACAGGGCCTGCGGCCCGCCCCCGAAGCCCTCGAAGTACAGCCAGCGCGGGCCGAGTTCCTCGTGATCGGCGCGGATCGCGCCGTCCGCCTGCCGCAGGGCGGGCACGGCCGTGCCGCCCGCCCAGGACCAGGTGTGCCGGAACCAGAGCGTCGGCAGCAGGTGGAGGGCGGCCTCGTCGGGGCCCCGGTTGTGTGCGGTGATCTCGATCAGCAGGTCCTCGGGGCCGGCCTTGGCGTACTCGACGAAGACGTCGAAGTAGCGGTCCTCGTCGAAGACCCCGGTGTCGAGGAGCTCGTACTCGGGGTCGTGGCGCCCCCGGTCCCGGTTGACGCGCACGAGGTCGTCGTACGGATAGGCCGCCTGCGGGTACTTGTAGAGGTACTTCATGTACGAGTGGGTGGGCGTGGAGTCGAGGTGGAAGTAGTACTCCTTGACGTCCTCGCCGTGGTTGCCCTCGGCGTTGGTCAGGCCGAACATCCGCTCCTTGAGGATCGGGTCGCGGCCGTTCCACAGGGCGAGCGCGAAGCACAGCCGCTGCTTGTCGTCGCTGACCCCCGCGATGCCGTCCTCGCCCCAGCGGTAGGCCCGGGACCGGGCCTGGTCGTGGGTGAAGTACGACCAGGCGTCGCCGCCGGGGCTGTAGTCCTCGCGGACCGTGCCCCACTGCCGCTCGCTCAGGTACGGCCCCCAGCGCCGCCACGCGGTCCGGCCCGCGTCGGCGTCCGCCAGCCGCAGCCGCTCGGCGTCCGCCCTGTCACTGCTCTCCGTCATGACACGTCCTCCCCGCGCAGTACCTTCACTCAGACTCCGGCGTCCCGGACTCGGCCGCAACGGCTCCACGGGACCGGGACCGCCGGAGCCGGTCCCGGTCCTGCTCGGACAGGCCGCCCCAGACGCCGTACGGTTCGGGGCCGCGCAGCGCGGTCCAGGCACAGGCCTCGATCACCGGGCACCGCACGCAGACGGCCCGGGCCTGCTTCTCCCGCGCCCGCTTCTCGGCGCCGCGCTCGCCGGGCGGGGAGAAGAAGACGGAGCTGTCCATGCCCCGGCAGCGGGCGTGCTGCTGCCAGTCCCAGTAGGCGAGGAGCGGGCGGTGTCGCTGGATCATGACGCTTCCGCGGTCCCGTCCGCCTTCACTCCGTTCAGCCGCGCCTGGTTCTGTGCGAGGAAGGCCTGCACTTCCTGTTCGACCTGCCGGGCGTCGATCCCGAGGGCGTGTCCGATGTGGGCCGACCACACCTCGGAGCGGACATTGGTCTCGAAGTCCAGGTCGGCGCGGACCTTCTCGCGGATCGCCTGGCGGTTCTGGCTCACCATCACGAAGGTGGAGAGAAAGATCGCCTCCAGGCTGACGATCATGGTGAGCAGTCCGAAGGGGTACGGGTCCCAGACCGCGGCGCGGCCGAACAGCCCCTCGTTGAAGGCGATCCACACCGTGAACCACGCCGCGTGGAGGTAGACGAACGTCATGGTCCCGGAGAAGGCGGTGATCGCGTCCGCGATCCGGTCCTGGGTCCCGCGCATCCGCGCCAGAACGGCCTGCTCGTTCGGAAGACGTATGTCCAGCCCGTTGAGTCCGGGGGCCATGGCCACTCCTTGATCCGCTGGTCGCGACAGACGCCCGCCAGCGTACGGGCGGGGCGGCCGCCCTCCATGGGTCAATCGACTGCGTCGAAGACCGCACCCGACGACGGCACCGACCCCGCCCGCGCCCGCGCGGTTCCCCTTTCCGGCGCCCGCCCATACCCTGACGCTCCGTCAGAAACTCCATCACATCCGGGAGATGGTTCGCGATGTCACTGCTGACAGGCAAGACGGTCGTGGTGTCCGGAGTCGGCGCCGGGCTCGGGCACCAGGTCGCGGCGGCCGTCGTACGGGACGGCGGGAACGCCGTGCTCGGCGCACGGACCGAGGCGAACCTCGCGAAGAGCGCGGCCGGCATCGATCCGGAGGGCACCCGGACCGCGTACCTGGCCACCGACATCACCGACGAGGCCCAGTGCGAGGCGCTGGCGGAAGCGGCCCGGGAGCGGTTCGGCGGGATCGACGCGGTGGTCCATGTCGCCGCCTGGGACTCCTACTTCGGCGGAGTCGAGGACGCCGACTTCGCGACCTGGGCCTCGGTGATCGACGTGAACCTGCTGGGGACGCTGCGGATGACCCGGGCGTGCCTGCCGGCACTGAAGGCGGCGGGCGGCGGATCGGTGGTGTTCATCGGCACCCAGTCGGCGGTCGCCGCGCCCTCACAGGTGAGGCAGGCCGCCTACGCCGCGTCCAAGGGTGCGCTGACCAGCGCGATGTACTCGCTGGCGCGCGAGCTGGGACCGCACCGGATCCGGGTCAACACGGTGCTGCCGGGCTGGATGTGGGGGCCGCCGGTGCAGGCCTACGTCCAGTTCACCGCGCACACGGAAGGGGTGCCGGAGGACGAGGTGCTGGGCCGGCTGACCGGGCGGATGGCGCTGCCGGAGCTGGCGACGGACGGGGACGTGGCGGACGCGGCGGTGTTCCTGGCGTCGGACCGGGCGCGGGCCATCACGGGCCAGTCGCTGCTGGTCAACGCGGGTGAACTGATGCACTGAGGAGCTGCCCCACGACCTTCGAGTTGTTCATACTTGTGAACTAAGGTCAGGAAGACGAACGATTTTACTTTCACTTGACCTTACGCCCGCTTGTCGTGCCCGCGTAACGGAACCCACGATGAGCGGGCACTTCGCGGCCTTCCCCGTCCCCGCTCCGCTTATGCGAAGTGCCAGCCAGCTGAGCGGAGTTCAGTAGGCGGACCCTGGAAGGGGGGCGCATGAACGGGCTCGACTGGGCCGTGCTCATCGGCTACTTCGGTGTGATGGTCGCGATCGGTGTGTGGTCGCACAAACGCGTGGACAACGTCAGCGACTTCTTCACCGCGGGCGGCAAGATGCCCTGGTGGCTGTCCGGCATCTCGCACCACATGTCGGGCTACAGCGCGGTGATGTTCACCGGGTACGCGGGCATCGCCTACACCTACGGCGTGACCTCGTTCGTCACCTGGTCCTTCCCGATCGCGCTCGGCATCGCGATCGGCTCGAAACTCTTCGCCCCGCGCATCAACCGCCTGCGCTCCCGGCTGCACGTGGCGTCCCCGCTGGAGTACCTGAAGAACCGCTACAACCTCTCCACCCAGCAGGCGCTGGCCTGGTCCGGCATGCTGCTGAAGATCGTGGACGTGGCCGCGAAGTGGGCGGCGATCGCCACCCTGCTGTCGGTGTTCACCGGGGTCTCCCTGAACCAGGGCATCTTCATCACCGGCGCGATCACGGCGGTCTACTGCACGATCGGCGGCCTGTGGGCGGACGCGCTCACCGAGCTCGGCCAGTTCGTCATCCAGCTCCTGGCCGGCGTCTCGATGTTCGTCGCCGTCGTGCTGAAGCTGAACGACAAGGGCATCGGCTTCTTCGACGCCTGGGACCAGCCGGCCCTGCACGGCCACGGCAAACCACTGGTCGGCCCCTACGGAACGGTCTTCCTCCTGGCCTTCCTCTTCATCAAGCTCTTCGAGTACAACGGCGGCATGCTCAACCAGGCCCAGCGCTACATGGCGACGGGCAGCCCGAAGGAGGCCGAGCGCAGCGCCCGCCTGTCCGCCGCCCTCTGGCTGGTCTGGCCGGTGGTCCTCTTCTTCCCCATGTGGATGTCGCCGCTCCTGGTCCACGCCCAGAAGCCGGACGGCTCCGACTCCTACGGCCTGATGACCGAACAGCTCCTCCCGCACGGTCTGCTGGGCCTGGTCGTCGTCGGCTTCTTCTCCCACACGATGGCGATGTGCTCCTCCGACGCCAACGCGATCGCGGCCGTCTTCACCCGTGACGTGGCCCCGGTCCTGTCGCAGCGGGCCCGGGCCTGGGACCAGCGCTCGGGCCTGATCGCGGCCCGCGTCACCACGGTCGTCTTCCTCGGCCTGTCCATGACGGTGGCCACCCAGATCAACTCCCCCACCTTCAAGGACATCATCACCGTGGTCATCAAGTGGGTGGCCGGCCTGATGGGCCCGATCGCCATCCCGATGATGCTGGGCCTGCTCCGCCCGTTCCGCCGCTCGGGCCCCACCGCGGCACTCACCAGCTGGGCAGCCGGCCTGCTGGCCTTCTGGCTGGTCAACTACCCCATCAACTGGAACGTGGACGGCGGCGTCCCGCTCCAGTACCAGGTCTCGGTCCCGCTGGCCGTCTCCCTCGTCCTCTACATCCTCATCGGCTACCTGAAGCCGGAGGACACCCCGGAACGCCTGGCCGTCATCGAGACCGTGAACACGGACGGCGACGGGGCGACGGCGGCGGTGCCTGCCGGGGCCGGAGCGGGTGCGGGAGCCGGGGAAGGGGTGCCGGCGTAGTAGGGAAGCAAGGAGGGGCGCGCGCCGTGGGCCGGCAGCCGGCCGGTGGGGGCTGAGCGCGCGGTTCCCCGCGCCCCTTTCGGGGCGCTGTTGCTCAGGCGCCTCTCGGGTACCGGGCCAGCCACCCCGGTGCCGCGCCCGCCGGGTTGTGCAGGGCCGGGCCCTGGGTCATCTCCATCGCGAAGTCGTCGGAGAGTTCCAGGATCGTGGGGCGGCCCTCCAGTTCGGCCACCCAGGCCGGGGGGAGGGCCGTCTCGCCGTGCAGGGCGCCGAGGAGGCCGCCGGTGAGGGCGCCGGCGACGGCGGACGGGCCGGCCTGGTTGACGGCGAGGCACAGCCCGTGCCGTACGTCTTCTCCGACGAGCGCGCAGTAGACGGCGGCGGCCAGCATCCCGTCCGCCGCTCCGTCACCCGTCAGCTCCTCGACCCGGGCCGGGGAGGGCATCCCCTGCCGTACGGCGCCGAGCGCGTGCTGCAACGCGTCCGACACGGGCCGGTGCCCCGGCCGGGCGGCGAGCAGGGCCAGCGCCCGCTGGACGGCCCCGTCCAGCGAGTCCCCGCGGGCCAGGGCGTGCACGATCACCGCGTACGCGCCCGCCGACAGGCAGGCGGTCGGATGCCCGTGCGTCTGCGCCGCGCACTCCACGGCCAGCTGTACGACGAGCTGCGGCTCCCAGCCGACGAGCAGCCCGAACGGCGCGGACCTGGCGACGGCCTCCGGCCCCATGTCATCGGGATTCTTCGGCGACTCCAGCGTGCCCATCCTGTCGTCCCCGAGCCCGAGCAGCAGCGCCCGCGTCGGCTCCCGCCGCGCGTACAGCCACTCCTCCCGGGCCAGCCACCCGTCCTCCTCCCGCCGCTCGTCCGGACCCCAGTCCCGCTGGGTGGCGGCCCACCGCAGATAGGCCCGATGCAGGTCGGTGGGCGGATGCCAGGCCCCCGTGTCCCGCCGCACCTGGGCTCTTATCAAGCCGTCCACGGTGAAGAGGGTGAGCTGCGTGTGGTGCGTCACGGTCCCGCGCCGCCCGTACCCGAACCCGAGATCGACCAGCCCTTCGGGCCCGTAGGCCGCCCGGATCTCCTCCAGGGTCAGCCCGTCGACGGGCCCGCCGAGCGCGTCCCCCACGGCGGACCCGAGGAGAGTCCCCCGCACCCGGCTCCGGAAGTCCTGCTGCTCGACACGGCCCCAGACGGCACCCAACGTCGCACTCACCACCATGACCTCCTCACGGGCACCGTCCGTACATACGAGCGCACAGCACTGTAATCGACCGGGAACGGTCCGTTCAGGGGGCAGTTAGGTATGCGAAGTGTGGGTTGTGTGCTCCCGCGTGACCGGGTTTCGGCCAGGTCAGACAGGGAGAAAGGGGTCAGCCGTACACGGCCCGGCCTCCGCCTCGGCCTCGGCTCGGATCACACAGATCTCTTCAATGGCCTCGGTCGGATCCTGCTCCCCGGCATCCACGATACGTTCGAGCTCGCGCAGGCGCGCGGCACGCACCGGGCACCGTTCGATCGCCACGAACACGGCCCAGGAGGCCACGAAGGCTTGCAGGGGCGCGAGGCGTTCGACCGCTGTCCGTATAACCGCAGGTGTGAGCGCAGGCAGGGGAACAGGCGATTGTGCCGGGTCAGCAGTCATGCCCTGGGCAGGAAGCCGCGGTCTCGCAGTTCCTGGAGGGCGGCGGCGATCTCGAACTCGCTGTCTCCGAGCTGCCCCGCCAGCGCCTGGACGCTCGTAGGGGCGCCCTCGGGCAGCATCCTGAGATGGACGCCGACGCCCATCGCCATGAGGGACAGCCCCGGGCACCGGGCGAGGTCGTCGTGGCCCGCGAAGATGCGCGCCTTGGCCGTGGGCCTGAACGTGTAGGGCATCGAGAAGTGTCCCTTTCCTTGAGTGGGCCTCGCTGCTCAAGCAGCTCGCTCGGACCGTGCCCGGCAGTCGCGGCAGCGGCCGGGACGGGCCGACCGGAAGGCCCGCTCGCAGCCTTCGCACGTCTGGAGCGGATCCGGGCGGGCCGGCGCGGACGTGTCCCGCGGGGCCGGAGCCGGAAGGTGGGGCGGCAACCGGCTGGTGAGGCGGTGGGCCAGGAAGGCCGCCGGGTGCTTGATCGGGTCCTGGGGCAGGTCGGTCGTGAGAACGCGTGCGACGGCGGTGGGCGGCACGCCACGTTCCAGCCACTGGGAGACGGCCGGTACGAGACGGAGCACGTCCCGCTCGCCGAGAATCAGCCGGGAGTCGTAGGCACGAAGCCCCGCGAGCAGGTCGGCGGCCTTGCGGGGAGCCTGCGGCGCCCTCGGCAGGACTGCGGCCTTCGGCTTCGGTTCGGGGGCCCGGGCGGCTTCGACCATCGCCAGGCGCGGCCTGTTGTACGAGAACGTCCGGGTCACGACCTGGCCCGAGGGAAGACGCTCCTTGGTACGCAGATGGAACCCGTACCGCTCCAGCTCGCGCAGGGCCGCGGCGATCCTGATCTCGCCCTCGGGCAACTGCTCGGCGAGTGCCTTGATGCCGACCGGGGAGCCCTCGGGCAGCGACTGGATGTAGCTACCGATGCCCTTCGCCGTGGAGGACAACTCCGGGTGCTGGAGCAGTTCGTTGCTGACCACGGTGAAGTTGCCTTCGAGGCGTTCCTTCACATGGGTGACACCGGAGTGGGAACGCCGGGTCTTCGCGGGCGCGGGCGCGCTAGGCTGCTGGGCAGTCATGGGGAAGCGTCTCTTCCTTGATGATCAGGCCCTCGCACTGGGATGGCAGTCCCGGCGAGGGCCGAAGTATGTCTGGACTTGTCGCCGCAGACGCTGCCGCACAACTGACCCTCCACGCCAGCTGAGTTCGGCATATTCACTCCGGCGGGTGATCGCCGGGGACGGTAGGGGCGGGTTGGGTTCTTTCCCCGGTTCTTTGGTCTTTGACGTCGGGAACGGCCGGGTCATGGGCTCCCGCGATCCGGTGCCAGCTCGGCCCATACGACCTTGCACCCGGCCGGCGCCTCCGCCACGCCCCACCGGTCGGCGTACGCCCCGACGATCAGCAGGCCCCGCCCCGATTCCGCATCGCCGGACACCGGATCGTGGAGGCGCGGGACGCGGTCACCCCGGGCGTCCGTCACCTCGATACGGAGCGTGCGGTCGGCCGACAGCCGCAGCCCGAGCCGGAAGTCCCGTCCCGCCACGCGTCCGTGCAGCACCGCGTTCGACGCAAGCTCGGCCACGATCTGCGTCGCCGTCTCCGCGAACGGCATTCCCCATTCGTCTAGTTGGCGTTCGGTGAGCAGCCTCGCGAGTCGAGCACCTCTTCGAGTTGCGGACAGCTGAACCGTGAAGAGGCGCGTCGGGGCGATGACTTCCGGGAGGGATTTCTGGCTCATGTGACCCAGCGTGGCCTCCTCTCCCTACCCTGAACAGCGACGACCCCGGCACAGAGCGTGACTGTCCGGGTGCCGGTCGGGGTCGTACGGGTCGTACGCCGGAAGGGGCGGGTGTGGAGGACGAGGAGGCCGAGGCCGTACTCAGGGCGGTCGGGCGACAGATCAAGGTGTGGCGGGAGGCCGCCGGGATGCGACAGGGCGAACTCGGGGCCGCCATCGGCTACAGCGAGGAGATGGTGTCGGCCGTGGAGCGCGGGCGACGGATCCCCAAGCCCGACTTCCTGGAGAAGGCCGACGAGGTGCTGGGGGCGAGCGGGAAGCTCGCGTTCATGAAGGAGGACGTGGAGCGGGCCAGGTATCCGAAGAAGGTTCGGGATCTGGCGCGGTTGGAGGGCGAGGCGGTCGAACTCGGCGCCTACGCCAACCACAACATGCACGGCCTGCTCCAGACACCGGAGTACGCGCGGGCGTTGTTCGCCATGCGGCGACCCGCGTACCCGGAGGACGAGATCGAACGCCAGGTCGCCGCACGCGTTGCGCGACAGAGCGTCTTCGAGCGGGCACCCCTGCCGGAGCTCACCTTCGTCCTGGAAGAGGTGACACTGCGGCGGCCCATCGGAGGCAGAATGGTGCTACGGCAACAGCTCGAACACCTTTTGGACATCGGCACGTTGAGGCATGTCGCGATCCAGGTGATGCCCACGGAACGTGAGGACCACGCGGGAATGGGCGGCTCGCTCCAGCTGCTGAAACTCCGGGACGGCAAGACACTCGGCCACTCGGAGGCTCAGCTGCACAGCCGCCTGATCAGTGATCCCCGGGAGGTACAGATCCTGGAGATGCGCTATGGAATGATCCGGGCGCAGGCTCTCACGCCCCGGGAGTCGCTGGCCTTCATCGACAAAGTGCTGGGAGAAAAGGCATGACCCCCACCACGCTGAACTGGTTCAAGAGCAGCTACAGCAGCAACGACGGTCCCGAGTGCGTCGAGGTCGCCATATCCCCCGCGACCGTCACCACCGTCCACATCCGCGACTCCAAGGACAAGGACAGGGCCGGGCTCGCCTTCGCGGACGCCTCATGGGCCGAGTTCGTGCGGGACCTCGTCCGTCCGTGAACGGCGAGCCGGAAGTGAGTGCTCTGGCGATCAATGTCACGATCCCGCAGGCGCTCCGATGGACAGACACCCGACGCGATGAAGAGTTCACGCTGACCACACTCAACATCCGGCTTCTCCCGGACGGTCACGTCGCCGTGAAGGCCTACGGCCGACCGGTCGCCGGTGGCCGGGGGGCCTACGTCTCGTTCCCGGTCCCCGACCGACCAGAACTCGCGGCCCTGGTCGCCGCCGCGGCCGACCGGGCCGGGGTGTTGTGGGCCGCCCATCGCGGTCTCGGCTGAGCGTGGGCTTCAGGCCCGGTCGTACTCGTCGGCCTCCGCCAGTTCCCGGGGCAGCCAGCCGGCGTCGGGATCCATCGCGGCGGCCCGGCACAGGTCCTCGCGCATGCCCGGCAGGTCACCCAGCCGACGCCGGACCCGGGCCCGCATCGCCAGCGCCCACGAGTAGTCGGGGTTCAGCGCGAGGGCGCGGTTCAGGTCGGTGAGGGCCTCCTCCTGGCGGCCCAGGTTGGACAGGGACGCGCCCCGGCTCGCGTACGCCGACGCGTAACCGGGGTCGAGTTCGAGGGCGCGGTCGTAGTCGGCCATGGCCTCCTCGTCGCGGCCGGTGACGCGCAGGGCGTCGCCGCGTTCGCAGCGGCCCCAGGCCCAGTCGGGTTGCAGGGCCAGGGCGTGGTCGAGGTCGGCGAGGCGGCGGACCTGGTCGTCGAGACCGCGCCAGACGCGGGCGCGGCGGGCGAACGCCCAGGCGTAGTCGGGCTTGAGCTCCAGAGCGTGGTCGAAGTCGGCCAGGGCCGCGTCGAGGTCACCGTGGCGTTCGTGCGCGGCGCCGCGGGAGGCCAGGGCGAACTCGCTGGTGGGGTCGCGTCGGATCCCCTCGCTCAGGTCGGCCATCGCCTCGTCGTGGTGGCGGGCGAGTCTGTGGTGCTCGCCGCGCAGGATGACGTTCCACGGGTTGTCCGGCTCCAGTTCGAGCACCCGGTCGAGGTCGGCGAGCGCGCCTTCGTAGTCGCCCGTCCCGCCCCGGGTGACGGCGCGGCCCCGGTGGGCCCGCACCAGATCCGGGTCCAGGGCGAGGGCCCGGTCGTAGTCCTCCAGGGCCCGCTCGTGCGCGCTGTCCCGGGCGAGCGCGTCGGCCCGCAGCGCCCACGCGGTCGCCCGCCACGGCTCGTCGCCCCGGGCGCGGCCGAGCAGCAGCCGGATCAGTTCGGCGAGGCCGCCGCCGGCGAGCGCCCGGGAGAGTTCGCCGCCGCGGGTCCGTACGGCCTCGGCGTCCGCGTCCTGGCCGGCCTCGGCCAGCAGCCGCGCCCAGGGCCGTACGACCTCGTCGCCGTGGGCGCAGGCCGTGACGACGTCGGCGAGGACGGCCGGGAGCGCGGCGCGGGGTCTCGCGCACAGCAGGTGGTACGACTCGCCCAGCCGCAGCTCCCGCCACTCCTCGTCCGCCCACAACTCCTCGGGACTCAGGCCTGCTTCGGCCTCCGCGCGCCGCCTGCCGTACGCCTCGGCGAGCCGGGTGTGCCGCCGGGCCCAGCCCTGGGGCGAGCGCAGTCGCTGGAGCCGGAGCATCGGCGCCCGTACCACGTCGTGGTACTGCAGCCGTCCGCCGCGCTCGCTGACGAACGGCATGCTCCTCAGCCATGCGAAGAGCGCGGCCGCCTGGTCCTCGGGGCCGTCCAGGACCGACCGGAACGCGTCCTCGTCGAGCCGCCGGGGCAGGGCGCCCGCCAGCGCGGCCGCTCTGCGCACGGGGTCCCGCTCCCATTTCAGGAACCGGTCGACGGCCGTGGCGCTCGGGTCCCCCACCTCCTCGGGGCCGACGGCCCCGGACTCGGCCAGGGTGGAGACGAGCACCGGAAGGCCGCCCGCGAGACGGAGCACCTCCGCGACCACCGGTTCGTCCCGCACCCCCTTGTCCGCGAGCAGCCCCCGCGCCTCCGCCTCCGTGAACGGGCCGAGCGGGAGGTCGGTCATGAAGTCCGCGAAGCCGCCCCAGCGGGCGGTGTCGAAGGGGTGCTGGCCGGAGGTGACCACGACGACGTTGGCGGGGAGGGTGCCGTACCGGTCGGTGGTCATCACGTCGTGCAGCCAGGGGCCGAGGAACGGGCCGGTGCGCTCGTAGGTGTCGAGGAGGAGGACGATCCAGGGGGCGGTGTCGGCCGCGCCGGCCAGCTCGCCCAGCAGCACCGGGGTCAGCACCCGCTCCGGGGACAGCACCAGCTGGGCGTCCTCCTGGCTGCGGAACCGGGCCCGGAGCCGGTCGGCGCCCTGGGCGAGCCGGTCCGCGTCCAGGGCGACGGCGAAGGCCCCGGCCACCGGCACCATCCCCAGTCCCACCTGCGCCGCCCGCGCCACGGCCAGGCTCCCCGCCGACGGCCCGTCCGGCTCCGCCGGATCACCCATCACGAGGGCGGCCTCCGCCTCGTGCCGCCGCTCCCGGTGCACGGCCAGCAGCCGCTCCAGCTCCTTGAACCGCCGCCCCTGGGCGGCGAATTGACGGGCCATCGCCGTCATGGCCTCGGGCACGCTGCCCGCGCCCTCGTCGACGTATGCGGTCAACGCGCCGGCCTCCCGGGCGATCTGCTCCAACTCCCGCACCAGGAAGGTCTTCCCGACCCCCGCGTCCCCGTGCACATGGAAGAGGAACCGGTGCCGCTCGTCCTCCGGCGGCAGCTCCAGGTTCCGCCGGAACGCGGCCCGCTCGTCGACCCGCCCGACGAATCCGGCCCTCCGCCGCCGCCCGATCAGCTCCTGCATCGACGGCCGTGTCGACCCCATCCGCACCACCCCCGCAGCCGGTCCGTGCCAAGTCTGGCAGAGGCCCCGGCGAGGATCACGCCCGGAACGGGCCCCGCTCGGCGTCGGCGGGGACGCGGGCCTCGCCCTCGCTGCTGTGACTCAGGTCTCATCACGTACGTGCAGCAGATCCCGGGGTGTCTCCGTCGAGGAGGGGTGACAGGAAGGGAGGAGCGTGTGGAGACGGACTTCGACGGTTTCGTCACCGCCCGGTCGGCCGCGCTGTTCCGGGGCGCCCTCGTCCTGACGGGGAACCGCGACGCCGCCGAGGATCTGGTCCAGGAGACCCTGGAGCGGGCCTGCCGCAAGTGGCGCACGATCTCCGCCAAGGACGCCCCGGAGGCCTATGTGCGGCGGATCATGGTCAACCTGGCCAACGACCGCTGGCGGCGCTTCCGCCGTGCGGCTCTGCAGGCGGACGGCCCCGACCGGGCCGCCCGCGGCGACGAGTACGGACAGGTCGACAGCAGGGACCAGTTGCTGCGCGCGCTGCAGCAACTGCCCATGCGGATGCGGACGGTGGTGGTACTGCGGTACTTCCACGACCTCTCGGACAGCGAGATCGCGGCCGACCTGGGCATCTCGCCCAGCACGGTGCGCTCCCAGCTCGCCCGGGGGATCGAGAAGCTCAGAAGCCAGTTCCCCGCGCTCTCCGCCCCTTCACCACGGCAGCACACGGAAGGAATCCGATGACTTCGTACGGCGACGCACGGCCTTCCGGCTGCACACCTTTCGAAGAGGAACTGATGAACGCCATGAACCGTTTCGCGAACTCCGCCGATGCGCCCGACTTCGACGCGTCCCGGATCGTGCGCCGCACCCGGCGCAGGCGGGCCGTCGGCATCGGCGCCGTCGCCGCCGCCCTCCTCATGGCGGGTGGGGGAACCGCTCTGGCCACCTCGGTCGCGGGCGGCTCGCACTCGGCGGCGAGCAGCACGGCCGCCAAGAGCGACAGCACCACCCTGCTGTTCGACGACCACGGCGTGACCGTCCCGATCGACTTCTCGCGTCTGGACCTGGTGCTCGCCAAGGAGGTGCTCCTGAAGACACAGACGAAGCTCGGCACCGTCACCAAGAAGGCCGTCGAGAACTGCAAGCCCGGTGCGGTGGTAGGTGTGGACCCGCACGCCCCGAAGATCGTCGAGTCCGGCGCCACGGTGAACCTGACCCTGTGCGCCGGCTGATCCGCCGGGTCGAACCGGGTTCCTGATCGGGCGATCGCGCCTGATGGACGAAGTCGGCACGGGCCCGGCGGAGTTGGCCGGCCCGTGCCCTCCACGGGCCGGCTCACCTGACATGCTGCCCCCATGTCGACACCGCCCCCGCGCCCCCGCGCGTCCGTCGAGTCTCCCGCCCCGTCCCCCTCCGTCAACGGCCTGCGCCTGCGGGCGCGTCGGGTGGGCCGGGAGGTCCGTGGGGGAGGGCGGATACTCAACGGCATATCGGTCGATGTGCTCCCGGGGCGGCTCACGGTCATCGCCGGGAGCAGCGGGGCGGGCAAGACCGTGCTGTTGCAGACGCTGGCGGGGCTGAGCGCGCCGACCGAGGGGGAGGTGCTGCACGACGGGCGCCGACCAGGGCCGCCGGGGCCGGACTTCGGGTTCGTTCCGCAGGAGGACATCATCCACCGCGAGCTGCCGCTGCGCCGCACGCTGGTGTACGCGGCGGGTCTGCGGATGGCTCCGGGTACGGCGGCCCGGACGGTGCTGGAGACCGTCGACCGGGTGCTGGACACGCTCGGTCTGGCGGAGCGGGCGGAGACTCCGGTGCGCGCGCTGAGCGGCGGCGAACGCAAACGGGCAAGTATCGCGGTCGAGTTGCTCACCCGTCCCCGGGTGCTGTTCCTCGACGAGCCGACGTCGGGGCTGGACCCGGTCACGGGTGCGGCGCTGCTGCGCACCCTGCGGACGCTGGCCGCGGACGGCACCACCGTCGTACTGACCACACACGTCCTCGCCGACCTGCTCCGCGCCGACCAGGTGGTGTTCCTCTCCGCGGGCGGCGAGGTCGCGTACGCGGGCGAACCGGCGGCCCTGTTCGAGGCCTTCGGGGTCGGCTCGGTGGAGGAGGTGTACGAGGCGGTGGCGGGCGGCGCGCGCGTCGAACGAGCCGTGGCCACCGAGGACGTCGACCTGCCTGATGCCGTATCGCCGCCTTCCGATGCAGCGCGCGTCGGTGTCCTGGCCCAGTGGTCGCTGCTGACCCGGCGCGGTACCGCGCTGCTGCTGCACAACCGGCTCTCGGTCGCCGTCCTGGCCGGCTCGCCGGTGATGATCGTGGCGATGTTCGCGGTGCTGTTCCGCGCCGGCGCGTTCGATCCGGCGGCACCGGATCCGGGCTCCACCGCGATGATCATGTTCTGGATCGCGTTCGGCGCGTTCTTCTTCGGGCTGACGTACGGCCTGCTCCAGATCTGCACCGAGCTGCCGGTCCTGCGCCGGGAGTGGCTCGCGGGGCTGCGGATCGGCCCCTACGTCGCCTCGAAGCTGACGACCATGCTGCCGGTGCTCGCGGTCGCGGACGCGTTGTTGCTGGTCGTGCTGCGCGCCCTGGACCGGCTGCCCGCGGCGGGCTGGGACACGTACGGCTCGCTGTTCGCCTCCAGTGTGCTGGCCTCGGCCGCCGCGCTCGCGCTGGGGCTGCTCGCGTCGGCGGCGGTGTCGGAGCCGGGGCAGGCGACGCTGATGCTGCCGCTGCTCTGTTTCCCCCAGGTGCTGTTCTCGGGCGCCTTCGTGCCGGTGCCCCGGATGACGGTGGCCGGGAAGGCGATCAGCTGGGCGATGACCAACCGCTGGGCGTTCGAGGCGCTCGGCAGCGGGGTGGGGCTGGACTCGCTGTGGCGGGCGGGGGGCTCGCGGCTCGGTCCGCCGCTGCTGGCGTCGTACGGGGACTCGTTCGGGCATCCGGCGAGCCGCGGGTGGCTGGTCCTGGCGGGCTTCGCGGTGGTGTTCCTGGCCTGGACGTGGGTGATCCTGGTGCGCAAGTGCCGGGACGGTGCGGCGCGGGACCGGGCGGGGCGCTGATCCCCCGCGCGGTCACAAGGAGGCTCAGCAGCTCTCCCGTGCGGCCAGCCCGGTTGCCGTCGGCACCCGGTCCCGGTAGGTCCGCGTCACGAACGTCAGGAACGTCTCGATGTCCTCGGGCTGGGACGACAGGCCCAGGGAGACCCGGACGGCGCCCGCCGACGGCAGCCCCAGCAGCTCCAGGTACTCGTCCAGGGAGCCGACCTGCCGGTCGGCCGCCGAGCGCAGCAGGGTCAGCGGCAGGTCGAACGCCTCCTCGCCGGCGCCCGGATTGCAGAAGCAGCCGGTGCGCAGGGATATCCCGTGGGCGGCGCTGTCGCGGGTGACGACGCGTTCGTCGACGATCCGGCCGTCCGCGCCGAGCACGTTCAGCGCGACCGTGCCGCCGCGGGCCGCGTCGGCCCGGTCGGGGCCGTACACCCGGACCAGCGGGGAGCCGTCGCTGTGCCGCAACTCCCGTAGTCCGGCGAGCAGTCGGCCGGTGAGGGCGGTGACGTGGGCGTGGATGCGGTGCATGCCGATGCCGTCGATCCAGGCGAGTCCTGCGGTCACGTCCGGCAGGGACAGGAAGTTGACGGTGCCGTCCTCGAAGGCGGCCTCGTCGGCGGCGAGGACGTGCCACTGGGCCTGGGCGCTGACGGCGTAGATGGTGCCGCCCGAGAACCAGGGGCGGCGCAGCTTGGCGAGGGCCTCGCGGCGGGCGATCAGGCTGCCGATGCCGGTGGGGTGCCCGAAGACCTTGTACCAGCTGACTGCGGTGAAGTCCGGGTGGTGGCGGCCCAGGTCCAGGACGTTGGTCGGAGCGAAGGCCGCCGCGTCGAGCAGGGTGTCGTAGCCGTGTGCCCGGGCGGTGGCGATCCAGTCCAGCGAGTGCTGGACGCCGGTGAAGTTGCTCTGCGCCGGGTAGGCGAGCAGGCCGCCGGCGCCCGGTCGCGGGCCGGGTTGGGACAGGGCGGCGAGCAGCCGCTTCTCGTCGATGTGCAGGCCCGGTACGTACACGGTCGCGGCGCCCCGGGCCCGCGCGTACTCCCGGAGGCCGTTGACCGAGTTGTGGTTGTCGAGCGACATCACGAGCCTGCTGTCGCGGGTGAACGGGTACGCCTCACCGACCAGGCGCAGGGCGCCGGTCGCGTTGGGGGTGAAGATGACGGCGTATTCGCCGGGGTCGGCGTTGAAGTGCCGGAGCACCGCCTGCCGGGCCTCGTCCAGCAGGAGTCCGGAGGCACGGGAGGCCGGACTCTCGGAGTGCGGGTTGCCGAACAGGCCGCCGGTGATCCGGCGGGCGCTGCCCATGACGAGGGAGCGCGGCGGAAGCCCGGCGCCGGTGTGGTCGAGGTAGGTGTGTCCGCCCTCGTCGAGGTAGCCGAACTCGCGCGTCCGCAACTCCGCGAAGCCGTCGGGTCCTTCCGCTCCCCCGTCGCGTATGCATCCGGTGGCGTCCGCCGTATCCATGAGAACCCCCTCGCATGAAACTTCGACAAAGGTATCCGCGTGCGAGCGGATCGCGACCGCGCCACGACGTCGGACGGCCCGGCAACTGCCGAACAGGGGGGTGCAGTTGGCCGGGCCGGGGAAGGACGGTGGCATGTCCACCTCCCACGCGCCTCGTGCGCTTCCGCTCGCCGCCGCCGTTCTCACCGGCACGGTCGCTCTCTACATCGCCCTCGTCGCCTTCGGGAACATCACCGACTTCGGCACCAACCAGGCCTTCGTCCAGCATGTGCTGGCCATGGACACCACGTTCAAGGACGACGACCTGATGTGGCGGGCCGTCACCGACAAGGGACTCGAGAACACCGCCTATGTCGCCATCATCGTGTGGGAGACGCTGGCCGCGCTCGTGCTGATCGCCGGGACCTGGCTCTGGGTGCGCCGTGACGACGTGCGCGCGCGGCGCGTCTCCACCTACGGCCTGCTGATGCTCGTGCTGCTCTTCGGCGCCGGGTTCATCGGGATCGGCGGCGAGTGGTTCTCCATGTGGCAGTCCAAGACCTGGAACGGGCTGGATGCCGCGACCAGAGTGCTGGTGCTCACGGGGCTCGCGCTCATCGTCGTACAGCTCTCGGACCGGTCGGCCACGGACTGAACCCGGCGCTCAGCCCACGTTGGCGCGGAGCATGGACGCGCCGAGCGGGGTCAGGGTGTGCAGGACGCTCGCGGCCTGCCGCTGGCTGGTGATCAGGCCCGCGTCGCGCAGCACGGTGGTGTGCTGGCTGATCGAGGACGCGGAGACCCCGGCGACCCGGGCGAGTTCGCCGGTGGTCGCGCCGGCGGCGGCCGCGCGCAGCACGGTGGCCCGGGTACGGCCGAGCAGCGAGGTCAGCGAGGCGCCGGCGCCCCGGACGGGGCTCGGCTGCTGGTGCAGCGGGTAGACGAGGACCGGATCCATGGCGGGGTCGGCGATCGGGACCGGGGTCTGCCAGCAGAAGTACGACGGTACGAGCTTCAGGCCCCGCCCGCCGAGCCGGAGGTCCCGGTCGACGGTGGGGTGGCCGACGTACAGGACCGGTCGCCGCCAGCGGATGTCCGGTCCCAGGCCGTCGAGCAGGGCCTCGACGCCGCCGTCCAGCAGCGCCCGGCACCGGATGACCCGGTCCGCGTCGATGCGCGCCTGTATCTCCTCGCCGTACGGGGCGATCGCCGTGTCGTGGTAGTCCCGCAGCGCCCGGACCAGCTCACGGCGGCCGTCCGGGCGGACCAGTTCCGGCACCCAGGGCGGGGCGCCCGAGATCCCGGCGAGGGTCAGCAACTCGGCCAGCACCCGGCGGGGCGGGGTGGCAAGCACGGCCTCCAGACCGGCCTCCAGGCCCTCGGACGCCTCGGCCGGATTGAGGAAGTCGGGGTAGTAGGGGCCCCGGTGGAAGAGCGGCAGCAGCATCTCCCGCAGGACCCGCTGCTGTCCGCTCTCCTGTAAGCGCCGGCACGTGCCCCGGTACCAGTGCGCGTACGCCCAGCGGCCCTGCCGGGTCTGGAAGCGGTGCAGACTCTGCCCGACCTCCCACAGCGGATCCGGCTCGTGGATCACGCGGGTCCGGGCAAGGTCGGCGTCCGTGAAATGAATGCGGAGCATGGCGGTCCCCCCACCCCCACGGGCCCTGGTCCGGGGCCTGTTCGTCCCAGGATGACCAGCCCCGTCCGCCGCTGAACACCACGAAACCCGAAAAACTTCTGGAGTAACCGATTCCCCCCTGTTGACCTGCGTCTTTAAGGCCACGCTGCACATCATGGCCACCGGTGGACGCCTCTGACACCGTGAATCCCGTCCATGCCATTCACCCTGCTCAGTCACCGTTCAGGGAGCGACAACATGAAGAGAATGTCAGCCGTCGCGGCCGGCGTCGTCCTGCTGCTCGGCACCGCGGTCGGCACCGCTGCCGCCGACTCGTCCACGAGCTCTGTCATCGCCGGCTCCGCGTCGTCGGCCCTCTCCGCCCAGGTCGCCACGCCCGCGGCCGTCCCCTCCGGCTGCTCGGCCGGTTACCTGTGCTTCTGGGTCAACAGCGGCTACAACGACGGGCCGGGCAAGCTGTCCGGCTCCAACACCAACTGGACCGCCTTCTCCCACTCCACCTGCCAGACCGGGACGTGGAACGACTGCGCCTCGTCGATCTACAACGACGGCGTGAACGACAACGCCGTGGTGTACACCGACGCCGGTTACTCGGGCAGTTCGGGCGTGATCGACAGGGGTGTGGGCGGCGACCTCAGCGCGGCCTGGAACGACGTCATCTCGTCCAACTCGTGGGTGGCGCCCTGACCGCGCCCCGGCCCCGGTGACCCCCCGCGGGCGGCCGGGGTTCCGCCCCCGGCCGCCCGCTCCGGGCACCTCGCGTCCGAGCCGCAGCCCGAGCCGCAGCCCGAGCCGCAGCCCCAGTCGCCGCCCCAGCCGCAGCCCCAACCGCCGTTTCAGTCGCAGGAGCACCTCCACGATGCCGAAGGCCTGCACACCCCTCGTCCGTACGCCCAAAACCGGCGGCCTCCTCGCCTGCGCCGCAGCGGCCGCTCTCGCCCTCACGGGTTGCGCGAGCCCCGCCCCGGCACCGCACGCCGCCCGGACCACCGCGATCACACCGGTCGGGCTCGACCTGCTGACCTATTCCGGAACCTACCCGGCCGCCGAGAAGTCACTGACCCGCGCCGAGTCCCGGCTCATCGCCTCCTGCATGACGGCCAAGGGACTCCGCTACGTGGTCGTCGACTCCGCAGCGGCGTCCGCGACCACCCCGAGCGCCCAGGTGGACCTCCCGCGGCGGCGCGCCCAGGGCTACGGGCTGTACGCGCAGTACGCGGCCGCCACCGGAAAGCCGACGCCGACCGGCACTTCGAACGGATCCTCGAACGCGGCCTCGGCGAACGACGCGTACGTCCGGCGCCTGCCCACCGCCGAGGCGGCCGCCTACATGACGGCCCTGCGCGGCGCCACGTCCGACCTGCGCACGTTCCGCATGCCGGAAGGCACCCTGGAGTTCTCGGTGAAGGGCTGCGAGGCGGACAGCCGCAAGCGTCTGTACGGCAGCCTGACCACCTACGCGGAGCTGGCGCTCATCCCCCAGAACCTGAACGCCACGCTGACCCGCCCGGTCCAGCGCGACGCCGCCTACCTGGCCCTGATGCGGAAGTGGAGCACGTGCATGGCGGCCAAGGGCTACCACTACGCGCTGCCGACCGACGCCCAGGCCCGCTTCAAGGCGGCGTACGCGCGGTCCGGCGCCACCACGGCGCTGCGGAAGCGGGAGATCGCGACCGCGGTGGCGGACGGCACCTGCGCGCTGCGGCTGCGGATCCCCACCGAGGTCGTGACGATCAGGAAGCGCCTGGCCGGTTCCCTGCTGACCGCGCGGCAGAAGACCGCCATGGCCGAGCTGGCGCAGGACTGGCAGCGGGCGACGGCGACCGCGCGGCGGGTCGTCCGGTCTACTTGACCACCGTCACCCTGGTGTCCGGCTCGGTGCCGAAGGTCCACAGTGCCGCGCCGTCCGCCTTGGGCATCCGGATGCCGCTGGTCTGCTTGCCGGCGGCGGGCGCCGGGGAGGAGCCGTCGACCGCGTTGGAGAAGGCGATCGACAGCCCCGACTTCGCGGCGAAGTAGAGGATGTGCTCGATCTGGACGCCGTCCGAACCGGTCGTGGACGCCAGGGTCTTGGAGATCGTGTAGGTGCCGGGGTCGGGGCTGACCGTCCCCGGCCACACCGCGAAGGTGCGGGTCGCCTTGTCGCTCGCGTCGACCGTCCACACCCGCTTGGCGCCGAGCGAGTAGACGATCCGGCGGCCGGTGCCGGAGGCCGCCGGTACGGCGGGGGCCTCCGCCGGGGCCGATGACGCGGAGGGGTGGGCGCCCGCCGAGGCACCCGCCGACGCACTCGCCGACGGGCGGACCGCCGCGGCCGTGGGATGCGGCCCCTTGTCGGCCTGGACGGCCAGGAGGACGACGGCGACCGTCGCCCCGGCCGTCAGGCCGGAGACCCAGACCCAGGAGGGCAGCAGTCGGGCAGCCACGGGTACGCATCTCCTCCGCTATGAGCCCCCGACTGTTCGCACAGGGGTCGGATCATCGTACTGTGCGCTGCCCGCCCGCCCGACGGCTCAGTCACGGCTCAGTCCATGGCTCAGTCCAGCACCGGCAGCAGCTCCGGCAGGTGCCCGTCGGAGGCCTCCGCCGCCCGCTGCCGTTCCTGAGGCACCTCGCCGTACAGCGTCGTACGGGGCCGCGCCGGACGGCCCGCCGCCTCGGCCACCGCGATCAGGTCCCGGACCGACTTGTACGAGCCGTACGACGACCCCGCCATCCGCGAGATCGTCTCCTCCATCAGGGTGCCGCCCAGGTCGTTGGCGCCCGAGCGGAGCATCTCCGCAGCGCCCTCCGCGCCCAGTTTCACCCAGCTCGTCTGGATGTTCGGGATGTAGGGGTGCAGGAGGAGCCGGGCCATCGCCGTCACCGCCCGGTTGTCGCGCATCGTCGGACCCGGACGGGAGATGCCGGCCAGGTAGACGGGTGCGTTGGTGTGGATGAAGGGCAGCGTCACGAACTCCGTGAAACCGCCGGTCCGCTGCTGGATGCCGGCCAGCGTGCGCAGGTGGCCCAGCCAGTGGCGGGGCTGGTCGACATGGCCGTACATCATGGTGGAGGAGGAGCGGATGCCCACCTCGTGGGCGGTGGTGATCACCTCGATCCAGGTGGCCGCGGGCAGCTTGCCCTTGGTCAGCACCCACCGCACCTCGTCGTCCAGGATCTCCGCCGCCGTGCCGGGGACGGTGTCGAGACCCGCCTCCTTCGCCGCCGTGAGCCACTCCCGGATCGACATGCCGGTGCGGGTCGCGCCGTTCACCACCTCCATCGGCGAGAAGGCGTGCACGTGCATGCCGGGGACGCGTTCCTTGACCGCCTTCGCGATGTCGAAGTACGCCGTGCCGGGCAGGTCGGGGTGGATGCCGCCCTGCATGCAGACCTCGACCGCGCCGACGTCCCAGGCCTGCTGGGCCCGGTCGGCGACCTGGTCCAGGGAGAGCGTGTAGGCGTCCGCGTCGGTACGCCGCTGCGCGAAGGCGCAGAAACGGCATCCGGTGTAGCAGACGTTGGTGAAGTTGATGTTGCGGGTGACGATGTAGGTGACGTCGTCGCCGACGGCCGACTTCCGGACGTCGTCGGCGATCCCGGTCAGCGCGTCAAGGGCCGGGCCGTCCGCGTGGAACAGCGCGAGGGCCTCGGCGTCCGTCAGCCTCGTGGGATCGTCGGCCGCGGTCGCCAGGGCCGCGCGGACGTCCGTGTCGATGCGCTCCGGCGCCATCCCGGGGGCGGCCGCCTCCCGCAGCGCGCCCCAGTCGCCGTACACCTCGTCGAAGTCGTCGCGCCGGTCGGTCGTACGGCCCTCGGTGTCGATGGCGGCGTGCAGATCCGTGCGGCCGGAGGCGACGAAGACCTCCTCCGGCTCCTGCCAGGGGTGCCCCTCGACCACCGCGTCCGGCACCGCGAGGCCCGTCTCGGGATCCGCCAGCGCGGCCACGTGCGGGCGCAGCCGCGGGTCCAGCCAGGGTTCGCCGCGGCGGACGAACTCCGGGTACACGCAGAGACGTTCCCGCAGCTCGAAGCCGGCCGCCGCCGACTTCTCCGCCAGCTCCTCGATCTGCGGCCAGGGCCGCTCGGGGTTGACATGGTCGATGGTGAGCGGCGACACCCCGCCCCAGTCGTCGATACCGGCCGCGATCAGGCGCTCGTACTCGCCTGCGACCAGGTTGGGCGGCGCCTGGATGTTGCCGGCCGGCCCCATGACCAGCCGCGCCACGGCCACGGCCGCCACCAGCTCGTCCAGTTCGGCGTCCGGCATGCCGCGCATCGCCGTGTCCGGCTTGGCGCGGAAGTTCTGGATGATCAGCTCCTGGACGCCGTGGTACGACCGGGCCACGCGCCGCAGCGCGAACAGGGACTCGGCACGTTCCTCGTACGTCTCGCCGATGCCGATCAGGATCCCGGAGGTGAACGGGACGGAGGAGCGCCCGGCGTCCTCAAGGACCCGCAGCCGCACGGCGGGTTCCTTGTCCGGGGAGCCGTGGTGGGGGCCGCCGGGCTCGGACCACAGCCGGGTGGCGGTCGTCTCCAGCATCATGCCCATCGACGGGGCGACCGGCTTCAGCCGCTGGAAGTCGGTCCAGGACATCACACCGGGGTTGAGGTGCGGCAGCAGGCCGGTCTCCTCCAGGATCCGGATGGAGACGGCCCGGACATAGGCGATCGTGTCGTCGTAACCGTGCGCGTCCAGCCACTCGCGCGCCTCCGGCCAGCGGTCCTCCGGCTTGTCGCCGAGGGTGATCAGGGCTTCCTTGCAGCCGAGGGCCGCACCCTTGCGGGCGACGTCGAGGACCTCGTCGGGGGACATGAACATCCCGTGCCCGGCCCGGCGGAGCTTGCCGGGGACGGTGACGAACGTGCAGTAGTGGCACTTGTCGCGGCACAGGCGGGTGAGAGGGATGAAGACGCTCTTCGAGTACGTGATGACACCGGGCCGGCCGGCCTCTGCCAGACCGGCGTCGCGGACCCGGGCGGCGGACGCGGCGAGGTCGTCCAGGGCGGCGCCGCGCGCCTGAAGCAGCACGGCGGCCTCGGAGACGTCGAGGGCGACGCCGTCCCGGGCGCGTTTGAGGGCGCGACGCATGGAGTTCTCGGTGGGGCCGGTACCGCCGGGGCGGTCGGTGGGGCCGGTTCCGGAGGTCGCGGAAGTCGTCATTCTTCGAGCATACGTAGGGGCTCCGTGGGTTCAGTGGGGCCGGGGCATGCGATGCGGGGAGCGGGCGGGGGCCTCCGGCCGGCCGGCCGGCGCGGAGGGGGCGGGTGCGGGGGCGTCCGGCCGGTCGGTCGGCGCGCGGATCACGTTCTTCGTGGACCGCGCAGCTCCGCGCACCGTGGCGCGCGTCCCACGGACGTCCCAGAGCCGCCGGAGCGTCGCAGGTCGGTGCGGCAACGGCGTCCCGGTCTCCCGCGGCCGCCGATTCTCCTTCCCGGGGCGGGCCGCCGTCCGTAGCGTCCGCCTCGCTCGCGGTGCGCCGGCCGGCCGGGCCCGGCAAGCCCGTCGGGGCCACCGGTCCGACCCGCCCGAACCGCAGTCCGCACTTGCCCTTGTTCTCGCACTCCGCACTCCGCGGATCCAGCGAAGGAGAGGTTCCGCCGTCATGAGAACTCCGTATCGTGCTCCCACCGGCAAGGCGTCCACCCGGCAACGCGGCTCCATGACCGCGAGACCCGGCTGGAGAGTCAGAGCCGGCGTCTTCGCCGCCACGGCCGCGCTCCTCTCGGCGGGCACGCTGCTCGGTGCCGCTCCGGCGTCGGCGGCGCCCGCGGCGATCAGGCTGACCTCCTCGTCCTGCCCCGCCGAGATCGTGCAGGGCCAGGTGAGCGGCTGCGTCACGGAGTTGCAGAACCTGCTCAACGCCCACGGCGCCGGCCTGACGGTGGACGGCAGTTTCGGGGCGAACACGCTCTACGCGGTGCGCCAGTACCAGTCCGCCACCGCGATCGCCGTGGACGGCAGGGTGGGCCCCCAGACCAAGGCCAAGCTGTACGCGACCGGGGGATCGGCACCCTCGCCGGTCAACCTCAACTCCTCGTCGTGCCCGGCGAACATCGTCCAGGGCGACAAGGGCGGCTGCGTCACCGAACTGCAGCGGCTGCTCCGCCACTTCGGCTACTCGATCGACCTGGACGGCGATTTCGGACCGGCGACCTACAGCGCGGTCCGGTCCTTCCAGTCCTCCAACGGACTGACGGTCGACGGCCAGGTCGGCACGAACACCAAGCGGGAGCTCTACGACACCGACGAGTCGCCGTCCACCGCCATGGACCTGCGCTCGGCGTCCTGCCCGTCGAACATCGTGGAGGGAGACAGCGGCGGCTGCGTCGCGACGCTGCAGGCCCTGCTCAACGGCAAGGGCCAACAGCTCGACGTGGACGGCCAGTTCGGCCCGGCCACGCTGGCCGCCGTGCGGTCGTTCCAGTCGGCGGCGGGCCTCTCCGTCGACGGACAGGTCGGCCCCAACACCAAGGCCGCCCTGTACGCGAACATCAGCACCGGCGGCGGCAGCGGCGCACCGGCGCCGGTCAACCTGAACTCCGCCTCGTGCCCGGGCAACATCGTGCAGGGCCAGAAGAGCGGCTGCGTCACCGAGTTGCAGAGCCTGCTCAACCACCACGGAGCCGATCTCGCCGTCGACGGCGACTTCGGACCGCTGACCTACAGCGCGGTACGGGACTTCCAGGCCGAGAAGGGCCTGTCGGTCGACGGCCAGGTGGGCCCGAACACCAAGGCCGCCCTGTACGGCGCGGTCACCCCGCCTGCCACCACCCCGCCCGGCGGCGGGTACGGCAACATCCTCGCCGTGGCCGAGGCCGAGGTCGGCACGGTCGAGGGCAGCGCCCGGGCGAACAGCTACGGCTCGGCCGTGGGCCTGTCGCTGTCCACCAGCAACTACGCCTGGTGCGCGACCTTCGTGAGCTGGGTGGCCAAGCAGACCGGGGCCAGCTCCTACCGCAACACCTACGTCTCGGGCTGGGTCAAGCAGGCGCGGGCCGGCAACTACCACCTCTCGGTGACGACGAACCCGCAGCCGGGCGACATCGTGGCCTTCGACTGGAACGGGGGCAACGACTACACCGGCGGACACGAGCACATCGGCATCGTGCGAACGGTGAGCGGCGGCTCCGGCTTCACCACCGTCGAGGGCAACACCGGCAACCCCAACGGCGGTTCGGACGGCGTCTACGTCAAGAGCCGCAGCACGAACGACGGCTACGACGTGCTGTTCATCCGGGTCCGCTGACCGGCCGCCCCGGAGGCCGGCCGCCGGGCACGGCAGCCGGCCCCGAGGAAGCGCAGGGACGTAGGAGGTGCCACGAGTTCCACGGCGTCGCCGGCCTGCGGCTCTGTCAGGGCCGCCGCCGCAGGAGAACGTAGCCGTCCTGGTCCGCGACGGTCCGGTAGCGGCCGCTGTTCCGGACCTCGGACAGCAGCCTGCGGTCGTCGTCGGGTGAGATCGGCCAGCCCATCGGCTGCGCGCTGTCGTCGATGATCCACTCCGGGTCGGGACGGCTGCCCCCCAGGCCGAACACGCTGACCTGGGCGCGGTTGGTGAGCTGCGGGACCAGCCGGTTGGAGGCGGCGACGGTGGCGCCGTCCGGGATGCGGTCCATCAGCCGCCGGGCGGTCGCGAGCCGGGGGTCGGTGTGCCAGGTGGCGGGCTGCGTCAGCTGCCACAGCGGGAACGCGGGCAGCATGAGCACGGTGACGGCCGCGCTCGCCGCCAGCGCGTACCGCACCGGTCCGGGCCGGGTCAGCGCGTCGACGAAGGCGGCGAAGAGCACCGGCATCAGGACCGCGCTGTAGTGGTAGCCGGTTCCCCAGTAGGCCTGGTTGTCCGACGCGAAGCGCCACAGGAGCGTCGGCAGGGCCGCCCGCAGGAGCGGGGAGCGCACGGCCAGGAACCCGGTCACGGACAGCAGGGCCAGCACCGTCTGCGCCTTGGTGTCCGGGGTGACCAGCCCCACCGTGTAGTGGAGGAGCAACTCGCCGGCGCCCGGCGTGGCGGACCCCGCGCCGGGCACGCTGGAGCTGTAGGCGAACGTGCCGCCGGGGTTGAACGCCGGTATCACGACCAGCATCTCCAGGAAGGACCCGAGCACTCCGGCCAGGAACAGGACACCCCCCGTCCTGCGGTCGTCGCGTTCGCCGGTGCGCGCGATCAGCAGGCCTATGACCGCGACGGTCAGCCCGAGGTCCTCCTTGACCAGCAGCAGCGGCAGCGCCCACAGGGCCGCGGCCCGCGCCCTGCCACGGCCCACCGCCGTCAGGGAGAACGCCAGCAACGGCACCGCGAAGCACACCTCGTGGAAGTCGAACCCGACCGCCTGCGCGACACCCCAGGAGGCGCCGTAGCCGAGACCGACCACCAGCGCCGCCCGCCGGCCGCGTACCTCCTCGGCCCACCTGGCCAGGGGTATCACCGCCACCGCGAACAACGCGGCCTGCGCCACCAGCAGGGTCACCGGCGTCGGCCAGACCCGGTACAGCGGTGCCAGCAGGGCCAGTACGGGCGAGAAGTGGTCGCCGAGCAGCGGGAACCCCGGTCCCTTGAGCTCGGCCACCGGCAGGTGCCCGTGCGCGTAGGACCGTACCGCCTGCTCGAAGATCCCCAGGTCGTAGCCGGTGGTCAGCATCCGCTGGTGCAGCCGCACGGACAGCGCCGTGTACGTCACGAAGCACACCAGGGCGAGCGACAGCGCGGTCGCCCAGCCGGGGGCGCCCCGCGCCGGCCGGGCCGTTCCGGCGACGGGCCCGGCCGCGTCGTCGCGGGACGCCGGGCGGGACGGGCGGGGCGTGGAGAGGAGCGCGGTCAGGCGGGTCGGCATGTGGAGGCCTTTCGTCCGGCGGATCACCGGTGCGGCGCTCGCCGCGCGGGTGAGCCGGCGCGGCGAGCACCCTTCCGGGGCCCGGACACCGTGCCGGGGAGCCGCTGACCGGGCCCTGACCGAACCTGACGAAGCGGTCAGGAAGCCGCCGGAAGCCTGTGCCAGGCTGGCGGGGTGAGGATTCTGGTGGTGGAGGACGAGCGCGAGCTGGCGGAGACGCTACGCCTCGGGCTGACGGCCGAGGGCTATCGCGTGGACGTGGCCCATGACGGCCGCGAGGGCCTGTGGAAGGCCCGCACGGGTGACTACGCGGCCGTCGTGCTCGACCTGATGCTGCCGCTGCTCAACGGCTACCGGGTCTGCGCCCAGCTGCGCCGTGAGGGCATCACCACGCCCGTGCTGGTGCTCACCGCGAAGGACGGCGACTGGGACCAGGCCGAGGCCCTCGACACCGGCGCCGACGACTACGTCACCAAGCCGTTCACCTACCTGGTCCTGGTCGCGCGGCTGCGCGCACTCATGCGCCGGGCGCGGGGACCCGCCTCCCCGCTGCTGGCGGTGGGCGACCTGGTCCTGGACGTGGCGGCCAGAACCTGCCTCAGGTCGGGCGTCGCCGTGCCGCTCACACCCCGGGAGTTCGCAGTCGCCGAGGTGCTCGCGCGGCGGCCGGGCGAAGCGGTCACGAAGTCGGAGATCCTGCACCACGCGTGGCCGGACGAGGCCGAGGACCTCAACCTGGTCGAGGTCCGGGTCAGCGCCCTGCGCCGGAAGATCGACACGGCCTTCGGACGGCAGTCCCTCCTGACGGTGCGCGGGGTGGGCTACCGGTTGGTCGACGACCGCGGGGAGACGGAGGAGGGCGCGGTTCAGGAGCCCCCGGCCGGGCGGTGGGACGGTGCCTGACGGAACTCCGGTGACTGACGTTCCGAACGACCGGGATCCGAACGACCGTGATCCGAAAGGGCGGGATCCGAAAGGGCGCCGCGCCCTGGTATCCGCGTTCCCGTCCGGCGTGCTCCGCCGACTGCGGCGCGCCCGCCTTCTCCCCCGCTCGGTGCGGGCGCGTTCGGCGCTGGCCGCCGCCTTCGCCGCGGCCGTGCTCTTCACCTCCGGGGCCCTGCTGATGCGGCATCAGCTGTACGACGAGCGGCTGCGGGCCACCTCGTCGGTGGCCCAGCAGCAGGTCGACACCCTGCTCAGCGCAACCGCCGACTCATCCGTCGGCGGCCCCTGGGGAGCGCCGTACGAAATCGTCGCCGACGACGGCCTGCTCCTGGCGTCCAGTCCCGAGCTGGAGCCGTACGAGAAGGACGACCGCGCGTTCCTCCCGGGCCCGGGCCGGGGCGGGAGCCTGCCCCTGTACACCAGACGCCGGTTCACGTTCCCCACCGTGGCCGAGCCGGCGGCCCGCTCGCTGTCCGGACAGACCCTGACCACCGTCGAGGGGACGGTGCCCGCCTCCTACCTGCCCGGCGAGACGCAGGGGCGCGGGGTGGCCGCCGGCGCCCGGGTCCGGGTGTACGTCCTGATCGTCCCGGACGATGCCGAGCGGGCGGTCGGCGAACTCGACCGGGAACTCGTCGTGGCCGTTCCCCTCGCGACCGCGCTGGTGGCCGGGGTGGCCTGGCTGGCCACGCGGCGGGCGCTGCGGCCGGTCGAGGCGATCAGGGCGCGCACCGCCTCGGTGACCGCGACGGACCCCCGCGAACGGGTGGAGGTACCCGACACCGCCGACGAGGTGGCGGAACTGGCGCTGACCATCAACGCCACCCTGCAGCGGCTGGAGGAGGCGGCCACGGCACAGCGCCGGTTCGTGGCGGACGCCGCGCACGAACTGCGCAGCCCGCTCGCCACCCTGCTCGCGGGGCTGGAGGTGGCCACCGCCTACCCCGACCGGGCCGACTGGCCCGCCGTGGTGACCGCGGCCGGCCGGCAGGCGCGGCGGCTGAGCGGTCTGACGGAGGAGCTGCTCCTGCTGGCCCGGCTGGACGCGGGCGCCCCGCCGGCCCCCGCCGAACGGGTCGACCTGGCGGCACTGGCGGGTCGGCTCTTGGAGGAGTACGCGGAGCGCGCCGGGGGTTCCCCGCAGGTGGATCTCCTGGTCGCCGCGCCGGATGCCGCGACGACGGTGTTGGCGGCACCCGGTGACCTCGAACGGATCCTGCGGAACCTGCTCGACAACGCCCTGCGGCACGCCGTCGGCCGCGTGCTGCTGACCGTGGCCCGGGACTCGGCCGCACCCGGGTCGGTGCTGTGCACCGTCCGCGACGACGGGGCCGGCGTCGCGGAAGCCGACAGCGAACGGATATTTGAGCGGTTCACCCGCCTGGACGAGTCCCGCACCCGTACGGACGGCGGCACCGGCCTCGGCCTCGCCATAGCCCGCGACCTGGCGGCCCGGCACGGCGGCCTGCTCGTGCTGGCGGTGCAGCCGAAGGGTTCGGGGGCGTGCTTCGTCCTCCGTCTGCCCGCGGGAGACCCGATGCCGATACGGCCCCGCCCCTTCAGGGGTCGGGGGCGGTCCGCCAGGTCGCAGCGACCATGAAGGAGCGCGCCGCCGTCCACCGAACGCGCAGGCTCACACCTGGTCAGGCAAGGACCTGACACAGGCACTCAGCTTGTTCTTTAGCCTCGGGCTGGGCCTCTGCCACTGGCCCGCTCGCGGGCCAGTGGCAGAGTGAGCCGGATGATCGGACGCCTGTACACCGTTGTCATCGATTGCCCCGACCCAGATGAGCTCGCCGACTTTTACGAGAAGCTACTGTCGCTCTCACGGCAGGCGGACACGGGCGACTTCGTCGTGCTCCAGAACGCGGCGGGCACCCCGGTGGTCGCCTTCCAACGCGTGGAGGATTTTCGCGCGCCGCGGTGGACGGATTCCACGCGTCCTCAGCAAATGCACATCGACGTGATGGTCACGAACCTCGATACGGCTGAGGCCCAAGTGCTCGCCCTCGGTGCGACGCTGTTGGATGGTTCGGACAAGCCGATCGGTTACCGCGTCTACAAGGATCCCGTCGGCCATCCCTTCTGCCTGATCACTCCCGAGGGAGCCTGACCTCCGGCGTCGAAATGTGCCTCGAACTGGCTAGCTGACCTGGGCATTCTCCGGACGCCGAGGTGGCCTTCGCCTGATCATGTGCTCCGACCAAGGTGCACCGATCAGAACGAAGGCCGTGAGGGTGAATCACCTGCCTGAAGCCATTCCTGGGGAAGCGTTCGCGGAAGTGTCACGCTTCCGGACGGAGTTGTACGCGTGCCTGACCGGGCGGGGCGACGCGCTGTTCGAGTTGTGCGACGCGTTGCTGTGCACGGACGGGCCGGTGCGGACGCTGGTCGATCTGGCACTCGCGCCGGAACACCGCCGCGGGCACGGGGCTCTCTACGGCGGTCTCAACCGGGGGCGGATGGATGTGGCCCGGCTACGCCGCGCACTAGCCTCGGTGCCGCTGCCGCGGGCGGCGGACGGCCGGATCGTGCTGGCCGCGGACGTCTCGCCATGGCTCCGGCCGGACGCCAACACCTGCCCTGACCGGGCCTTTTGCCACACCTACCGGCGCGGAGGGGCAAAGCACCAGATGATCCCGGGCTGGCCCTACTCGGTCGTGGTCGCGCTGGAAACCGGCCGGACCTCATGGACGGCGGTACTGGACGCGGTCCGCCTGGCCCCCGGCGCCGACGTCGCCGCGGTGACCACGGTCCAGCTCCGCGAGGTCGTCGAACGGCTCGCCGCCGCCGACCAGTGGAAGCAGGGCGATCCCGGAGGCGGCCGTCCGTGCGGCCGCCTCCGGCGCGCAGTGGATCGACACCGCCCCCAACTACGCCACCGGCCGTGCCCAGGACCTGCTGGCTCCGGCCCTGGCCGCCCACCCGTCCCTGCGGATCGCGACGAAGGCCGGCTACTTCACCGCAGCCACCGGTGCCGACGCCGTGCACGCCGGTGTCCTCAACCAGGACCAAGCGGTGACCGGGCACAGCCTTGCCCCGGACTACGTGCGCTGGCAGACCGGCCGCAACCGAGCCCAGCTCGGGCGCGAGCGGCTGGACCTGGTCCTGCTGCACAACCCGGAGCGCGCCCACCCCGGCGATCGCCCCGCCCTGCACCGTGCGATGCGGGACGCGTTCGTCGTCCTGGAGCAGGCCGTGTCGGTCGGGCACGTGGCCGGGTACGGCATCGCCACCTGGGCAGGCCTGGAAGAAGAGGCGTTCACGGTGGGGCAGCTGCTCGCCCTGGCCACTGAGGCCGCGGGTGGCCGGCACCACCTGGTTGCCATCCAGATGCCCGTCAGCCTGGTGATGATGACGCCGATCGTGCAGGCCCTTCACGGCCGGGGCCCGCTGCCGGCCGCCGCAGACGCGGGACTGCGGGTCATGGCCTCCGCACCGCTGCACGTCGGCGAGCTCCCTGGCATGGTCGACCAGGAGCTCGCCGACCTCATCCGGCCTGGCCTGACCCCCGCACAGGCGTGCGTCCTGGCCGTCGCGTCATGTCCAGGAGTGACGGACGTCCTTCTCGCCGCCTCCGGTACGTCACACTGAAGGGAGGCGGCCGGCGCCGTCGCTCAACCCTCCCTGACCGTCGCCCAGTTGCGGGAGATCACCGATGTACTCGCCTCCCCCTGACCCAGACACCGAACGGCGCATGCGCGCCCACCACGCGCGCGCCGCGAAGGCCCTGGACGTCCAGGTGGAGCCGGGGACGGAGTTCTGGGGCTGGGCAGGGCGCACCCTGGGTGCCCCGGCCCGCACCGCTACGGGCGCGCCCGTGTGGCTGCGGCTGGTGTCCGCACCGGAGGACAAAGCCTCGGGGAAGTTGTGGGACGGCGCCCTTGACGCACAGCACGCCTACGGCGACCTTGACGGGCACCGGCCCGCGCTCCTGGCCGTCCACGACGCCGTCGACGACGGCACCGCCTACCGGGCGGAACTGTCGGTGCGCGTCAACCAGCCCGTCCTGTCCGACGACCCGATCCTCCAGCACGACCTCCAGCTGCCGGACTCCTGGTGGAACGACCTCGCCGGAACACTGGAGAAGGTGGCGGCCGTCGACACCGACCGCGTCGCCGTACGGCAGCAGTACATGGAGCGGGCCATCCCCGAGTTCGTCGGCATCCCGGCGCCCGCCGTGGCCCGTTGGAGCACCGCCCACTCCGACGTGCACTGGGCGAACCTCATCGCCTCGCCCCTGCGGCTTTTGGACTGGGAGGGCTGGGGCCGCGCTCCAGAGGGCTTCGACGCCGCCACCCTCCACGCCTACACGCTGCTCCAGCCGGAAACCGCCGCCCGCGTCCGCACAGCCTTCCCTGTGCTCGGCAGCCCGGCCGGACTCGCCGCCGAAGCGACCGTGTGCGCCCAGCTGCTCCAGACCGTGGCCCGCGGCGACAACCTGGTCCTCGAAGCCCGGCTCCGCAAGTGGGCTGAGGAACTCCGCCGCCGCTGAGTCCGCCATACCCCGCGTGCGGTCCGGGCAGTGTGCCGCCTCAGCACCTTCGAATGAGCGCGGCCGCGGCTTGGCTGTCGCCGGCCACGGCAGGTCAGGGCATGCCCGGCAGCGCGGAAGACCGTAGGCAGGGCGGCCGCGAGGGCGAAGCAGCCGAGGTGGCTGGTGGCGACCTGCGTCTATCGGCGCTGGTTGGCGTACTGCTGGGTTGGTCAGGGCACGACGTCAAAGGCGGTCGGACCCCGCGCTGAACGCCGTGCGACGGGCGATTTCCCTCCGACGGTCCCAGCTCTCGGTTCGGGAACCGCCTTTGCTTACTGCCTGGGGATGGCCGCTGTTCCGTCCTTGGGTGCCGCATCGAACAGTGCTGCAGCTGCTGCGCGGGCGGTGGTCGCTGCCGAGGGGTCCCGGTCCATGCGGGCCGATACTCCGGCGCCGTCGTACAGGAGGTGCAGTTGGCGTGCCAGTTCTTCGGGGTCGGTGGCGCCGGCCTGCCGGGCCAGGTCTGTGAAGAGCGCCCTTACCCAGAGCCGGTACCGGTCCGTGGCGTCTTCGACGGGGCTGCCCGGTAGTGCTTCTGCGCTGGCCGTCATGTGTGCGCAGCCGTTGAAATCGGGTTCGGTGAACAGCTGGCCCTGTGCGTCGAAGACGCCCAGCAGCCGCTCGCGGGGTGTGCGGAACCGGGTCAGGGCGCGTTCGACCTGCTCGCGGGTGTCGGCGTGGCGGGCGTCGAGATACGCCTCGACCAGTTGTTCTTTGCTGCCGAAGAGGTTGTAGAGCGATGCCTTGGCAACGCCTGCCTTCTGCACGATGCGCTCGATGCCGACGCTCTGTACACCTTCCTGGTAGAACAGCTCGTCGGCGGCGGCCAGGAGACGCTCACGTACGGTCGGTTTCGAGGCGTTGACCTTGCTGGGCATGACGCTTTCCTTCTTTCAGACTAGTGGTTCAGTTTACAGCTCCGCTCAGGGCTCCTTCGGCTGCTGGCCATGGCTAACAAGGTTAGACCGACCTGTCTTCCCGATCTGCGAACGGAGGTGGTCACCGCGATGCGGTGACCACCTCCGTTTTGCTGCCCGTCGGTGGCCAGGTTGTGTCGGCCGCTCGTGGGTCAGCGGTCGAGGAAGAACGTGGTGTGGGCGACGAACCGCTCGGGGTACTGGAAGTGGGCGCCGTGGTTGGCGTCCGGGTAGAGGATCAGCTCGGCGTTGGGGAGGAACTGCTGGAGGATGTAGGAGTTGATCGTGGGGATGATGATGTCGTCGGTGCCGTTGACCACCAGGACCGGGATCGTGATGTTCTTCAGGACCGCGTACGCGGGGTCCTTGGTGGCGCCGTAGGTGTGGATGGCGGTGCCCTGGCCGGCGTAGACCTGCTCGCCGAACGCGGAGTCGTCGCGGTCCTTGCGGGCCACGATCCTCTCGACGTATGCGCGGCCCGCCTGCTGGCTGGTCTCGGTCGGGGCGAACAGGACCGGCAGCCACATGTCTTCCTGCCGGGGCAGCTTGACGGTGAACAGTGCGGCGGTCTGCGCCGGTGTCTCGCCGATGCCCACGCCGCCGCGCGGGCCGGTGCCCACCAGGACCATTTTGCGGGCCAGGTCGGGGCGCTGGATGGCGACCTGCTGGGCGACGAGGCCGCCCATGGAGTGGCCGACCAGGTCCACGCTCGTCAGCCCGAGGGCGTCGATGAAGCTGCCCGCGTCGGTGGCCATCTGCTCGATGGTGTCCGGGACGACGCCGCTGGTGGAGGCCACCCCGGTGTTGTTGAACAGGATGACTTCGCGGTCGGCGGCGAGCCCGTCGCTGATCGCCGGGTCGTGGTCGTCGAGGTTGCCGATGAAGTGCTGGAAGAACACGACCGGCGTCCGGCCGGCGGCCGCGTTGCCGAAGCGGCGGTAGGCGAAGCGGATGCCGTCGGCCTCGATGAACCGGGTCGGGGCGGTGTCGTGGGTGTGGTCGGTCACGGTGGCGCTTCTCCTTGAATCAGCGTCTTGAGATGGTGTGGCAGCCGCACGTGGGCTGTCCGGGCGCGCGGGCGAGCTGCGTGCCCGGTGCAGGTCAGTTGGCGCTGTGGCCGCCGTCGGCGTTGAGGATGTGGCCGGTGATGAACGACGCCTGGTCCGATGCGATGAACACGATCGCGTCGGCGACCTCCTCCGAGAGGCCGAGGCGGGCCAGCGGGACCTCGCTCACCAGGGCCGCCTTGTTCTGCGGTGTGCCGGTGAAGCGGGTCAGCATGCCGGTGTCCGTGGGGCCGGGGGCCACGCCGTTCACGCGGATTCCCGAGGCGGCGACCTCCAGGGCCACCGACTTGGTGATGCCTTCGACGGCGTGCTTGCTGCCGACGTAGACGGAGGCTCCGGCGGCGCCCTCGTGCCCGTAGGTCGAGGAGATGTTGACGATGCTGCCGCTGCCCTGTTCCTGCATGACGCGGACCTGGTGCTTCATGCTCAGGAGCACACCGAGGACGTTCGTGTCGAACGTCGCGTTGTACGTCTGCGCACTCTGGTCGGTGATCGGGCTGGGACGGCCCTCGGTACCGGCGTTGTTCACAGCGACATCGAGACGGCCGAAACGGGTGACGGTCTCGTCGACCATGGCACGCACCTCGTCCTCGTTACGGACGTCGGCGTTGATGAACTCGGCCCACGAGCCGAGCCCGCGCAGTTCCTCGACCAGGGCCTTGCCGGCCTCGTCACGGCGTCCGGTGACGACCACGTTCGCGCCCTGCTTGGCGAAGGCGACGGCGGCGGCGCGGCCGATGCCGGTCAGCGCACCGGTGATCAGTACGACGGGGGTATCCATTGCTCTGCTCGGATTCTGTAGATGTGGTGGCGGTCAGACGGCAGTGCGTCCGCCGTCGGCGGGGATGACGGCGCCGGTGATGTACCGGGCGGCGCGTGAGGCGAGGAAGCCGACGACGTCGGCGATCTCCTCGGCCTCCGCCGCGCGGGCCAGGAGCGTGGTCTTGCCCAGGTCCGTGAGTCGCTCCCTGGACGAGCCGCCGGTGTAGACCGGTCCGGGGGCGATGGTGTTGACCCGCACGCCCCGCGGGCTGTACTCGGCGGCCCAGGACCGGGTCAGCGAGGTGAGCGCGGCCTTGGTGGCGCTGTAGGCGGCGCCACCCGCAAGACCGATCTGCCCGGCCATGCTGCCCAGGTTGATGACGACGCCCTCGCCTCGCTCGGCCATCGCCGGTGCGATGACGGCCGTGAGGTAGTAGGCGCTGCGCACGTTGGCGTCGAACAGTGCGTCGTAGGTGTCGGGCTCCAGGTCGGCGGTAGGGCCGAACCAGGAGAACCCGGCGTTGTTGACGAGGACGTCGACGTTCTTGGCCGCCTCTGCCAGCTGCTTGACGGCGGTGACGTCGGTGAGGTCGGCGGCGATGAACTCGGCCCGGCCTCCGAGGCCCTCGATCCCCTTGACCACTGCGGCTCCGCGGCCGGCGTCGCGTCCGTGCACCAGGACCTTGAACCCGTCCCGGGCGAGCTTCTCCGCAGTCGCCCGGCCGATACCGGACGTCGCGCCTGTCACCAGGGCTGTGCGCACCTCAGACATGGCACGCCTCCTTCCGATTGACCAGACTGGTCTGTCTGATCTCGCAATCCAGCTAAACACTACGACCTGGTCTCGTCAAACGGTGGCCGACACTGAGCGTTCCACCTGCTGTTTGACAGCCCTGGGCATGGAATCTACGGTTGAAGAACAGATTAGACAGACTGGTCTGGCCAGTAGGTCACGACAGGAGACAGCGCATGAGCATCACCTTCTTCGGCGCCTCGTTCGACGCCACCGACGCCGCACGTGCCGCGGCGTTCTGGGCCGCCGTCCTTGGCCGCCGGGTCGCCGACGGGGCCGACGAGCACGACGCCGTGGTGGAGGCCGGCGATCCCGGCAGCGGGCCACGGCTGGCCTTCCACCGGGTCCCCGAGGCCAAAACCACCAAGAACCGCTTCCACCCGGACCTGATCACCAGCGACTACGAGGGCGAGAGAGGACGTCTGCTCGCGCTCGGGGCGACCAAGCTCCACGAAGTCGTGCGCGACGGCGCCCGGTGGACCACGTTCGCCGACGTCGAGGGCAACGAGTTCGACCTCATCGCCGGCTAGACCCCCCCCCCACCAGGAATCGAGGAGAACACCATGACGACGACAAGGCAGCCCAGGATCCCCGGCCCCGACCACCCGATCACCGTCGAGCCCACCGGCGCCCGCGTCGTGGCCCGTATCGGCGGACAGATCGTCGCCGACACCACCCGGGCCCTGACCCTGCGCGAGGCCGGCTACCCGCCCGTCCAGTACATCCCGCTCGACAACGTCGACCAGTCGCTGCTCACCCCCAGCGACACCCAGACGTACTGCCCGTACAAGGGCGACGCGTCCTACTACGGCCTCGCCCTCGCCGACGGCGCGCGGACCGACGCCGTGTGGTTCTACCCAGCGCCGTACGACGCCGTCGCGGACATCGCCGGCCACGTCGCCTTCTACACCGACCAGGTCGACGTGGTCGTCGGGGCTTGAGAGCCCAGAGGATTACCCGGTCCCGCCTCTGACGGGGGGGCGGTCATTCACCTGTGTTCCGTGAGCCCCGGCCGGACCGGAACTGAGTACTTCATCTCAGCAAACGCCGGGGGCGGCCGGGGTAGGACCCGGCGGGGCGGAGGGGGACACCGGCGTTACGGACGTCTCGGACGCCGAAGTCGACGAGGCCATGGAGCTGATCGAGCGGATGACCACTGACCGCCTGGAGGGCCCCGACTTCGTCGACCACTACACCGAGGCGCTGGAGAAGGTGATCGACGCGAAGCGGGAGGACCGCCAGCTGCCCGACGTGCCGGAGCCGGAGAAGGCACCGGGCAAGGTGCTCGATCTGATGGCGGCCCTGCAGGAGTCCGTGGACAAGGCAAAAGCCTCGCGCGGTGAGGACACCGACGCTCAGGTCCACGAGTTGCCCGAGAAGAAGGCGGCGAAGGCTCCGGCGAAGAAGGCGGCCGTGAAGAAGACGACGGCCAAGAAGGCAGCCACCCGTAAACACCGCCACAGCGCGTAGCCGTCGTATACGGCAGACTCACCGCCCTCAGCGCGAGGCGCGATCGGCATGGCCCCGGGCGGCCGGCCCGGATCGGGATCGGGACTACTGGCCGGGTTGCTGGCGCAGGTCCAGGAAGAACCGCAGCCGTACGCCGGGCTCGCTGTGACTGAGCACGATAGGTGTCACCGCTGCCAGGGCGTGAGCTGGCGTTCCTCGCGACCGTGAGCACCGTTGTTGTCACCGGATGAGCAAGCTGCTTGTCACCGACCACGTCCCGGACACCACCAGCGGGTCAGAAACCGTCTGAAGGACGGATACGGAAGCACGGGCCCCTGGGGCGGGGCGGATCCGTGCTCCGATGATGCCGCTGCGAGCCGTTCCGGCTCGGGCCATAGATCTGTTGGTGTTAGCCCAGCACGCGGAAACGTTCATGAAGACGGCTGACAAGGGGCCCGCACATGACCGAACTGCCAAGCCAGCGCGCTGTACCGATACCCGCGCAGTCCGCAGTGCAATGGGCTCCCGGTTCATCGGGGGACCCCATCGAGATCCTCGATGGGCTGGAAGCGGAGTTCGCTCGCCGATGGCCGGACGGCATGACGGGGTTGGACGCGGTGCACCGGTACGCGATGATCCCACCGGGCAAGCTCTTACGGCCGTTGCTGGTAGTGCATGCGGCACTGACGGTGGGCGGGGAACTGAGCTCCGTACTGCCGGCTGCCGCCGGGATCGAGGGTGCACACGTCGGCAGCCTGATGCACGACGACATCATCGACCGCGACACCCAGCGGCGCGACCGAGCAGCCGTGCATGCTGCTTTCGGACCCGCGCAGGCCATCGTCGCCGGCAACGCCCTGTACTTCTCGTGGTTCGCGGCGCTCGCCGAGTGCGCCGACCGCGGAGTGCCCACCGACCGCATCGCGCGCGCCCTGGCGGTGCAGGCGGGCGCCGGGGTGACGATCTGCCGGGGCGCCTTCGACGAGCTGGCGATGAGAGGCGGCCTGGACCGCTCCGTCGACGACTACCTGGCGATGGCCCGGGACAAGACCGCGGCACTCTTGCAGGCGGCCTGCCGCATCGGCTCCATCCTCGGCGGAGGCGACATTCCCACCACGGACCTGCTCGGCGCCTTCGGTGACCACCTCGGCATCGCCTTCCAGATCCGCGACGACCTCCTGCCCTATGACCCCGCCACCGCTGGCCTGACGGGCAAACCCGCCGACAGCGACCTGCGCAACCACTACGCCACCCTGCCCGTCCTACTCGCCCACCAGCGAGCCGGCCCCGCCGGCCGCGCCGCCCTGCGCCACACCCTGCTCAACGAAGCCGACCCACAAACTGCACTGCGCCGGATGCGAGCCCTTCTGGACGAGACACGCGCCCTCGAAGCCGCACACGCGATGGCCGACCACCACGCTCAACTTGCGCGCGATGCCATCTCCCAACTCCCCGCCACCGCCCACACCCACGCCCTCTCGCTCCTGACCTGGCCCCCGAGCGAGACGACCCGGCGGGCGCCGGCATGAACGCGGGCGCGCTGGCCGCCACCGCCCTGACCGACTGGCCCGCGCGTTCGCCGGCTGCGGCCGCTGGGCCTCCCAGCCCGACCAACCTCGACGGCGCCTCGCCGACAACTCCCAGAAGTCTGACCTGGAAACCGCACGACCCAAGAGACACACGCGAGGAGAGCACCGTGACGAACGCCGAAGCGCCGGACAGCGCATTCGTCAAGCTCCTGGCCTTCTACAGCCCGCTCATTGCAGAGATCCACCCCGACGCGGAGCGCCTGCGAGCACGCACGCAGGCATGGGCGCGGCAGTTCGATCTCGGCGCTGGCAACACCCGGCTAACCACGATGCTCGCCCAGACCGGAGCTGACTTCACCGCGCACGCGCTTCCGCACACGCCCATAGAGATCGGGCAGGCATTCTCCGACTACAACGCGTGGGCCTGGTACCCCAGCGAGTTCGCCGGCTCGGGTCGACCGACCTCTGACGTCGTAGCTTCGCTGGCCCGCTGGGAGCGCACCTTCCGTTCGCCGAACTCTTGGCCGGATGCCACCGCCCCCGCCGACATCGCCATCCGTGACGTGTGCCTGCGTATGCGGAGTCTGTTGACCCCAGTGCAATGGGAGCGTTTCGCTGCGGGCCAGTGCCAGTGGCTCTACCACATGGCGTGGGAGGCCAGCCTCTTGGAACGGGGTGCCGATCTCTCGGTCAACGACTTTCTGGCCATGCGGATCGGGTCCGGTGGAGCGAATGCTGCGGCCGCCTGCATGGACGCGGCGGAGGGCATTGAACTCAGCGAGCAGCAATGGCTCCGTCCCGCCGTCCGCGCGGCCGCCGAGGCCAGCATGCTCGCCAGCGTCCTGGACAACGATCGCTACTCCTATCTCCGGGAGCGTGATCTCCCGGTCAGGAAGCTCAGCCTGTTCGACGCCATCCGCCACGACCATCCCGACTACACCTTCGAGCAAGCCGTCATCAAGGCCGTCGCCATCCGCGACCGCATGATGGCCCTGTACCTCCAGCTACGCGAGGAGCTCCTAGCGGACGGCGACGACGACCTCGGCCGCTACCTGACCGGGCTCGACCGCATGGCCAGCGGAAACATCAACTTCGCCATGACAACCGGCCGCTACCTGCTCCCCGACTCTCCTCACACCGTCACGCGGGTGGACAAGCCCAGCGACCCCAGCACCGCACCACTCCCTTACCCGACCATCGCCTGGTGGTGGGGGACATCCTCCCGTGGTGACAGTTAGCCCGCTCAGGTGACAACTATCGCGCTCCGACACACTCGCCCGGCTCCCGGGTCGTGTGGGACGCCGACGCGAGCGCGCACTGTGCCGCGAGCAGTTCCTGGACTGTGAACGCTGTCTTGTCGTCCAGGGCCGCTACTTCCACCACTGCCAGTCCAGGCTCCGCCACGTGCGCGTCGATGATCTCCCTCATGCCCGGGACGACGCACCACAGTGGTCAGAAGTTCAGCCGGCCGGAGGCTGTCACCCTTTCGGGCCGGATACACGCGGGTGCCGGCGTGGCGGAGGTGCTGCTCCACTGCTCCCGCGCACCACTGCCAGAGCGTGCGGCCCGGCGAGAGGCAGCACGACCGCCTTCGCTCCGGCGGTGATGTCGTCCCGGGAATCAGTCGATGATGTGCAACTGGGTGTCAGGGTGGCAGATCGGGCACGCCGGTACTCCGTGTGCGGTGAGGAGACGGCGGGCTTCGTCGCGGCCGATCGCGCGGTGCCGTCTGCCTGTCAGCAGAGGTACTCCGCATACCCGTCCAGTACCCGGAGGACCTCGGCCTCCCCCGCCGGAGGCAACTGCACCACCGCCTCCTCGATGCCCAGCTCCGCGTAGTGCGCGAGCTTCCCCGGCGTCGGCAGCACCGCGTACGGCACCACCTGGAGGGCGGCCGGGTCGCGCCCCGCGTCGGCCCACACCGAGCGGAGCACCGGCACCGACTCGGCCAGCCCGCGTCCCCCGATCGGCAGCCACCCGTCGGCGTACTCCGCGATGTGCGCGAACAGCTTCGGCCCCGCCGCCCCGCCGACCAGCGTGCGCGGCCCGGCGACCGGCCCGCGCGGCTTCTGGACGGGCTTGGGGAACGCGAAGCTCGGCCGGACGCTCCCGAACTCCCCCTCGTACCCGGTCGGTTCCTCCGCCCACAGCGCCCGCATCAGGGCCATCCGGTCCCGGCCCAGCTCCCGCCGGTCGCGCCACCGCACCCCGTGGTCCGCGGCCTCCTCGACGTTCCAGCCGAAGCCGAGGCCGAGGGTGAAGCGGCCGCCGGACAGGTGGTCGAGGGTGGCGATCTGCTTGGCGAGGCCGATCGGGTCGTGCTGGGCGACCAGGGTGATGCCGGTGCCGAGGCCGAGGCGCTCGGTGACGGCGGCGGCCTGGCCGAGGGCGACGAAGGGGTCGAGGGTACGGCCGTACTCGCGGGGCAGGTCGCCGCCCGCCGGGTACGGGGTGGCCCGTTCGACGGGGATGTGCGTGTGCTCGGGCAGGTACAGCCCGGCGAACCCGCGTGCCTCCAGCTCACGGGCGAGCCGGACGGGGGCGATGGTCTCGTCGGTGAGGAAGATCGTGACGGCTATGCGCATGCACCATCTGTACCGGGGGTGGCCCGATCTGTCCATACCGACTGGTCGGCATCAACCGCCCCACCCTTCCCACAGCTATGCACATGACATACGGACGCCTGTGGATTCCCTGTCCTTCCGGGTTCCGGGGGAGTTCACGTCGAGAAGGGAGAGTGAGCGGCATGTGTGAGGACACGCACGGCATCGGCAGACGCGCGCTGTTCGTGACGGGCGCCGCGGCAGCCCTTACGTTGGGAACCGTGAGCTTCGCAGCGGCGGACGGTCAGGACCAGGAGACCCGGACGGTACGCGGCACACTGCCGCCGGGCTGCCCGGACTTCGTGTACGTACCGGTCGACGTACCCGCCGGCGTACGGGAGATCAAGGTCTCCTACACCTACGACAGACCGGCCGTCCCGGCCGGCACCATGGGCAACGCGCTCGACATCGGCGTCTTCGACCAGCACGGCACCGAGCTGGGCGGCAAGGGCTTCCGGGGCTGGTCGGGCGGCGCGCGCACCGAGTTCTTCGTCCGCGCCGACGACGCGACCCCGGGCTACATCCCCGGCCCGGTCGGCGCCGGCACCTGGCACGTCGCCCTCGGCCCCTACACGGTGGCCCCGCAGGGCCTCTCCTACGAGCTCACGATCACCCTCACCTACGGCGAACCCGGCACCCCCGTCCGCCCGGTCTACCCGCCGTCCCGGGCGAAGGGCCGCGGCCGCGCCTGGTACCGGGGCGACTGCCACCTGCACTCCTGGTACTCCGACGGCCGCCGCACCCCCGCCGAGATCGCGGCCCTGGCCCGTGCCGCCGGACTGGACTTCATCAACTCCTCGGACCACAACACGCACTCCTCGCACCCGCACTGGGCGGACCAGGCCGGCGACGACCTGCTGATCATGCTCGGCGAGGAGATCACCACCCGCAACGGCCACGTCGTCGCCCTCGGCACCGACCCCGGCACCTTCGTCGACTGGCGCTACCGGGCCCGGGACAACCGCTTCGGCCGCTTCGCCCAGCAGATCCACAAGGCCGGCGGCCTGGTCGTACCGGCCCACCCGCACGCGACCTGTGTGGGCTGCGCCTGGAAGTTCGGGTTCGGCGAGGCCGACGCGGTCGAGGTCTGGAACGGCCCCTACACCCCCGACGACGAGGTGGCCCTGTCCGCCTGGGACGCCGCCCTGGTCGCCTCGGTGCGCGGCAACCGGGAGTGGCTCCCGGGCATGGGCAACAGCGACGCGCACCGGGACCCCGACGCCGTCGGCATGCCCCAGACGGTCGTCCTCGCCGACGACCTGACCCGCGAGGCCATCCAGGCGGGCCTGCGCGCGGGCCGCTCCTACGTGGCGGAGTCGAAGAACGTGACGCTCGCCTTCACGGCGACGGGCGGCCACGGCCGGCAGGCGGGCATCGGCGAACGTCTCCCCGTCGCCCCCGACACCCCGGTGACCGTCCGCCTGGAGGCCTCCGGCGTCCCGCGCTGCACGGTCCGCCTCGTCACCGACGAGGGCGTCCTCCTCACCACCGACCCGCTCCCGGTGTCCGGCTCGGGGGTGGTGGAGTGGCAGACGACCCCGTCGTACGCGGCCTACGTCCGCGCGGAGATCCGCCACGAAACAGCAGCGGGCCCGGTCCCCGGCGCCCTGGCGGCACTGACGAACCCGATCTTCCTGGGGCGGTGAGGGTCACGCCGACTTCGGCCAGGTCCGAGGTGCGCCCGCTTCGGTGGCCCTCCCGGGGTAAGGGGGGTCTGAGTCCCCAAGTCGCCCGTGGAACGGGTTGGTTGGGTTTCAGCATCCGCACTCTTCGTCTCTTGGCGGACTCTCACGGGGAGGCCGATCGCCCCGCTGTCTCTGCCCGGTACTGCCCCGGGGTAGTACCGAATTGCCGGCTGAAGGCATGTGAGAGGGCGTAGGGGGTGCCGTAGCCGACGCGGCGAGCGATGACGGCCAGAGGGTCCGGGGTGTCGCGGAGCAGGGTGGCGGCGAAGGTCAGGCGCCACCAGGTGAGGTACGCCATCGGCGGGCGGCCGACCAGGGTGGTGAAGCGGCGGGCCAGGGTGGCGCGGGACACCCCTGCCTCGGCGGCCAGACGGTCGTTGGTCCACGGGGCGGCCGGGTCCGAGTGCAGCGCCCGCAGGGCGGCGGCCGCCACTGGGTCGCCCAGTACGGTCGGCCAGGTACCGCTCGTGCCCTGGGCCGCCCAGGAGCGGATCATGTAGACGAGGAGGAGGTCGAGCAGGCTGGGCACCGCGATGCAGGCGCCGGGTCCTTGTGCGCCCAGCTCGTGGCCCAGCAGGTCGACGGCGGCGCGCAGTTCGGGATGGGTGCCTACTCGGTTCGGCAGGTGGACGACCTTCGGCAGTTCCGCCATGAGCGGGTGCATGCGACTGCGGTCGAGCCGGTACTTGCCGCACAGCATCTGCACCTCGCCGGAGGTGGCCCGGGGCCGGCGCGACCCCCTCTCGTCGTGCCATCGCTCGAACGGCACCGCCTGTTCCACGGTCGTCGCATCGACGGGGGCGTCGGCGATCACGTGCCCCGTGCCGTGCGGCAGCAGCACCACGTCACCCGTACCGAGTGTGACCGGAGAGCCGCTGTCGGGCAGCAGCCAGCAGCTGCCCTCCAGCACCACGTGGAAGCCCGCACCGTCGTACGGGGCGAGCCGCGCGCACCAGCTCCCGCTCACCCGCACTCGGTTCGAGGAGGGACGCCCGATGCGTACTGCCGAGACCGCGTCGCTCACCACATCCATCGGGTGAGGATACCGGTAGCGTCAGCGGTGAGACAGATGCGTATCCGAATGAGCTGAACAGGCATTGAGAGGCTCATCTGCCCTTCCTAGAGTCGATGGCATGAAGAGCGAGAGCATGGAGAGCATCATGCTCGGCGATGTCGAGGTCAGCCGAGTCGTCGAGTGGCAAGGGGCGTTCGCGCCCGCACGCGGCCTGGTTCCGGAGTCCGGCGCCGAGGTGTGGCAGGGCAACGAGGGCTGGTTGGCGCCGGATCACTGGGACCCGGACAGCGACAGGGCGGTAGTGGCGCTGCAGACCTGGGTGCTGCGCAGCCGCGGACGGACGGTCCTGGTCGACACCGGGGTGGGGAACGGGCGCGAGCGGCCCGGCTCTGCACTGTTCCACCACTGGCAGGGCGACTTCCTGGGTGGGCTGGCGCGGGTCGGCGTCCGGCCGGAGGACGTCGACGTCGTCGTCAACACCCACGTCCACGGTGATCACGTCGGTTGGAACACCGTCGGTGTGGACGGAGGGTGGGAGCCCACGTTCCCTAACGCCACGTACCTCATCCCGGCCGCGGACGACTTCCACTTCGGCCCGGACAACGCGTACGGGAACAGCCGCCGGGAGGATGACCGGCTGATCTACGAGGACAGCATCGCGCCCGTCCACCGGGCCGGGCAGACCGTCCTGTGGGACGGCACCCACCGCATCGACGAATACCTCACTCTGGAGTCCGCGCCGGGCCACACGCCCGGCTCATCCGTACTGCGGCTCGCATCCGGGAGCGACCGGGCGGTCTTCGTCGGCGATCTTCTGCACAGCCCGGTGCAGATCCTCACCTCCTCCTGCAACAGTTGCTTCTGTCTGGATGCGGAACAAGCAGTGGCCAGCCGCCGCCGGATCCTCGAACGAGCCGCCACCGAAAGCGAGTTGATCGTCCCCGCGCACTTCGGCGGGGCGGGTGCCGTGGAAGTCCGGCGAGAGAACGGCGGGTTCACCCTCGGACGGTGGGCGGCCTACGGCACGGAATAGGTCGCGTCAGTCAAGGCAACTACGGACTCCACCGGCGGCCCAGCTCGGTTCTACGGGGTGAGGCAGGGTCCATGAGAAAACACAAGCAATTTCAGCGCTTTCCGGAGAAAACTCGCCTGGTTCGATCGTGATTCGCTGTACTACAGCGTGCTCGCGGATGAGTGGCCCTCCCTGCGCGACAGACTGCTCGCCCGGCTCACGGCCAAAGTCACTGTCCGATGCTCTCTCGACACATCCAACGGCTGTGCGCCGACGATTGGTTCCCGCTGGAAATGTGACATTCCGCCCCGCCGTTCGACCTGTCGCGGCAGGCCCTGACCGGCCCATACTCCAGGACCTGACGAACCGACAGGCGAAGGAGCGCGATGAACGCGGCGGCCGCGGCAGGGACCTGGAAACTCGGGGACCTGGAGGTGAACCGCATCGGCTACGGCACGATGCGGCTGACGGGCAACGGCATGATGGGGAACTCCGACGGGCCGCCGATCGACCGCGATGTCGCCGTCGGTCTGCTGCACAGCGCGTTCGAGCAGGGGGTGAACCACGTCGACACGGCCGCCTTCTACTTCTCGCCGCTGCGGTCCGCGAACGAGCTCCTCAACCGCGCCCTCTCGTCCTGGCGCGGCGACGTGGTCGTGGTGACCAAAGTGGGCCCGGCGCGCGATCCCTCCGGACAGTGGCTCTACCGGGGCGGCCCCGACCAGCTGCGCGGCCAGGTCGAGGAGAACCTGCGCCAGCTCGGCCGGGACCACCTGGACGTGGTGAACCTGCGCGTCAACGGCCCCAGGACGGCCTCGGTCGCCGAGCACTTCGGCGCCCTCGCCGAACTGCGCGAGGCCGGTCTGATCCGGCACCTCGGGCTCTCCGGTGTCCTGCCCGAGCACGTGGCCGAGGCCCGGACGATCGCGCCCGTGGTCTGTGTGCAGAACTCCTACGGCCTGGACTGGCGCCGCGCCGACGAGCGCGGGCTGGTGGACCTGTGCGGGGAGCTCGGCATCGCGTTCGTCCCGTTCTTCGCGCTCTCCGGCCTGCGGCGCGAGGCAGCAGCGGACCAGGAGCAAGACGCCCGCGTCCACGCCGTCGCCCGCGCCCACGACGCCACGCCGGCCCAGGTACGGCTCGCCTGGACCCTGCACCGCGGTCCGCACGTACTGGCCATTCCCGGCACCGCGAACCCGGCACATCTCGCGGAGAACATCGCCGCGGGCGCCCTGCGACTGACCGAGGAAGAGCTGGCCGCCCTCGACAGGCAGGGTGAGCGGACCCCGTAGGGAAACGCATCCAACCCCGGCCGTCTCCAGCGGCGTTGTGCCAGGTCCTGCCGCTGTCCCGGGTCGGACCGGTCCTAGTCGGGGACGACGTTCTCGGCCTGAGGCCCCCTCTGGCCCTGGGTGACCTCCATCGTCACCTTCTGGCCTTCCTTCAGCGACTTGAATCCTGTGGCCTGAATCGCCGAATGGTGCACAAACACATCCGGCCCGCCGTCCCGCTCGATGAAGCCGAATCCCTTTGAGTCGTTGAACCACTTCACGGTGCCCGATACACGCTGTCCAGTCATGCCTTCTCCCAGCCCGGAGCGGCTGTCGCTTTCGACAACAGCCCTAATCGATCGTGACACGGAAACAACCCACACGCGATCTGTCGGTGGCCACCACGCCACCGACCGGTCGAGGTCATCCACCGGACAGCGATCCCTCGGGCCCGCCGTCCGCCAGATCCGGCGGGCTCCCTCAGCGTCTTCCAGGCCTTCGGGCGAAGGGCGATGTTGTCGGCGTCGCCGAGCCGGAGTTCGGCGTACCGGTCCTCGACGACGACCAAGCGGTCATCCAGAACCCAGAAGCCTCGACGCTGTCCATGCCGATCACGCCCGCGAGACGGTCGAGCTGGGCGACGAGGACCGAGGGCGGGGTTCCCCCATCCGATGACGGTGCGACTGTCTTCGACGACACTCGTTCCTGGTGGCGGCGCCGGTCGTTCGGTCGGCCGTGGTGAACGGCCTGACGACATCGGGGTGTTGTCACGGCTTTTCGGCCACGGGTTCAGGTTCGGGTTCAGGTTCGGGTTCCTTGAGCGGGATGTCGCGCATGCCGCGCAGCGGTGAGAAGAACAGCCACAGTCCCGCGCAGCAGCCGCCGACGACGGCGATCCACAACGTGGTCCGGACGCCGAAGGCGGTGGCGAGCGCGCCGCCGGCCAGACCGCCGAGCGGCAGTGTGCCCCAGGTGACCCAGCGAGCGGCGGCGCTGACCCGGCCGAGCATCTCCGGCGGGCAGGCAGCCTGGCGGTAGCTGGTCAGGGAGATGCCCGCGACGGTGGAGGAGAAGGTCCACGAGATCCAGCCGATGCCGAACAGCAGGACCCACCAACCGTGCCCGGCCAGGGGGATGAGCAGACCGGGCAGCGACAGCACGGTCATCGAGATCCAGCTGATCCGCGCCGAGCCGAACCTCAGGGCGAGGAACCGTGCCGCCACGCCGCCCGCCACCCCGCCGACGGCCCCGAGCGCCAGCAGCAGCCCGACCAGGCCCGGCCGTAGATGCAGCGTGCGGATCAGGAACACCGGGCCGAGGGTCTCCACCATGATGACGAAGAAGTTGGCGGTGCCGTTGAACGCCACCGAGTTGCGCAGGATGGGATCGCGGAAGACGTGGTCGAGGCCCTCACGGATCTGCGACCGCAGCGTGGGGCGCCGGTCGGCCTGTGGCCGGGGACGGTGCGGTTCACGGGTACGGATCGCCGACAGTGACCACGCCGAAAACGCGAAGGAGAACGCGTCGGCGGCCATCGCCCCCGCGGCTCCCACCAGCGTCACCAGCCCCGCGCCCGTACTGGGGCCGGCGATCTGCGCGACCGACCGGGAGGCGGCGAGCTTGCCGTTGCCGTCCATGAGCTGGTCGTGGTGAAGGACCGTCGGCAGATAGGCCTGGTAGGCGACTGAGAAGAACACGGAGAGCACGCCGGAGACCAGTGCGACAACATAGAGCTGAGCGAGCGTCAGCGCTCCGGTGGCGTGTGCCAGCGGCACCGAGCCGATCACCACGAATTGCGCGAGGTCGCACCAGATCATCAGCCGGCGCTTGGCGATCCGGTCCACTATGGCCCCGGCCGGCAGCGCCACCAGGAGAAACGCACTTGTCTCCGCCGCCGCCAACAGGCCGACCTGGAACGCGGAGGCTTCCAACAACACGACGGCGACCAACGGCAGAGCGAGAACGGTGATCTGCGTCCCCATCTCGCTGACCGTCTGGCCGCCCCATAACAGCAGAAATTCGCGATTGTGCCAGATCGAGGAACGCGTTCTACTGTCGTCGGCCATTCATCAGATGGTGTCAGCGCCCCCAGCCCATGTCCATGCCACCCTCAGTCGCAGACATCGCCGAAATCCCGTCAGCTGTGGCGCGGCATGAGGTGCATGCTCGCCCTGGCCTTCCTCGCCAACGAGACCACTCACCGTGACAACACCGGCTGTAGTACTGGGCCGCCGGCAGCAGGGGAAAGGGGACCGAGGAAGAGCCGATACCCCCCGTCATAGGACCGGGCGCCCCCATTTCAAGGGGTTGGCTTTTCCCTCGCCCACCGTGAGTTTCAATCCGGCCCTCAATCCGATGCGATGGACACAGTGGCGGAGTGCACGCCGGCCGACGGGTCCTGTGCGATCACGCTCAGCGCCTCCCGCACCGCTTCCCGCTCCCCCTCCGTCAGGTCGCCGAACGCCTTCCTGGCGGGCTCGGCCTCCTCCGACGGGACGTCGTTCACGGTGACCTGTTCGACGCGTACGGCCGACAGGCGCAGCTGTGAGGTCAGGTGCACGGTGAAGAAGGGGACGGGGTGGGCGGGGCGGCCAGGCGGGTGTAGAGGGCGAGGCGGCCGTCGTCCAGCTCCCGGGGCGCCGGCCGGCGCAGCACCTCGCTCTCCAGCACCGGCCAGCGGCTCAGCACCGCGTTGCCGATCTCGGTGTCCGGCTCCCCGATCCGCCGCTGCCGGTGCTCGGAGGCCGGGGAGGGGGCCCAGGCCCAGTGCAGGCCGAGTTCGCCGGCGAGCCACCCGGCGAGGTTCTCGCCGCCCCTGGCCCACACCTCCTGGAGGCCGACCACGTCCGGTCGCAGCTCACGCAGCACCGCGGGGCCCGAACCGCCACCAGAGGTTCCAGGTCACAATCCGCACGGGCCCACCGTCTCTCGTCGGGGAAGTGTGAGAGACATTGAAAGACACCGGCGCCCAAGGGCGGCAGACGAGAGGGCCGAGGAGCAACATGTCCGACCGCAGATTCCGTGCCACCACCGCCTTCCAGCGGCACATCGCCAACCCGTTGACCCGGCTGCTCCCCTTCCAGACGCTGCTGGAGACCACCGGGCGGGTGTCCGGGGAACCCCGGCGCACCCCGCTGGGCGGGCGGCGGGTCGGGGAGAGTTTCTGGCTGGTGTCGGAGTTCGGGACGAAGTCCCAGTACGTGCGGAACATCCAGGCCGACCCGCGGGTGCGGGTGCGGATCGGCGGGCGGTGGCACCACGGCACCGCCCACCTGCTGCCCGACGACGACCCGGTCGCCCGGCTGCGCACCCTGCCCCGGGGCAACAGCGCGGCCGTGAAGGCGCTGGGGACCCAGCTCCTGACGATCCGGGTCGACCTCAGCGACTAGCTCACGCGGCCGCCTTGTAGAACGCGTACGTCGCCGAGTACGGCACCGAGATCTGGTCCGTGCCGGTGCACGCCGCCGCCGGGGCCACGCCGCCCTCCGTGTCCAGGCGCTGGACGTAGGTGACGCCCTCGAACGTCCCGGCGCCGCGGGTGGCCGTGGCCTTCAGGAGCAGCTCGGGGACGGCGCCGTCCTTCGGGGACGTGGCGACCGCGGCGGCGTTGACCGCGCTGCCGTCGACCGTGGAGACCCAGACCGGGCCGCGGGAGTGCAGGGCGACCGGGCGGTGGGCGCGGTCCCGCTTGTCGGAGAGGGTGGCGGCGGGCTCCAGGAGCTTCCAGGCGCCGTCGGTGCAGGTGTAGGTCTGGACGCCGTGCGCGGAGTAGACGCCGGTCAGCTTGTTGCCGTCGGGCACGGCGAGCGCGGCGGGGGCGTGGACGGCCGGGAGGCGGGCGGGCTGCGCGGACGCGGCCTGGACGGCCGTCGTGCCGAACAGGGTGGCGGCGGCCGCGGCGGCGAGGGCTGTGGTGGTCAGAGCGAGTCTCTTGACGTGCTTCATGGAGTGGTCTCCGAAGGATTCCGTGCGTGTCCGAGGACGTGTCAGGGAAAGGGAGCGGCCGGACATCGACGAACCGGAAACCGGCCGTCCCCCTTGTCAGGTCCGGACGCTACGGCTCCGCCGCCACTTACGCATCCGAATGCCCGATCCCTGCCCGTGCGGACCACCGCACGGATCCCCAAAGGGCAGTAAAACAGGCCCAGTTGACACTCACCCCGGCCAGACGATCGCCTGCACCTCGCTGTAGGCGTGCAGCGCGTAGGAACCCACGTCCCGGCCGACCCCGCTCCGCTTGAAGCCCCCGAACGGCGCCTCCATGTTCCGGCCGACGGTGTTGATCCCGACCCCGCCCGCCCGCAGCCGCCGTGCCACCCGGAAGGCGCGGGCCACGTCCCCGGACCAGACGTAGTCGATGAGGCCGTAGTCGGAGTCGTTGGCGAGGGCGATGCCCTCCTCCTCGTCGTCGAAGGGGACGACGGAGACGACCGGACCGAAGATCTCCTCGCGGGCCACCCGCATGTCGTTCGTGCAGTCGGCGAGGAGGGTGGGGGAAACATAGAACCCCCGCTCCAGCAGCGGGCGTTCACCGCCGGTCAGCACCGTCGCGCCCTCCTTCCTGCCGAGTTCGACGTACGACTCGACGCGCGCCCGGTGCTCGGCGGTGATCAGCGGCCCGACCACCGTGTCCGGCGCCGCCGGGTCGCCGACCGTCAACCGGCCCGCGTACGCCACCAGTTGGTCCACCAGCCGGTCGTACAGCCCCCGCTGCACCAGCACCCGGGTGGGCGCCGTACAGATCTGCCCGCTGTAGAAGGAGAAGGTCGTCCCGATCCCGGCCACCGCCGAGCCGACGTCCGCGTCCGCGAAGACGACCGCCGCGCCCTTGCCGCCCAGCTCCATCAACTGCCGTTTCATGTCCCGCCCGCACACCTCGGCGATGCGCTGCCCGACGGCGGTGGAACCGGTGAAGCTCACCATGTCGACGTCGGGGGACGCCACAGCCGCCTCGCCGACGGCGGTGGAACGACCGGAGACGACGTTCACCACGCCCGGCGGAGCGCCCGCCGCCTCCAGCGCCTCCGCCATCCGGTAGACGGACAGGGGGTCCTGCGGGGCGGGCTTCACCACCACCGTGTTGCCCATCGCCAGCGCCGGCGCGACCTTGCCCGCCGGGTTGGCCCACGGGTTGTTGTACGAGGTGATGCAGCTGACCACCCCGACCGGCTGGCGCACCGCCAGCGCACCCATGACACCGGCCTTCCCCATCGGCCCGGCCTCGTTGATCTGCGGCGGGATCGCCCACTCGGCGGGCTCGACGGTCGCGTACCGCCGGAACCGGGCCGCGGCCACCCCCACCTGCATCGCCCGGGCGGTACCGGTGGTCGCGCCGGTCTCGGCGCGGGCGAGGTCCGCGTACGCGCCCAGCTGTCCGCGGATGATGTCGGCGGCCCGGCCGAGCACCGCCGCCCGCTCCCCCGCCGGCGTCCGCGACCAGGCCCCGAAGGCCTCCCGGGCAGCCGCACAGGCGGCCAGCACCTGCTCCCGGGAGGCCTCCGGCGCCCAGCCCACGGTCTCCTCGGTCGCCGGGTCGACGACCTCGTAGTGCCCGTCGTCCGGATCCGTCCACCGGCCCCCGACGAACAGCCGCTGCCCGTCCGCCGCCGCACTGACCGGGTGCCCACTCACCGGGTGCTCACCGTCCTGGTGTCCCGCCCGGACCGCAGCACCTTCCCCGGTACGGCACCGCTCACCACGTCGTCCCGGATGGCCTCGACGCCGTTGACCCAGACCGCCCGCACCCCGATCGCCTTCGCGTCCAGGCGCGGACTGTCTCCCGGCAGGTCGTGCACCAGGGTGGCCTGGCCGGCGGCGATCCGCTCCGGGTCGAAGAGCACCAGGTCCGCATGCCAGCCCTCCGCGATCCGCCCCCGCTCCCGCAGCCCGAAGAGCCGGGCGGGATCGTCGGTCAGCATCTTCACGGCCTGCTCCAGCCCGAGCAGTTTGCGGCCGCGCAGACAGTCACCGATGAAGCGGGTGGTGTACGGCGCCCCGCACATCCGGTCCAGATGCGCCCCCGCGTCCGACCCGCCGAGCAGCACGTCCTCGTGCTGCCAGGTCTCGGCGCGCAGCGCCCATGAGGCGGGGTCGTTGTCGGTGGGCATGGGCCACAGGACGGTACGGAGGTCGTCGGCGGCGCAGATCTCGACCAGGGTGTGGAAGGGGTCCTGGTCACGGTCCTGTGCTATGTCACATACCACCCGCCCCGTCAGCCCGGCGTTCGCCTCGCTGTACGTGTCCCCGATGACATACCGCCCGAAGTTCGCCAGCCGCCGGAAGACACCGGCCTCCTTGGAGTGGGCGCGCTCCAGCATCTCCGCCCGCACCCCGGGGTCGCGCAGCTTCTCGATCCGCTCCGGAACGGGCAGCCCGAGGATCGGCCCCCACCCGGGTATCAGGTTCAGCGCGCAGAAGGTCCCGAGCGACATGTTCATCGGCGTGAGGATCGGCATGGTCAGCGCGACGACCCTGCCGCCCGCCTTCCGGGCCCGCTCGCTCGCCTGGAGCTGCCGCGGCACCCGCTCCGGCACGGCGGCGTCGACCGTCAGCACGTTCCAGTTCAGCGGCCGCCCGGCCACCGCGCTCATCTCGGCGAACAGCTCGATCTCGGCGTCGCTGAACTGGTCGAGGCACCCGGCGACGATCGCCTCGATCTGCGTCCCCTCGTGCTCCCCGACGGCCTTCGACAGGGCCAGCAGCTCGGCGGGGAGCGCGTGCCGCGAGGCCACCGGCTGCCCGTCCCCGTCGGAGTGGGTACTGGACTGGGTGGTGGAGAACCCCCACGCCCCGGCGTCCATGGCCTCGTGCAACAGCCGCACGATCTCGGCGAGTTGCTGCTCGCTCGGCTGCCCGCCGACCGCGTCCGCCCCCATCACGTACCGGCGCAGCGCACAGTGCCCCACCATGAACCCGGCGTTGACGGCGATCCGCCCTTCGAGGGCGTCCAGGTACTCCCCGAAGGAGTTCCAGCTCCAGGGCGCCCCTTCCTCCAGGGCGACCAGCGACATGCCCTCCACCTTGGACATCATGCGCCGCGTGTAGTCGGCGTCGGCGGGACGTCCCGGGTTCAGTGGCGCGAGGGTGAACCCGCAGTTCCCGGCGGCGACCGTGGTCACCCCGTGATTCAGCGAAGGCGTCGCATACGGGTCCCAGAAGAGCTGGGCGTCGTAGTGCGTGTGCGGATCGACGAACCCGGGCGAGAGGACGAGTCCGCCGGCGTCCTCGACGGTACGGGATTCCTCGGCGACCGTGCCGATGACGGCGATCCGGCCGTCGCGGATGCCGACGTCGGCGGTGTAGGCGGGCGCGCCGGTTCCGTCGACAACGGACGCGCCCTTGATGACGTGATCGAGCATTGGGCTCACCTCTTGGTATGCGGCGGGACTGCTTGCCTAGGGGCGCGGGGAACTGCGCGACCAGCCACACACGACCCGCACCCGCCTACGACGCTCAAGCCCCTTGACGGAACCGCGTAGTCCGGTGCACAGGATCCGTATCGATCTTCGGAATCACGTGCTCCCCGATCAGCCGAATCGTCTGCAGCGTCTCCTCCTTCGGCACCCCCACCGGCAGCCCGAAGCTCAACTGGTCGGCGCCGGCCTGCTCCCACCGCTTGCACTGCCGCAGCACCTCGTCCGGGTCGCCGCAGATCAACAGCTCTTCTTCCACGAGCAGTTCGACGAACTCGGGCGTGTACTCCGGCAGCGTCTCCGGCCACACCGGGAAGCCCTCGGGCCGCGGGAAGGTGTCGTGGTACCGGAACACCAGCGAGGGGAGGTAGTGCAGCCCCCCGGACGCCGCGATCCGGATCGCCTCGTCGTGGGTCGGCGCACAGATCGCCGTGGTCGTCACCATGACGTTGTCGTTGACGAAGTCCCCGACCGGCTCGGCGTCGACGATCGCGGTCTTGTACTGCTCAAGGACCCACTCCATGTCGGAGACCTTCTGGATGCTGAACCCGAGCACCCCGAGCCCCTTCTTCGCCGCCATGGCGTACGACGGCGGCGACCCGGCCGCGTACCACATCGCGGGGTGCGACTTGCCGTACGGCTTCGGCAGGACCTTCCGCGGCGGCAGCTGCCAGTGCTTGCCCTGGAAGCCGACGTACTCGTCCTGGAGCCACATCTTGGGGAACTCGGCGATGGTCTCTTCCCAGATCTCCTTGGTGTAGTTCATGTCGGTCACGCCCGGGATGAACCCGAGGATCTCGTGCGACCCGGCCCCGCGTCCGCTGCCGAACTCGAAGCGGTTTCCGGTGAGATGGTCGAGCATGGCGACCTTCTCGGCCACCTTCACGGGGTGGTTGACCTGGGCGAGGGGGTTGAAGATCCCGGAGCCGAGGTGGATCCGCTCGGTGGCGTGCGCCAGGTAGCCCAGGTACACGTCGTTGGCGGACAGGTGGGAGTACTCGTCCAGGAAGTGATGCTCGGAGGCCCAGGCGTACTTGAAACCGGACTGGTCCGCCTGGATGACGTACTCGGTCTCCTCCATCAGTGCCTTGTGCTCGGCCAGCGGGTCGGTCTCGGCTCGCTTGCCCACGTATCCCTGTACAAAGAGCCCGAATTCCAAGGCGGTTCACCGTCCCAAGTTCAGGTTGGTCCTAGGAGTGCTACGACTTTCGAGTCCCCACGACTTTCTGACGTAGCGTCAGATTCGTCAATAGATGACGGACCGTCAGATGACACTGACCCCCGCCAGCCACCCCCCGTCGATCACGAACGGCTGCCCGGTGATGTACGACGAGTCGTCCGAGGTCAGGAAGAGCGCCAGCTTCGCCACCTCCTCCGCCCGGCCGATCCGGCCCAGCGGGACGAGCTTGCGGTAGAGCTCGTCCAGCGCGCGGCTCATCTCGGCGGGGTCGGCGGTCGGGTCGAGCCGGGCCGGGTTGGACATCGCGGTGTCGATGGCGCCGGGGCAGATCGCGTTGACGCGTATCCGCCGGCCGGCGAGTTCCAGCGCGGCGACCCGGGTGAGCCCGAGCACCGCGTGCTTGGTGGCGGCGTAGGTGCCCACGGCGGCCATCCCCGTCAGGGCCGTGTAGGAGGCCGTGTTGACGATGGTCCCGCCGTCGTCCAGCTCGGGCGCGACCGTCTTCATGCCCAGGAAGCAGCCCACCTGGTTGACCTGCACGACCTGCATGAACTCGTCGAGGGGCGTGTCGACGAGCGCGTTGAAGCGCAGGATGCCCGCGTTGTTCACCAGCCCGTCGAGGCGGCCGTACGACTTCTTCGCGGCGGCGACGGCGGCCTGCCACTCCGCCTCCACCCCCACGTCCAGATGGACGTAGGCCGCCCCGATCTCCTTGGCGAGGGCCTCGCCCTGGTCGTCCAGCACATCGGCGACGACGACGCGCGCACCCTCGGCGACGAAGAGCCGCGCCTCCTGCTCGCCCTGCCCGCGCGCCGCCCCGGTCACGATGACGACCCGCCCGTCCAGCTTCCCCATGCCACTCCCTCAGGTGAGCCGGGGCGCGACATCGGCCCCGAACGCCTCGATCTGGTCGATGAGTTCGGCCCGGCTCCGACTGCGGAACCGCACCTGGATCTGGTGCACGCCCATCGCGCCGTACGCCCGCAGCGACTCGGCGATGGCCTCCGGGGCACCGGTGAGGGTGCGGCGGCCGACCTCCCAGGCGGGGGCGCCGACGTACAGGGGCTCGGCGATCGCGCCGATCGTGAAGGGGCGGCCGCTGTCGCCGCGCAGGCGCCTGATCCGCTCGATCTGCGCGGGCAGCCGGTCCCGGGGGTCGCCCTGGGGCAGCCAGCCGTCACCCCTGAGGGCGGCACGGCGAACGGCGGCGGGGGACGATCCGCCGACCCAGAGGGGGACGTGCACCTGCGTCGGCCGGGGCCGCTGCCCCAGCCCTTCGAAGTCATACGCCTTCCCGTGGTGCTCCGGGAACTCCTCCGGTCCGAGGGCCGCCCGCAGCGCGTCGATCGTCTCGTCCAGTACGGCTCCGCGCTGCTCGAAATCGACCCCGAGCGTCTCGAACTCCTCCCGTACGTGGCCGGCCCCGACGCCGAGGATCAGGCGGCCGCCCGACAGATGGTCGAGGGTGGCGTACTGCTTGGCGGTCAGCAGCGGATGCCGGAGCCCGACGACGGCGACGTGGCTGAGCAGCCGTACGCGCTCGGTGACGGCGGCGACGTGGGCGAGGGTGGCGACCGGGTCGTACCAGACGGTGCTCATGGCGTCCGCCAGCCGGCGCGGAATGGCCACGTGGTCGCACGCGGCGACGTACGCGAACCCGGCGCGGTCGGCGGCGCGGGCGATCGCGACGAGGTCGGCGGGAGAGGCGGCGGCCTCCCAGACCTCGGCGTAGATGGTGCTCTGGGACTGGACGGGGAGCTGGATGCCGTAGGCGAGGCTTTCCCCGGGCGGGACGGACACGACGACCCCCTCAGCGATGACTGACGGAACGTCAGATGACGACCGCTGGGGCACATCGTCGTAGCTGATGCATCGTCAGACAAGAGGCAGCCCCGACGGAAACCTGTCCGCAGGGGCCGCCCGGGTCGCGCGTCGGGTGTCAGCGGGCGAAGTCGCCGCCGAAGTTGGCGTCGGTGACGGGCGCGCCGAGGGTGACGGGCCCGAACGAGACCGCGCCGGAGGCCGTCGGGCCGGCGGTGGTGGAGCGGAAGGCCCAGACGGCGCCGTCGAAGGTGTTCTCGCCGGGGGCGCCGACGTACAGGTCGGCGCGACCGTCGTTGTTGGTGTCGACGAGCGCGGTGTGACTGCCGAAGAAGTCGTTCTGCTCGGCGGTACCGGGGACACCTGCGGTGTTCTGGTTGAAGGACACGGCACCGGCGCCGGTCAGCCCGCCCCTGCCGCCGCGCAGCACGGTCACCGCGCCCGCCGAGGCGGCCTTGCCGATGCCCTCGTTCGGGGAGCCGGCGGCGACGTCCGCGTAGCCGTCGCCGTTGACGTCGGCGACGGAGATGCCCCAGCCGAAGCCGTCACCGAGCTCGGAGGTGCCGGGCACGCCGGCCGTGTTCTGGTCGATGACCGTCGTGCGGGAGGTGTCGGGCCCGGCCGCCGAGCCGTACAGGACGCCGACCTGGCCACCGATGCGATCCGAGCCGGCCTGGGTCTCCCCCGAGCCGTCGAGGGGACGCCCGATGACGAGGTCCGCGTATCCGTCCTTGTTCACGTCGCCGATGCCGAGGCTGGAGCCGCCGGGGACCCGGCTGCCGTCGGCCTTCTTCAGGATGACCGGGGCGTCGAAACCCTGCTTGGTGCCGTGCAGGTAGGACACGCTGTAGAGCTCGGGCTCCCCGTCCTCGCCGTAGTAGTGGACGAGTCCGACCAGGTCGGTGATGCCGTCGTGGTCGACGTCTCCGGCGGCGACGTCGTCGGTGGCGTAGTCCAGGTCGAAGGAGAGGCCACCGGAGTGCGCGGCACCGGTGGTGCGAGTGAACGGACCCTTCAGCAGCCGGGTCGTCAGGGCCACGTCGAGGTGACCGTCACCGTCGAAGTCGCCCACGGCGGGGTGCGAGGGGTCGACCCGGTCACCCTCGGCACCGGTCGCCACGACCTCGCCGCCGGACAGCCCGCTCTTCCCGCCCCAGACGACGGTCAGCGTGCCCGCGTTCTGCACGGTACCGACGTCCTCGCCGCTCGCGCCGACGACCAGGTCCGCGTATCCGTCGCCGTCCAGGTCGCCGAGGGCGAGGCCGGAGCCGAAGAAGTCCTGGGTCTCGGCGGTGCCGGGTATGCCCGCCGTGTTCTGGCTGATGACCTGCCGGTGCGTGGTGTCCAGCCCCTTCGAGGAGCCGTACACGACGCTCACGTACCCGGCGCGGGCGTGCCCGCCGACCTTGCCCCAGGAGGCGGCGATGGCGAGGTCCACGTAGCCGTCGCCGTTGAAGTCGGCGCGCACGCTCTGGGCGCCGGCCGACTGCGTACCGGCCGCGTGCGCGCTCACGGGTCCGACGACGGCCCCGGCGACGGCCAGGGCGGCCACGAGCCCGAGGCGGGAACGAAACCTGCGCTTGCCCATATGGAACCCAACTCCCGTTGACGAAAAAGCAGTGGACCAACGGAAGGAGTCAAGATCCTCACGCCGTCTCCCGGTACGACTGTCCCGACGGCGCCGGGGTTGCCCTGGAAGCGGGTCGGAGTTTCCCGCCCGTTAACCGGCGGCTCCGGTCGCTGCGGCGGCTCCGGGCCACAGGCCGTCCTCCGTCAGCCCCAGCAGGTCGATCGCGTTCCCCCGTACGATCCGCTCGACCACGTCCGCGGGCAGGTGCCCCATCTGGGACTCGCCGACCTCCCTCGACTTCGGCCAGGTGGAGTCGGAGTGGGGGTAGTCGGTCTCGTACAGGACGTTGCCGACGCCGATGGAGTCCAGGTTCCTGAGCCCGAAGGCGTCGTCGAAGAAGCAGCCGTAGACGTGGCCGGCGAAGAGCTCGGAGGGCGGCCGGTGCACCTTGTCGGCGACGCCGCCCCAGCCCCGGTTCTCCTCCCAGACCACGTCGGCGCGCTCCAGGATGTAGGGGATCCAGCCGATCTGGCCCTCCGCGTACATCACCTTCAGGTTGGGGAAGCGCTCGAACTTGCCGCTCATCAGCCAGTCGACCATCGAGAAGCAGCAGTTGGCGAAGGTGATGGTGGAGCCGACGGCGGGCGGGGCGTCGGCGGAGGTGGAGGGCATCCTGCTGCTGGAGCCGATGTGCATGGCGACGACCGTGCCGGTCTCGTCGCAGGCGGCGAGGAACGGGTCCCAGTCGTCGGTGTGGACGGAGGGCAGCCCGAGGTGCGGGGGTATCTCGGAGAAGGCGACGGCGCGGACCCCGCGGGCCGCGTTGCGGCGGACCTCGGCGGCGGCCAGGCCGGCGTCCCACAGGGGGATGAGGGCGAGGGGTATCTGACGGCCTCGGGCCAGCGGGCCGCACCACTCCTCCACCATCCAGTCGTTGTAGGCCTGGACGCAGAGCAGGGCCAGTTCGCGGTCCTTGGCCTCGGTGAAGGTCTGCCCGCAGAAGCGGGGGAAGGTCGGGAAGCAGAGCGCGGACTGGACGTGGTTGACGTCCATGTCGGCGAGCCGCTGCGGCACGTCGTACGACCCGGCCCGCATCTGCTGGTACGTGATCACCTCCAGCCTGATCTCGTCCCTGCTGTAGCCGACGGCGGTGTCGAGGCGGGTGAGGGGGCGGTGCAGATCCTCGTAGATCCACCAGTCGCCGATGGGGCCGTCCTCGCCGGGCCTGCCCATGACCGGCTTGAAGCGGCCGCCGAGGAAGCTCATCTCCCTCAGCGGGGCCCGGACGATGCGGGGCCCGGTGTCCAGGTACTTCTTCGGGAGGCGGGACTGCCAGACGTCCGGCGGCTCCACGGTGTGGTCGTCGACGGAGATGATCAGCGGAAAGGTGCCGTCCTGGGTGTCCATGGCGCTCACGGTAGCGCCGATCTGACGAACCGTCAGCTATCGGACGACGGTTTGCCGGACCGCCGACCGGAAGTCGCGCGCCCCCGGACCGCCCGCGACGTCCGCCGGGCCCCCGGGCCGCACGCGGCCGCCGGATGGTCCGCGCGGACGCGGATCCGTCCGCGGAATCGTTCCGCCACGAACCGGGCCTGCTCACGGAGGTGACTGCCGTGTGAAGACTGTGTGGACCACCGTGTGTCGCCCTGTGATCGGTGTCTCCCCCGGCTGACGCAACCCGCCCGAACAAGGCAGACTGACGGGGTGAATCGGGATGTCTAGGGGGACCGGCATGGACGGTGGACCACGGGTGCCGGAGCAGCGGCGCGCCCCCTCCTCGGCGGAGGCCGCGGCGTTGCGCTTCAGTGTGCTCGGTCCGGTACGCGCCTGGCGCGAGGAGCAGCCGCTGAACACCGGCTCTCCACAGCAACGTGCCCTGCTCGCCGCCCTGTTGCTGCGCGAGGGCCGGACGGCGACCGCGGCGGAGCTGATCGACGCGCTGTGGGGTGCCGAGCCGCCGTCACAGGCGCTGGCGGCGGTGCGCACGTACGCGTCCCGGCTGCGCAAGGTCCTGGACCCCGGGGTCCTGGTCAGCGAGTCCGGCGGGTACGCGGTGCGCGGGCTCGGCGAGGGCGCCCTGGACCTGGCGGTCGCCCAGGACCTGGCGGCGGAGGCGGAGAAGGCGAAGAGCGCCGGGGACCTGCACCAGGCACGGGAGGTGCTCGGGCGGGCCCTGGCCCAGTGGGACGGCGAGCCGCTGGCCGGAGTGCCGGGGCCGTACGCGGAGACCCAGCGGGTCCGCCTGGAGGAGCTGCGGCTGCAACTCCTGGAAACCCGGCTGGACATGGACCTGGAACAGGGCTGCCACGCGGAGGCGGTGTCCGAGCTGACGGCCCTCACCGCGGCCCACCCCCTGCGCGAGCGCTTCCGCGAACTCCTCATGCTCGCCCTGTACCGCAGCGGCCGCCAGGCGGAGGCCCTCGCGGTGTACGCGGACACCCGCCGTCTGCTCGCCGAGGAACTCGGCGTCGACCCCCGTCCGGGCCTCCGGGACCTGCAACAGCGCATCCTCCAGGCCGACCCGGCCCTGGCGGAACACTCGGCCCCGGCCGCGGAACCCGCCGCCGTCCAGGTCCGCCCCGCCCAACTCCCGGCCACCGTGCCCGACTTCACCGGCCGCTCCGCCTTCGTCGCGGAGCTGGGCGAGGTGCTGGCGTCGGCCGAGGGCCGGGTGATGGCCGTATCGGCGCTGGCGGGCATCGGGGGCGTGGGGAAGACGACACTGGCCGTGCATGTGGCCCACCAGGCCCGGTCCGCCTTCCCGGACGGCCAGTTGTACGTGGACCTGCAGGGGGCGGGCCCGCGGGCGGCGGAGCCGGAGACGGTCCTGGGTTCCTTCCTGCGCGCCCTGGGCACCCCCGACTCCGCCATCCCCGACTCCCTGGAGGAGCGTTCGGCGCTGTACCGCTCGGTCCTGGACGGCCGCCGGGTCCTCGTCCTCCTCGACAACGCGAAGGACGCCGCCCAGGTACGCCCCCTGCTGCCCGGCACGGAGGGCTGCGCGGCCCTGGTCACCGCCCGGGTACGGATGGTGGACCTGGCCGGGGCGCACCTGGTGGACCTGGACGTGATGTCCCCCGACGAGGCGCTGCTGCTCTTCACGAAGATCGTCGGCGTGGAGCGGGTCGCCGCCGAGCGCGAGGCCGCCCTGGACGTGGTGGCGGCCTGCGGCTTCCTGCCCCTGGCGATCCGGATCGCCGCGTCCCGCCTCGCGGCCCGCCGCACCTGGACGGTCTCCGTCCTGGCGGCGAAGCTCGCCGACGAACGCCGCCGCCTCGACGAACTCCAGGCCGGCGACCTGGCCGTGAAGGCCACCTTCGAACTCGGCTACGGCCAGCTGGAACCGGCCCAGGCCCGCGCCTTCCGCCTGCTGGGCCTGGCCGACGGCCCGGACATGTCGCTGGCGGCGGCCGCGGCAGTGCTCGATCTCCCCCTGGAGGCCACGGAGGACCTCCTGGAGGCCCTGGTCGACACGTCCCTGCTGGAATCGGCGGCTCCGGGACGCTACCGCTTCCACGACCTGGTCCGGCTCTACGCGCGTGCGTGCGCGGAACGCGACGAACAGCCCCCCAGCGAAAGCGAGGTGGCCATGTCCCGCCTGCTGGACTTCTACCTGGCGACGGCGGCGGGGGTGTACGCGATCGAGCGGCCCGGGGACCGGCTGGTGAACCATCTGGAACCGACCTCCTACCCGGGCCTCGTCTTCACGTCGCCGCGCGCGGCCCAGGACTGGCTCTACAACGAGGCCAACTGCGTCATGGCGTGCGTCCGGCAGTCCGCCGGTCCCCAGGGGCTGCGCCGAGCCGTCGACCTCCTGTGGGCCGTCAAGGACCTTGCCGAATCGGGAGCCAACGCCCGCGAGTACGAGGTCGCCGCGACGACCGTACGGGACGCCGCCCACGCCGCGAGCGACACCCGCGCCGAAGGGCGCGCCCGCACCACTCTGACCAACGTGCATCTGGTCGCAGGCCGCTTCGACGACGCGGACGCCGAGGCGCGCCTCGCCATGAAACTGGCCGCCGACGCCCACGACCCACTGCCCAACTGCTGGGCGCCCAACGACCGCGGCATCATCGCCATCTACCAGAACCGGCACGCCGACGGCGAGACCTATCTCCAGCAGGCCATCGACAACTTCCGGGCCGACGGCAACGACGTCGGCGAGGCCAGCGCCCTGTGCAACCTCTCCCGAATCCGGCTGGCCATGGGACGGACCGCGAGCGCGATCGAACTCGCCCAGCAGGGCATCGACATCTACGACCGTATGGGTCTGACCCTGCGGCTCGCCAACGGCCGCTACGCGCTGGGTATCGCGCTTACCCAGGCCGGGCGCCTGACCGAGGCGCTCGACCAGCTCACCGACTCGCTGGCCCTGTTCCACGACAACCGGCAGCCCCTGTGGGAGGGCGTCACGCACTTCCGGATCGCCGAAGTGCACTTCGCAGCGGACCGCTTCGCCCTCGCGGCACAGCACGCGGAGCAGGCGATAGCGCTGCGCGGCATCGGCGGCGAGTGGCGTCGCGGGACCGTGCTCACGGTCCTCGGCAAGGCCCTGGCCAGGCTCGGGCAGCCCGACCGCGCGAACGCCTGCTGGCGCGAGGCCCTCTCCATCTACGAACAGCTAGGCTCCGCCGAAGCGACCGAGGTACGCGCCCTGCTGGCCCCGGCTCCGGCCGCGTAGGCCTTGTTCCAGCAGGGGCGCTCGGCGCCGTTCATCGTTCGTTTATCGCGGTTCGACACTCTTACATCCATCGATCCGTCGCGTCGGGGGGCAGGCGGATCGCGGAGGGGCCACACCATTTAGGGTGAACGGCCCGCACGCCCGTCCGACGGCACCCGGGGGAGCTGTCGGACGGGCTACTTCCAGCTTTCAGCACGACTTGCCGGAGTTGATGATCATGCCGCAGGACGAGAAGACCACAGACGTAATCAAGCCGCTCGATAACCACGCCTCCCTCATCGAGGAGGACCTCCTCGACGCCTCGAAGGCGGCCGCCACTGTGACCGCGACGCCGTCCGAGGACGACGACGAGATCACCACCCTGGACAACCACGCGTCGAGCGAGCCGGCCACGGCCGCTCTCCTGGACAACCACGCATCCGGCGAATCCGCCTGACCTCACACGACGGGGGACCGGCCGTGGCGAGCGGCCCAGCACGGGGGATCGCGGGGGACATATCGGCCGCGGCGGCACCGAGGGGGAGCCGCCGCGGCCGACGCGTGCTCAAGGAGAGGTTCAGGTCAATGCGTGGCGTGAACCGTTCGAACCGCTCGAACAGTTCATCCTCTGAATTAACGTCACTTGTGTTCGGACTCCCCTCCCAACAGGAGTAGAAGTGACCCGTACCAAGAAGATCGTGGCCACCGCAGCCCTCGTGCTCGGCGCAACCGCCGCCGCTGCGAGCCCGGCGCTGGCCGAGAACCACGCCACCGTGGTCACTCCGGCCGAAAACCACGCCACCGTAGTCACCCCGGCCGAAAACCACGCCACCGTAGTCACCCCGGCCGAAAACCACGCCACCGTAGTCACCCCGGCCGAGAACCACGCCACCGTGGTCTCGGTGTAAGGCCATAGGGGAACGAGAAACGCTCATCGTCTGACGGGGCCGGTTCCTCAACGGCCCCGCCAGACACCACCTCGCGCATGCCTGCACGGGCCGGCCGACCCCTCAAGCAGCGTCATGGACCTGGTCATGCAGCGGGTGTCTGCGCAGCAAACCCCAGTGGCCGTGACCCGTCACACTTCGCGGCAATCCTTCGGCGTGAAGCCAGCCACAGCAGTGGCAGAGCCGGCGCGATGTCGGTCAAGCTCACCATGCCGCGCCACGCCACATCCCACCTGCGGGTTGCCCAACTCGCACCACACCGTCTTTCCCGCCGCCCCCTGCTCCACACCCCACCGCAGCACCAGGGCGTCCAGCAGGGCCAAGCCTCTTCCGGACTCGTCGGCATCCGCGGCGGAGATCAGTACCAGAAGTGCCCGCGGGTCGCGATCGGTGACCTCGACCCGCGTACGGCCCCCGGACTGAGCCACCCTCACCCGGACCGGGGTCCCCTCGCCCAGATGCCGGATCACGTTGGTCACCAGTTCCATGACGCACAACTGGACTTCGGCACACCTCATGCCCAGCCCCTCCCGCACGGCGCGACGCAGTTCGGGTACCGCCTTCGGGACCGCGAGCAGGTCGAGTTGAAGGCATACGCCGGTCAACTCCCGGCCGCCTTCCGAAGAACCTGCGCCAGCTTCTGAGCCGTTGTGGTGTTGCAGTTGCCGAGCGCGATCAGGCCGGCCTGCGTCCCGTACGACGCGGTGAGGCTCGGCAGGTCCACGCGGAGGGAGGGAAAAGTAATCCCGTGGGCGGCGAGGGCATCGCGGAGGTCCTCCGCGCAGAGGGTCATGTCGTAGGCACTTGGAGCCGAGGAGTGGTGTGGGGGCATGGTCGCGAGCCGCCTTCCCGTGCACTCTGTAGTGAAACGATCACAGAATGCGTCCACCCCGGTACCTTTTGACGAGCTCTCGGCTGCGCAAGCGCAACTGGCAAACGGCGGTGATGAGCTACGCCCTCACACAAGGACCCCGATGCGTCGGCGAACGTCCCCTCCTTCTACGGCGCCGAGTTGCGCTAACAGCGAGAGCCGGCCGGCCTGACCCTGGAACAGCTGGCCGAGGGAAGCTTCAGGGGCGTGCCCTTCCTCAGCCAGATCGAGCGCGAGGAGCGATGCATGCCGCTCGACCTCGCCCGGCACGTCGACAAGGTGCTGAAGACGGACGGGTTTTTCGAGCGCCGCTGCGAAGACGCCCGCCGGGCAAGGCAGTCGGGGCACGCGGAGTACTTCGCGGACGTGGCGGAGATGGAGCAGCGGGCGGAGACCATCGAGGACTGGGCTCCGATGTTGGTGCCAGGGTTGTTGTAGACCCCCGCCTACGCCGAGGCGGTCGTGCACACGTCGCTGCCCTGGCTGACGCCCGAGACGGTCGACAAGCAGGTACGGGCCCGGTTGAAGCGCGCGGAGATCTGGAAGCAGGAGGAACGGCCGTCGTTCTGGGCGGTCCTCCACGAGTCCCTCGTCCGCAAGCCTCTCCTCCCTCCGGCGGAGATGGCGGTGCAGTTGGAGCACATCGCTGAGGTCATCCGCTCCACGCAGGGCGTTCTGCAGATCCTCCCGGAAACGGCACACACCCATCCGTTCATGATGGGCATGATGCGAGTGATGACCTTCTCGGACGCCTCGCCGGTGGCCTATACCGAAGGTCTCCACAATGGCCAACTCATCGACTATCCACCGCTCGTGAAGGACTACCGCAGGTCGTACGATCTGCTCAGGGTCGCGGCACTCCCGCCAGAGACGTCCCTGGCCATGGTCGAACAAGCGGCGGAAGACTACCGAGATGGCAAGCACCGGGATTGACCTGAGCAACGCCGTGTGGCGCAAGAGCAGTTACAGCAACGGCAGCGGCGGTGAGTGCGTCGAGGTCGCCGTGGACATCCCCGACGCCACCCCCATACGTGAGTCGAAGCAGGTCGGTGACGGCCCCGTACTCCTCTTCCCCGACCCCGCCTGGGCCGCGTGCGTGGCGGAGCTGACGCGCTGAGCGCAGGTTCGCTCCGGTCGGTCACGGGGTTGTCCACAGGTTCGCGAGACGGGTCGACGTCTCCGGGACACTGGACTCGTGGAACGCGAGGAACTGGGGTCGCTCGTCGACGAGGGAGTGCTGCTCACCTCGCGCGCGCTGGCGGCCGGGTGGCCTCGGCGCACCCTCTTCCGCCGACTGGAGGCGGAGGGGTGGGGCCGAGTGCGGGCCGGGGCCTGGACTGAACCAGGGGCGCGGATCGACCGGTGCATGCAACTGAAGGCGACCCAGCTCCTCCATCCGAAGTTCGTCGTCAGCCACCGCTCGGCGGCCCGCCTCTGGCAGATCGAGACGCTGAACTCGGATCAGCGCGCGGAGCTGGAGTTCACCGATCCGGAGCTCGGCTTCCGGCAGTCCGTCACCGGCATACGTGTGCATCGGGTCCCTGTCGCCGAGGCCGAGATCGTCGAGCGCCGGGGACTGCGGGTCACCGATGTGCCGCGCACTCTCGCCGATCTCCTCCGCGCTGGCCCCAGGGACGATGCCGTCGTCGCCGTCGAATCCGCGCTCGGCTACCGCCGGGTCGGCACGGAACGCCGGGCTCCGCTCACCGCTCCGGCCGCCGTCTCCCTCGCCCTCGAAGCTCCGCTCCGTGGCGCGGGCAGGGCCCAGACCTGGCTGAGCCTCGTCGACCGCGGCTCCGGCTCCCCCGCCGAGACGGTCGCCCGCCTGCACATGCACGACGCTGGCCTCCGCCCCGAGACCCAGGCGGAGGTGCGGCCCCGGGGCGGCTCCCGCCGTTACCTCGACTTCCTATTCCGGGCCGAGGGACTGGCCGTGGAGATCGAGGGCTACGCCTACCACGGCACACGAGAGGCCCACCGCAGGGACGTCTCCCGCTTCAACCAGATCCTCCAGTGCCCCGAAGTCCGACGCCTGCTCCGCTTCACGGCAGAGGACGTCTTCCACCGCCCGGCATGGATGATCACTGAGATCCACACAGCACTGGCCACCCTCGCCCGACTGTCGTAGAGCGGGAATTGGAGGATCCGTGCCATGGCCAGGTTCCCGCCTGCCCGCGTTCTCTTGGGCTTCGCGTCGCACCGCCGACACGGATCCTCCAATTGACGCGGGCTCAAGGGAGTGAGGGGGCTAGCCGGCCCGCAACTCCCCCTTCACCACCTTCCCGCCGGCGTTCCGCGGCAGCTCCGCCACGAACTCCACCAGCCGCGGCACCTTGTAGTTCGCCATCTCCCGCCGCGCCCAGGCGATCAGGTCGTCGCTCGTGAGGACCGCGCCCGGCCGCCGCACCACGAACGCCTTGCCGACCTCGCCCAGCCGTCCGTCCGGGACGCCGATCACCGCCGCGTCCGCCACATCCGGGTGCAGGCCGAGCAGTTGCTCTATCTCCGCCGGGTACGCGTTGAAGCCGCCGACGATGAACATGTCCTTCAGCCGGTCGGTGATCCGCAGGTTCCCGGCCGCGTCCAGGACGCCGACGTCGCCGGTGCGCAGCCAGCCGTCCTCCGTCAGCGTCTCGGCCGTCGCCGCCGCGTCCTCGTAGTAGCCGCGCATGACGTTGAAGCCGCGGACCAGGACCTCGCCGGCCTCGTCCACCCGGACCTCCGTGCCGGGTATCGCCCGCCCCGACGTGGTCGCGATCACCGTCGGGTCGTCGCCCTGGCGGCACATGGTCACGATCCCGCTCGCCTCGGAGAGGCCGTAGGCGGTCAGGACCGTCTCGACGCCGAGTTCGCCGCGCAGGCGTTCCACGAGGAGGAGGGGGACGACCGCCGCGCCGGTCACCACCAGGCGCAGGGCGGAGAGGTCGTGGGTGTCGCGGGCCGGGTGGTCGAGGAGGGACTGGTGCAGGGTCGGGGGGCCGGGGAGGACCGACACCCGCTCCGCCGCGATGTTCGCGAGGGCCGTCTCCACGTTGAACACCGGCTGCGGGATCATCGTCGCCCCGCGCATCAGGCAGGCGATCACCCCGGCCTTGTAGCCGAAGGTGTGGAAGAAGGGGTTGACGATCAGGTAGCGGTCGCCGGTGCGCAGGCCCGCCAGGTCCGCCCAGACCTCGTACGCCCGGAGCGTCTGGGCGTGCGTGATCATCGCGCCCTTGGGGCGGCCCGTCGTACCGGACGTGAAGATGATGTCGGACAGAAAACCACCGTCCAACGCGCCCTCCCGAGCCGCGACCTCACCGGCCCCCACGCCCTCCCCGCCCGCCAGGAAGTCCTTCCAGGCGCGGAAGTCCGCCGGTGCGTCGTCCGACAGCACCACCACGTCCCGGAGGGCGGGCAGCCCCGGCAGCGGGCCCCGGCCGCCCCCCTCCCCCGCCGCCCTGCGCAGCGAGGCCACGTACGAGGTCCCCAGGAAGGTCCCGGTCACGAACAGCAGCCGGGCGCCGCTGCGGCGCAGCACGTCCGCCGCCTCCGTCCCCTTGAAGCGGGTGTTCAGCGGGACCAGCACCCCGCCCGCCGACACCGCGCCCAATGCCGCGACGATCCAGTCCAGGGAGTTCGGCGCCCAGATCCCCACCCGGTCGCCCGGCTCCACGCCGGAGGCGATGCACGCGGCCGCGGCCCGTGCCACCCGGGCGCCCAGTTCGGCGTACGTGATCCGGGTCCGGCCGTCGACCACGGCCTCGACGTCCGGGTACCGCTGCGCCGCCGACCGCACCAGCCCCGGAACCGTCCCCCACTCCATGTCACCGCGCACAACCGGCCTCCCCGGACGCATAGCTGACTGACCGTCAGATTAGCTGTAGCCTGACGACCTGTCAGCAAACCGCGACAGCCGTGGAGGTACGGGCACATGGCCGGTCTCAGGGGCATCAAGGACGCCACCGCCATCGTCGGGATCGGGCAGACCCCCTTCGCCAAACGGCTCGACGAGGACGAGAAGACCCTCGCCTGCCGGGCCGTCCTCGCCGCCCTCGACGACGCCGGCATCGCGCCCGGCGAGGTCGACGCCCTGGCCTCCTTCACCATGGAGGAGACCGACGAGGTGGAGCTGGCCAAGGCGGTCGGGTTCGGCGACCTGACCTTCTTCAGCAAGGTGGGGTACGGCGGGGGCGGTTCCTGTGCCACGGTCGCGCACCTGGCGACGGCGATAGCGAGCGGGCAGGCCACGGTCGGCGTCGCCTGGCGGTCGCGCAAGCGCGGCTCCGGCCCCCGCCCCTGGACCAACACCACCGTCCAGCTGCCGACCCCCGCCCAGTGGACCCGCCCCTTCGGCCTGCTCCGGCCCGCCGACGAGATAGCCATGCTCACCCGCCGCTACCTGCACGAGTACGGCGCCACCCGCGACCACCTCTTCAACGTCGCCCTCGCCTGCCGCAACCGCGCCAACCAGAACCCCGCCGCCGTCATGTACGACCGCCCCCTCACCCGCGAGATGTACATGACCTCGCGCTGGATCAGCGAGCCCCTCTGCCTCTTCGACAACTGCCTGGAGACGGACGGGGCGCTGGCATGTGTCGTGGTCAGCAGCGAACGCGCCCGCGACTGCCGACGCAGGCCCGTCCACATCCACTCCGCCGCCCAGGGCCTCCCCGCCCAGCACCACGGCATGGTCAACTACTGGAACGACGACCCCCTCACCGGCCCCGCCTGGACCGCCGCCCGCCACCTCTGGAAGCACGCCGACCTCACCCCCGAGGACGTCGACGTCGCCCAGATCTACGACGCGTTCACCGCCCTGATACCGCTCTCCCTGGAGGGGTACGGCTTCTGCGGCCGGGGGGAGGGCGGGGCGTTCACCGAGGGGGGCGCGCTGGAGATCGGCGGGCGGCTGCCGATCAACACCGGCGGCGGGGGGCTCAGCGAGGCCTACGTGCACGGCTTCAACCTCATCACCGAGGGCGTCAAGCAGCTGCGCGGCACCAGCACCGCCCAGGTGCCCGGCGCCGCGACCTGCCTGGTCACCGCCGGCGAGGGCGTCCCGACCTCCGCCCTCCTCCTCACCAACCGGAGCTGAGATGCTGCGACCGGCCACCGACACCGACAGCGCCCCCTTCTGGGAGTACGCGGCCCGCGGCGAACTCCGCGTCCAGGCCTGCGCCGACTGCCACGAACCCCGCTTCCCGCCCCGGCCCTGCTGCCCGCACTGCCAGTCCTTCGCGAGCGAGTGGCGGCCGACGAGCGGGCGGGGCCGGATCTGGTCGTACGTCGTCCCGCACCCGCCGCTGCTTCCCGAGTACGCGGCGCAGGCTCCGTACAACGTCGTGGTCGTGGAACTGGACGACGCGCCCCGGATACGGCTGGTGGGGAACGTGGTGAGCGAGGCGGGCGCCCCCCTCGACTCCCTGCCTCCCGACCGGATCCGGATCGGCGCCCGGGTGCAGGCGGTCTTCGCGGACGGTCTCCCGCAGTGGGTCCTGGAGCGGCCGTGAGCCTCTGCCTGGACACGGACAAGGACACCGGCGTCGCCGTCCTCACCCTCGACCGCCCCGAGCGGCTCAACGCCATCGACCTCGCGACCGCCGGCGAACTCGTGCGTGCCTGGCGGGCGTTGCGCTTCGACGACACCGTGCGGGCCGTCGTCCTCACCGGCGCCGGCGGGCGCGCCTTCAGCACCGGTCTCGACCGGGACGCCGTCGTGCCGCAGCCGTCCTCGCCGTACAGCCAGGACGATCCGCTGATCGCGATCGGTCCCAAGACGAACGACCTGTGGAAGCCGGTGATCGCCGCCGTTGCCGGGATGGCCTGCGGGGGTGCCTTCTATCTCCTCGGCGAGGCGGACTTCGTCGTCGCCGACGAGACCGCCGCCTTCTTCGACCCGCACACCTCCTACGGCATGGTCAGCGCGTACGAGTCGGTGCTGATGGCACAGCGGATGCCGTACGGGGAGGTGGCCCGGATGGTGCTGATGGGCAACGCCGAGCGGATGGGGGCGCGCCGGGCGTACGAGGTGGGGCTGGTGTCCGAAGTGACGTCGGCCGGGCAGGCGTTGGAGGCCGCCGTGCGCTGCGCGACCGCCATCGCCGGGTATCCGCCGCACGGTGTGCAGGGCAGCGTGCGGGCGCTGTGGGCGGCGAAGGAAGCGGCCCGCGAGCGGGGGTGGGCCGCGGCCCCGCACCTGATCACCCTGGGCAACCTGCCCGGCGAACGCCAGGCGGAACTCTTCGCCGACCGCCCGCGTACGACCCCGCGCACCCGCTGATCCACCGCGTGGCGGCACGGGGCACCCGGGCGTACCGTTCGCTGTGGGAGCCGACTCCCACCCCGAGTGACGGCCGCCGTGCACAGCCCTTCCGTGCGACCACTGGTACGACGGCCGTCCCGGGCAGCACCCGACCGCCGAAGAGGGCGCCACTCGATGCCGCCGGGCGGGTGCCGGTCCGTCGTGGCTTGTCGCGCAGTTCCCCGCGCCCCTGGGTCGGCTGCTCCCCGGCCCGCCGAGATGCACTGGCCGCGCCCACGCGGCGAAGCCGCAAATCGAATACGGCCCCGCGCCCCTGGGTCGGCTGCTCCCCGGCCCGCCGAGATGTACTGGCCGCGCCCACGCGGCGAAGCCGCAAATCGAATACAGCCCCGCGCCCTTAAAGGGGCGCTGCAGCAGCGCCCCATCTTTTGCTTTTAGGGGCGCGGGGAACTGCGCGAACGGCCCCCACGCGGCCGCACCCGCCCGTCAGGCGATCCCGGCACTCACGCCGTGCGCGCGGTCCCCGTGCCCTTCTCGGCGTCCAGGGCGTACACGCAGCGGTCCTTGCTGCACGCGTACACCACCCCGTCCCGCACCACCGGCGACCCGGTGATCTCGCCGCCCGTGGCCAGCTTCCAGCGCAGCCGGCCGTCGTCGGCCTTCAGGGTGTAGAGGAGGTGGTCGGTGGAGCCGAAGTGGATGCGGCCCTCGGCCACCGCCGGGGAGCCCACGACATCGCCGCCCGCCTGGAAGCGCCACTTGGGGGTGCCGGTGACCGCGTCCAGCGTGTACAGGCCCTTGCCGCTGCCGACGTGGACATGGCCGGCGGCCACCAGGACCGGTTCGATCGAGGCGCGGGCCTCCGTCGCGATGCGCCAGCGGTCGCGGCCGTCGGTGGCGTCGAGGGCGTACACGGTGCCGAGGTAGTCGGCGAGGTAGATGCCGCCGCCGGTGACGGCGGGGCCGGGTACGTAGGCGGGCGGGGAGAGGAAGACGGCCGGCGCCTCGAAGTGCCAGCGGACCCGGCCGCTCGCGGTGTCGAGGGCGATCACGCGGGTGCCCGCGGAGGCGTACACGAAGCCGTCGTCGGCGTGGGTGAGGCGGACCGGGACGCCGCCGCAGGAGGCCGCGTCGCCGATCGGGTAGGACCAGCGTTCGTCGCCGGTACGGGCGTCGAGGGCGCGCAGGCGCGCGTCCTGCCAGACGTAGACCGTGCCGTCGTGGAGGGAGGGACCGGACTCGGGGGCCTCGAAGTCGGTCTGGGCGCCGGACAGCTCCCAGAGCTTCTGCCCGTTGGAGGCCTCCCAGGCCTGGACGCCGCCGCCCCGGGTGCCGGTGACGAGGGTGCCGCGGTCTGCCTTGAGGGAGTACACCCAGGCGTCCGTGGACAGCCGCCACAGGTCGCCGCCCTCGCGGGCCTCCAGGGCGAACAGGGTGGGGCCGTCGGAGGCGTGGATACGGCCGTCCGCGACCGCCATGGACCAGGCGACGTCGCGGGTCTTGAAGCGGCGGCGGCCGGTGGCCACGTCGAGGGCGTGCACCTCGAAGGAGGTGACGTAGACGAGGTCGCCGTCGACGGACGGGGTGCCCCAGACGTCGTTGGACATCCGGAACCGCCAGGGCCGCCAGCCGGACGCGGTCTCCGGGGGCAGGACGGGCACCGGCGGTACGGCGGGGTCGGCGCCGTTGACGCCGGGGTGCGGGCGGGACCAGCTGGCCACCAGGCCGGCCTCGGGCGGCGGCGCCTTCACGGCGGCGGCGCGGGCGTCGGCGACGCGCGGGCCGGGGCCGATCGGCACCGGGGCACCGGCGAGCCGGACCGGCCCGGTGTCGGGGGCGCCGACGGGGACCGGGGCCGGGACCACGGGGTCGTAGGAGGGCGGCGGGGGCAGGACCGGGCGGCCGGCGCTGCGGGCGCCGGACGGGTTGGCGGAGGGTTTCACGGCCGGGCGGCCGCCGCGCCGTGACTCGATCAGCCCGACCGCCTTCTCCGGCAGCCACGCGGACGCCGTACCGCTGTCGTCGGAGCCGGAGCCGAAGAGGTGGGGTGCCAGCTGGGCCTGGAGGTCGGCCGGGTTGGGGCGGCCCGCGGCCTCCATCTGCATACAGGACTCGATGAGGGGGCGCAGCTCGTCCGGGAGGCCTTCGAGGTCGGGGCCCTCGCGCAGGAGCATGAAGACGGTCTCGACCGGGTTGGCGCCGTGGAAGGGCGGGTGGCCGGTGGCGGCGAAGACGAGCATGGAGCCGAGCGAGAAGACGTCGCTCGCGCCGGTGACGCTGCGGGAGTCCTTGGCCTGCTCCGGGGACATGTAGGCGGGGGTGCCGACCGCGACGTTCGTCATCGTCAGCCGGGTGTTGGAGACACCGGAGGCGATACCGAAGTCGATGACCCGGGGGCCGTCCTCGACGACGAGGACGTTGGAGGGCTTGAGGTCCCGGTGGACCAGTCCGGCGCCGTGGATCGACTGGAGCGCCTCGGCGACGCCCGCGGCGAGCCAGCGGACCGCCTGGGCCGGGAGCGGCCCGCAGTCGTTCACTATCTCTTCGAGGGAGGGCGCCGGCACGTACGCGGTCGCGAGCCACGGCACGGCCGCGCGCGGGTCGGCGTCGACGACGGCGGCCGTGTAGAAGCCGGAGACCGCGCGGGCCGCCTCCACCTCGCGGGTGAAGCGGACCCGGAACAGCTGGTCCTCGGCGAGCTCGGTCCGGACCGTCTTGATCGCCACGCGCCGGCCGGACGCCGAGCGCGCCAGATAGACCAGCCCCATGCCGCCGGCCCCCAGCCGTCCCAGCACCTCGAACGGCCCGATCCGCCGCGGATCGTGCTGCGTCAGCTGATCCACCACTTGCCTGCCACCTCCCCGTACCGGCCTCGTCCATCCACATATGTACGCGACCCCGTGCAGCGTCTCACCACCGCACCGCCGTGGCGGCACGCACCCCGATTCTTCCTGGCCCGGGCACAGGTTGCGAACCCGGTGATTAATCAGGGTGTCTCATGACAAAGTGAGACATTTATCTGCTGAGTGTCTGCCAAGACCCGGCTGTTTCCGGCCTCAGCGTTCCAGCAGTGCGAAGGACGCCCCTTGATTGTCGGTCACGACGGCCACTTTTCCGTACGACGTCTCGAAGGGCGGCGCCTGGACCCGGCCGCCCAGCTGCTGCACGGCCCGCACCGCGGCCGCCACGTCCCCGGTGCGGAAGTGGACGACGAACTGGGACGGCATCCCGGCCGCGAACACCTCGGTCACCGGGGCGCGGCCGAAGTCCGGGTCGGCGTCGGCGCCGAAGAGGGCGTCGGTGAAGAGGTGGCCGTAGAAGGTGTTCGCCGTCTCGGTGTCGCTGGTGTAGAGCTGCGCCCAGGCGAAGGTGCCGGGGGCGTGCCGGACGCCGAAGCCGGGGTGGCGCGCGGCCTGCCAGATGCCGAAGACGGCGCCCGTGGGGTCGGCGGCCAGGGCGGCGGTGCCGAGGTCGCGGACGGGCGCGGGGTCGTTGACGATCTGCCCGCCGGCCGCGAGGATCCGGCGGGCCAGGTCCCGGGCGTCCGGGGTCGCGAAGTACACCGTCCACACGGTGGGCATCCGGCCGTCCCGCTTCCGGGCCAGCCGGGCGACGGCCGCACCGTCGAGCCGGGCCCACACGGCCCCCGCGCCGGCGTCCTCGAAGGTCCACCCGAAGAGCCCGCCGTAGAACCGCTTGCCCGCCTCGACGTCGGAGAGCTGCACGTCCGCCCAGCACGGGACGCCCTCCGCGTATCCGGATGCCCTGTTTTCGGCCATGTCGTCAAAGTAACCGCCCGGCCCGCGCCGCGCAGACCAGCCGCACCCGCCCGGAGTGACCGGCGCTTTCCCTCCTGTTTCCCTTCCGTGCAGTCACCCCGTACACCAGTGCACCCCATTTGCAGTCGGCCGAATCGCGCTCCGATCACCCCTCGGTAAGCTGACGGCATGACAGGACAAGTGCGTACCGTCGACGGCCGCGTGGCCGGCCGGCGTGGGCAGGCGACCCGGCAGAAGCTGCTCGACTGCCTCAGCGAGATGCTCAGCTCCTCCCCTTACCGGGACGTCAAGGTCATCGATGTCGCCCGGAAGGCGGGTACTTCGCCCGCGACCTTCTACCAGTACTTCCCGGACGTCGAGGGCGCCGTCCTGGAGATCGCCGAGCAAATGGCCACCGAGGGCGGCCAGTTGACCGAGCTGCTGGCCGGGCGCTCCTGGGTCGGCAAGGCCGGCTGGTCGACCGCGCAGGAACTCGTGGACGGTTTCCTGGAGTTCTGGCGCAGGAACGACGCGATTCTGCGCGTGGTCGATCTGGGAGCGGCCGAGGGGGACAAACGGTTCTACAAGATCCGTATGAAGATCCTGAACTCGGTGAACAACTCCTTGACCGACTCCATCGCGGAGTTGCAGTCCAAGGGCCGGGTCGACAAGGACGTGAACCCGGCGGCCGTGGCCGGTTCGCTGGTCGCGATGCTCGCGGCCGTCGCCGCGCACCAGAAGGGTTTCCAGACCTGGGGTGTGAAGCAGGCCGAACTCAAGCCGAACCTGGCGCTGTTGGTGCATCTCGGCGTGACCGGGAAGAAGCCCACGAAGTAGCCCGCGCCCTGGGTCCTGTCTGGCAGGCGGTGGTTCACCCCGAGGTGGGCCGCCGCCTGTTCCGCTACGCCGGCAGCGGCCGGTCCCGGACCACGTGCTTCATCACCAGCGTCGAGGTGAGACGCTGCACGCCCGGCAGGGTCGCGAGCCGTTCGTCGTAGAGCCGCTGGAAGGCGGCGAGGTCGGCGGTGGCCACCCGCAGCAGGTAGTCGGGTTCGCCGAACAGCCGCTGCGCGTCCAGGACATGGGGGATGTCAGCGAGCGCCCGCTCGAAGTCGGCGACCGTGTCCCGGTCCTCCTGCCGCATGGACACGAAGACCAGCGCCTCGAAGGTCAGCCCCACGGCGGCCGGGTCCACCACCGCCCGGTACCCGCTGATCGCCCCGGCCCGCTCCAGCTCGCGCAGCCGGCGGTGGCACGGCGAGACGCTCAGCCGCACCCGCCCGGCCAGCTCGGTCACGGTCAGCCGCCCGTCCTGCTGGAGCTCGGCAAGGATTTTCCGGTCCACGTCGTCCATGGGGAAGATTCTCCCCCGAGACAGCCACTCACGAGCAAATTTCGACAACACTTTCGGGCCGATCGCGCCTAATGTCCCCTCCATGGACACCGGACACCTGCTCTCCTTCCTCGCCGTCGACCTGCTGCTGGTCTGCGTCCCGGGCGCCGACTGGGCGTACGTGATCGCCGCCGGGGTGCGCGGCCGCTCGGTGGGACGCGCTGTCGCGGGCCTGATGGCGGGGTACGCGCTGCACACCGCGCTGGCGGTGGCGGGGCTCGCGGTGCTGGTGGCGGGTTCCCCGGGGCTGCTCACGGCGCTGACCGTGGCCGGCGCCGGATACCTGCTGTGGCTGGGCTGGAGCGTGCTGCGCCGCCCGGCGGTGCCGCAGGAGGCGGCGGCCGGGCCGGACGGCTTCTGGCGGGGCGCGGCGATCAGCGGCCTCAACCCCAAGGCGCTGCTGCTCTACCTCTCCGTGCTCCCCCAGTTCCTGGTCACCAAGGGCGGCCACCCGCCCATAGCCCTCCAGACGGCCGTGCTCGGCCTCCTCCACATGGCCAGTTGCACCGCCGTCTACCTGACCGTCGGCGTCCTCGCCCGCCGTCTGCTCTCCGCCCGCCCGAAGGCGGCCCGCGCGGTCACCCGCACCTCGGGGGCGGCGATGCTGGGCATCGGGGCGCTGCTGCTCGCCCAGCACGCGCTATGACGTGCCGGGCGTGAGCCGGAAGAGCCGGATCTCCCGGTCCACCCGCTCCTGGTAGGCGGCGTACGGCGGCCAGAACACCAGCAGCGCCCGCCAGGCGTCCGCCCGTTCCGCCCCCTCCAGCAGCCGGGCGGTGACCGGGATGTCCCGCCCCTTCCAGCTGATCTCGGCGGCGGGATACCGGAGGAGGTTGTACGTCCAGGCGGGATGGCCGGTGCGCCCGAAGTTGGAGCCGACCAGGAACCAGCCGTCCCCCTCGGGCATGCACGCCAGCGGCGTACGGCGGGGCTGCCCGCTGCGTGCGCCGGTGGAGGTGAGGATCACCCCGGGCAGCATCTGGGCGCTGAGCAGCACCCGGCCGCGGCTGAGCCGGTGCACGGCCCGGTCCAGGGCCGGGATCACGTGCGGGGCCACCTTGGCGAACCCCCGGGTGGCGGACACCTTCTGCACCAGCCGTTCGCCGATCACACCGCCACCTCCTCTCCCGCGAACAGCCCGGCCGCCTCGGCCGCGTGCGCGCGCAGCCGGTGCCCGGGCCCGAAGAGCAGCTCGTCGCCGGCGGCCCGCTTGAAGTACAGGTGCGCCTCGTGCTCCCAGGTGAAGCCGATCCCGCCGTGCAGCTGGATGCCCTCCCCGGCGGCGGTCCGCAGCGCCTCCAGCGCCTGCGCCAGCGCCAGCCCGCCGACCTGCTCCCCGTGAGCCGTCGCCCAGGCCGCGTAGTAGGCCGCCGAGCGGGCCGCCCGTACCGCCACGTACACGTCGGCCAGCCGGTGCTTGACCGCCTGGAACGACCCGATCGGCCGCCCGAACTGCTCCCGCTGCTTCACGTACTCCACGGTCCGCTCCAGCGCCCGGTCGGCGGCTCCCACCGCCTCGCCCGCGAGCACGGCGGCCGTGAAGTCACCGAGGGCGGCGAGCGCGGCCCGGACGTCGGTGTCCTCGTCGGACCCGAGCAACTCGGCGTGCACATCGCGCAGTTGCACCCGGCCCTGACCGCGGGTGGCGTCGAGGCCGGTCAGCCGGGTCCGTACGACCCCGGGGGCGTCCCCCGCCACCAGGAAGAGCAGGACGCGCGAGCGGGCGTACCCCCCGGTGTGCGCGGGCACGAGCAGCAGGCCGGCGCTGTGCCCGTCGAGCACCTGGTCTGCCTCCCCGTACAGCCGCCACCGGTCCCCGGTGCGCCGCGCCTGGACGCCCCCGGCCCGGCCGCCGCCCGCCCAGTCGGCGCCGGGCGGCCCGGTGAGCGCGAGGGCGGTGCCGAGCCGGGTGCCGGGGACGGCGAGGGCGGCGGTGCGGCTGCCGTCGGCGATCCCCGGGAGCAGCTCGGCGCGCTGGGCGTCGGTGCCGAGGGCGAGCAGCAGCGGGGCGGCGAGCACGGCGGTGGCCAGGAACGGGGTGGGGGCCAGGGCCCGCCCCAGCTCCTCGGCGGCCAGGGCGACTTCGGTGCGGGTGCAGCCGGCGCCGCCGTACTCCTCGGGAAGGGCGAGGCCGGGCAGGCCGAGCTGTTCGCCGAGGGCGGTCCACAGGCCGGGGTCGTATCCCTCCGCCCTGTCGACGGCGGCCCGCACGTCGTCCGTTCCGCAGCGCTTGTGGAGCAGTTCACGCAGGGCGCGCCGGATCTCGTCCTGCTCGTCGGTGAAGCGGGCGTCCATGACCGGACCTCCTGACGATCTGACGGCCCGTCATGCTAGGGGCGCCGGATGCAGATGCACAGGGGCGGAGGGGAGTAGATCTGATGTACCGTCAGATTCATGACTGGACCCCGCAAGGTCGCCGTGGTCGGCGTGGCCCTGTCCGACTGCGGCCGGGTGGACGACGCCACCCCCTACGCCCTGCACGCCCAGGCGGCCCGCCGCGCGCTCGCCGACGCGGGCCTTACCCGGGACGTGGTGGACGGCTTCGCGTCGGCGGGCCTCGGCACGCTGGCCCCCGTGGAGGTGGCCGAGTACCTGGGCCTGCGCCCCACCTGGGCCGACTCCACCGCCGTCGGCGGCTCGACCTGGGAGGTCATGGCGGCCCACGCGGCGGACGCGATAGCCGCCGGCCACGCCAACGCGGTCCTGCTGGTGTACGGCTCGACGGCCCGCGCCGACATCCGGGCGGGGCGGCGCACCGGGAACCTGTCCTTCGGCGCCCGCGGCCCCCTGCAGTTCGAGGTCCCCTACGGCCACACCCTCATCGCCAAGTACGCGATGGCCGCCCGCCGCCACATGATCGAACACGGCACCACGATCGAGCAGTTGGCGGAGGTGGCGGTCCAGGCCCGGGCCAACGCCGCACTGAACCCGGAGGCCATGTTCCGCGACCCGATCACGGTCGACGAGGTCCTGTCCGGACCGATGATCGCCGACCCCTTCACGAAACTTCACTGCTGCATCCGCTCGGACGGCGGCGCGGCGGTGCTGCTGGCGGCCGAGGAGTACGTACCGGACTGCCGTACCGCCCCGGTGTGGGTCCTCGGCACGGGTGAGTGCCTCTCCCACGCCACCATGTCGGAGTGGCCGGACTTCACGGTGTCCCCGGCTGCGGTCAGCGGCCGACTGGCCTTCCGGCGGGCCGGAGTCACGCCCGCCGACATCGACTTCGCCGAGATCTACGACGCGTTCACCTACATGACCCTCGTCACCCTGGAGGACCTGGGCTTCTGCGCGAAGGGCGAGGGCGGGGCGTTCGCGGCGAAGGGGCGGCTGCGGGTCGCCGGCGGGGAGCTGCCGGTGAACACCGACGGGGGCGGGCTGTCGGCCCAACACCCCGGGATGCGGGGGCTGTTCCTCCTCGTGGAGGCGGTACGGCAGCTGCGCGGACAGGCCGGCCGGCGGCAGGTGCGGCGGGCCGACGGGGGGCTGCCGGAGCTGGGGGTGGCGTCGGGGACGGGCGGCTGGTTCTGCTCGTCGGGGACGGTGGTGCTGGGGCGGGGGTGATCGCGAGGGCGGTCTCTCGCGGAGCGGCGGCAACTTCTCACGGAACGGCGGCAACCTCTTCCGCCCCGGCGGCAACTGTCGTACCGGAAGCTTCGATGTTCGAAGGACGTGCACCGCCGAATCGCGTAAGGATCCCTCCGTGGCCTCCTCCTCACATCGCCGCCGCCGGCAGCCGCAGCCGGACCGGGACTTCGAATGGCGCCCGGTCCGCGGTCCGTTGCTCGCGGTGGCCGCGGTCGCCGCCGTCGCCCTGGTCGTGACCCTGGTCGTGGCCTTCCGGCCCGGCGCCGCGGCCGGCGCCACCGGGCAGGACCGGGCGGTGTCCGGGTCCGTGTCGGACGCCGTGACGAGCGCGGCGGCGACACCCAAGACCCCGTCGTCGCCGAAGCCGTCCACGACGACCACGACGGCCTCCACGGCGGGCAGGCACACCACCCCGTCGCCGTCCGCGTCCGTATCGGTGCACCCGTCCGCCACCCCGGCCCGGCGCTCGGCATCCGGCGCCTCCTCCGCCACCACCACCGCCCCCGCGGCCGGCCGGATCCGCCCCGGCACCGCCTACCAGGGGGTCGCCACCTCCTACGACGTCGGAAACGGCGACGGCGCCTGCTCCTACGGCCCGACCTCCGACGTGATGACCGCGGCGATGAACACCGCCGACTACGAGACCGCGAAGGCCTGCGGGGCGTACGTCTCGGTCCGCGCGGCGAGCGGCACGTCCATCACCGTACGGATCACCAACGAGTGCCCAGCGCCCTGCACGGCCGGCCAACTCGACCTCAGCAGGCAGGCGTTCGCGAAGCTCGCCCCCCTCTCCGCGGGCCGGATCGCGATCACCTGGAGCCTGCTGAGCCCGGCCACCTCCGACACGGTCTCGATCCGCTACAAGACCGGTTCCACCCAGTACTGGTGCGGCATCCAGGCGATCGGCCACCGCAACCCGCTGGCCCGCCTGGAGGTCCGCACGAGCAGCGGCTGGCTGGCGCTGACCCGCACCGCGTACAACTACTTCCTCTCCGAGCAGGGCACCGGCTGCGGCGGCGAGATCCGCCTCACCGACATCTACGGCGAACAGCTCACCGTGCCGGCGCTCGCGGTACGCCCGGACGTGGTCCAGCGCACCGGGGTCCAGTTCGCCCGGCACTGACCGCCCTCGGTCAACCGCGTACCGGCACGATCCGGTGGCCGCGGCGGGACTCGGGGGCGTCGAGGAGGGTGACGCCGATGTGGTGGCGGCTGCGCACCCAGGCCGTGGGCGCCATGACGAGCCCGGCGACGACCACGCCGACCGGGAAGAGGACCGGCAGGGACCGGCCGCCGGGCAGGACCCTGCCGCCCTCGTGGAGGGCGTAGCCGAGGGCGGCGACGGCCACCACGAGGGAGAGCGCCGACACCACGGCCCACACCTGGCGCACCCGCCGGGTCCGCGCATGGTCGCTGACCTCGGCGAACACGGACACCGCGCAGACGGGACACTCCAGCTCCACCCGGTCCCGGCCCTCGGCCGGCCGGACCAGCCGGAAGTCCCGGGCGGCCCAGGTGACGGCCCGCGCCCTGGGCCGCCCGACATCGCCGCTTACGTGGCGTACAGCCACTTTCACGGTCTTCGGTCGCCTCATGCCGGACAGTGTGCGGCCGGGGCACAGGTGTTCGCAGGGATTTGCTCGGTTGTGCCCCGGGTTCGGCCGCCGGGACCCCGGACCTGACGCACGAGGTGGCTGATGGCACGGCTGCGGGAGGTACCGAGTGATACTCGGCACATGGCAGCAACGGATCTTCACGCGCTCCTGAGGTCGCTCCGCGTCTGGCACCCCGAGGCCACGGAGCTACGGCCGTTCGACCCGGCGTCGGCTCCGGAGGCACCGCTCGCCCTCTTCACCACCTGGTTCGCGGAGGCGGTGGCGGCCGGGCAGCAGGAGCCGCACACCGTGTCGCTGGCGACGTCGGACGAGGAGGGCCGGGCGGACGTACGGATCGTGATGCTGCACGGCGCGGACGCGCACGGCTGGTCCTTCGCGTCGCACGTGACCAGCCGCAAGGGGCGCCAGCTGGCCACCCGCCCGTACGCGGCCCTGGCCTTCTACTGGCCGGTCCTGGGCCGCCAGGTCCGGCTGCGCGGCCCGGTCACGGCGGCCCCGGCCGAGGAGAGCCAGGCCGACCTGCACGCCCGCTCGACGGGCGCCCTGGCGGCGGCCCTCACCGGCCGCCAGAGCAGCCCCCTGTCCTCGCTGGAGGAACTGCGCACGGAGTCGGAGGCGGCCTGGCAACGCGCCCACGCCGACCCGGCCGCCCCCTCCCCGACCTGGACCCTGTACCGGCTGCACCCGGAGGAGGCCGAGTTCTTCCAGGGCGACCCGGACCGCCGCCACGTCCGGCTCCGGTACGTCGCGGAGGCGGACGGGCGGTGGCGGAGGGAACTGCTGTGGCCGTGAGCGGCCGCCCTCACCGCGCCCTCACCGCGCCTTCGCCGCGAAGTCGTACACCGCCCAGTCCGCCACCTGCCGGTAGCCGATGCGCTGGTAGAGCGCGTTGCTGGTCCGGTTGGCGAGGTCCGCGAAGAGCAGGACCTCGGCGGCCCCCGCGGCCAGTGCCGCCCGGCCGACCTCCGTCGTCACCGCGCCGGCGTAGCCGCGGCCGCGCAGTTCCGGCGGGGTGTAGACGGGGGCGACCCGGATCTGGCCGGCGACCGCCAGGGTCACGCCGGCCATGGAGACGGGGGTGCCGTCGGGCGTCTCCCAGAGGGTGACGCCGTCGTAGGAGAGCCGGAAGTCGGCCCACTCCCCGCCGTCCCGGCTGTTCCCCGTGCCCGCGTCGGCCACGAACCCCTCGTACCAGCGGATCAGCAGGTCCCGGTCGGCCGCGCCGGCCAGCCTCGCCCGGCCCTCCGGCGCCGGGGAGGGGGCCGTCGGCTCGGCCAGCCGGTACAGGCGCATCGACTCCCGCAGCTCTCCCGGCACCCCCGTCCGCCGTTCCCACTCCGCCGCGAACGCCTCCGCCACGGCACGCTCGGCGGAGAACCCGGGCACCGGGTGGCCGAGGGCGAGGAGGCGGTCGACCAGCGCCTCGGTCTCGTCGGCCGTGACCGGGGTGGTGTGCAGGGTGTAGGGGGGCGTGTGGAGCAGCGCGGCGGCCACGCTGCCGTCGCTCCGCGCGAGGTAGCCGAAGAACGGCGGCCGGTCGCCGTAGGCCTGCGGTCCGCGCCTGCGGAGCTGCTCGGTCACCGTGAGGGGGATGGTGTGCCGGTCGGGCCGGGAGTGGAGGAAGTCCTGGGCGTGGGCGAGGAATTCGTCGACGTCGGGAGTGAAGTGCCAGTCGGATGCGTCTCTTTCGGGAGCCATGGTCGATGTTCCCGTCCCAACGCTGTGCCGGGCACCTGAATTTGGGCGCCTGTGACAGCATGGCGCCGTGTCGAACGTGGAGATCAACGGCCGGCCGGCGGACGTCGAGGACCTGCACCGGGTGGCGACGCGGAACTACGGGCACTTCACCGCCATGCAGGTGCGGGACGGGGCCGTGCGTGGTCTGGAGCTGCATCTGAAGCGGCTGGAAGGGGCCTCCCGTGAGCTCTTCGGTGTGCCGGGCGGCGATCGGGACCGGGACCGGCTCCGGGGATTCATCCGGCACGCGGTGCGCGGGGTGCGTGCCACGTCGGTCCGGGTGAGCGTCGTGCCCGGCGCGGGAGAGCCGTCCGCCCCCGGTGCGGGAGAGCCGTCGGCACCGGACGTCATGGTGTCGGTCACCGCTCCCGTGGCCGACGAGCCGGGCCCCGCCCTGCGGGTGCGCACCGTCGTCTACGAGCGTGAGCTGCCGCACCTCAAGCACCTGGCGACGATGGGGCTGACGTACCAGCGGCGCATGGCCCGGGAGGCGGGCTTCGACGACGCCCTGTTCGTGGGCCGGGACGGGTACCTGCGCGAGGGCTCCATCTGGAACGTCGCGTTCTGGGACGGGGAGCAGGTCGTGTGGCCCGAGGCCGCGGTGCTGCCCGGCATCACCATGCAACTGCTTCAGGGTGCGTCGGCGAAGGCCGGTGTGCCGTGGTCGACCCGCCGCCTCACCACCGACGACCTGCCTTCACTGCGTGCCGCCGCGGCGACCTACTCCCACTGCCCCGCCCAGCCGCTCGCCGGAATCGACGACGTCCCCTTCCCCGGCGACGGTGCCGCCCTGACGGACGCGCTGCGCGCCGCCTGGGCCGAGGTTCCCTGGGATTCGATCTAGGCGTCCGGGTCGGGTCCGGGGTCCGTCCGGGCCTCCAGGGCGGGGCCGGGGTCCGTGGCCAGGCGGGCGTGCAGGTGTACGTCGCGGAAGGCGTCCTTGCGGCCCGCCTCGAACATCGCGCCGCGCAGTGTCCCCTCGTACCCGTAACCGCACGTCACGGCTATCCGGCAGGACGCGTCATGGCCGAGGGCGTGGCCCAGCTCCAGGCGGTGGAGGTCCAGTTCGGCGAAGGCCCAGTCCGTCGCCAGGGCCAGGGCGCGGGTGGCGACCCGGCGGCCCCGCGCCTCGGGGAGGACCCAGTAGCCGACCCGGGCGGTCCGGAACGTGCGGTCGATCATGTTGATGCCGACGTGGCCGAGGGTCGTACCGCTCTCCGCGTCGGTGATCCGGAACGGCGCACAGGTGCCGTCCGCCGCCTGCTTCCGCTGCCCGGCCAGGGAGGCGCGGGCGCCCGCGAGGTCGGTCACCAGGACGAGCGGGGTGTTCCAGCGGCGGAAGTCCGGATCGGAACGGGCCCGCAGCCACGCCTCGACGTGGGCCTCCGCGTCCGGGTCCCAGCGGTCCAGCCGCAGGCCGAGGCCCTGGGGGGTGGCGTCGGGGCGGCGGGCGGCGGGCTGTTCGTCGGTGAAGGCCATGGGGGCTATTGAAACCCGGGCACCGGGTGGGGGCCCAGCAGGTTGCCGTATGCCTCCGGGCAGCAGGCCGGAGGGGTTCCTTTGCCCGGCCCGTCCCGGCTCAGTGCGCCGGCGCCGGGCGGAACACCGGGGCGCCCTCCCGGAAGGCGACCTCCAGTTCCAGTCCGGGGCGCAGGGCTTCCGGGTCGGCGGTCACCAGTTCCGTCATCATGCGCGGGCCCTCCGCGAGGTCGACCACGGCGGGCACATACGGGACGCGGTCGCCGAACGGCGGGAGGTCGTTGCGGTGGACGACGGACCAGGTGTAGAGGGTCGCACGGCCGGTCGCCCGCTCCCAGGTGACGTCCTCGCTCCAGCAGTGCGGGCAGAACTCCCGGGGGTAGTGGTGGGCCCGGCCGCAGGAGCCGCAGCGGCGGAGCAGCAGCCGGCCCGCGGCGGCCGCCTCCCAGTAGGGGCGGGTGAAGGCGTCCGGTTCGGGGCGGTCGTATCGCGGGGCCGGTGTGCGTATCCCGTCGGAACTCGTCGCATCCATGAATCTGACGTTACGTCAGTTCCTGAAGCGCAGCCTAGCCCCGGGTGGGGAAATCCTGTGCGTTCCCCATGGCCCTGTGGGTCCCCCATGAGATCCCGGCAAATTGTTGACGATTTTATCGGAGCGAGATTACGTTCGCAACCGCAAGGCCAAGGAGCCCGGATACGAGGAGCAGCAAGGTGAAGCACAGGGCAGTCAAGCGCAGGACCGTGGTCATGGGGATCGGCGCCACGGCCGGTGTCGCGGCAGTCGGCGGTATCGCCCTCAGCGCGCAGGCGTCGAGCAGTTCCTCCTCGTCCTCGGACTCCCTGACGTTCGACGCGGACGCGTATTCGAAGCTGACGACGACGATCACGGACACCGAGGGCACCCAGCACAATGTGACATACCACTTCTGGAAGGCGATCACCTACGTCGCCGACCCGGTGGACGCCACCTACCAGTCCCTGATCGTCAGCGCCCCGGTCGAGATCGACGGCACGACGGTCGACCCGAGCGACGCCCCGATCCTGCTCGCCAACTCGATCGGCGGCTACCTGCCCTCCTCGGTGGCCGACGCCACCGAGGTCGGCGGCGGCGGTTCGGCGATGGGCGGCGGTGCGGCGCCCAGCGGCGCGCCCACCGGTGCGGCGCCCAGCTCCTCCAGCAGCGCCGCCTCCAACGCCAACGGCAACACCAACGCCACCGGCGGCGCCACCTCCAGCAACCAGTTGCTCGCGCTGGCCGCCGGGTACGTCGTGATCGAGCCCGGCGCCCGCGGCCGTACCCTCAAGAACTCCGACGGCGAGTACTACGGCACCGCCCCGGCCGCGATCGTCGACCTCAAGGCCGCCGTCCGGTACATCAGGGCGAACAAGGGCCTGATCCCCGGCGACGTAGAGCGAATCGTTTCTGCAGGCACCAGCGCGGGCGGCGCCCTGTCCTCGCTGCTCGGCGCGTCCGGCGACAGCCCGATCTACGACAAGTACCTGAAGGAGCTGGGCGCGGCCGACGCCTCGGACGCGGTCTTCGCGGTCGGCGCCTGGTGCCCGATCACCGACCTGGAGCACGCCGACGGCGCCTACGAGTGGAACTGGGGCACCAACGACCTCGCCACCGGCAAGCAGGTCGACCAGTCCGTCTCCAAGGACCTGAAGGCCCGGTTCGCCGAGTACCAGGCCGGTCTGAAGCTGCGCGGCCTGAACCGTTTCGGACCGCTGACCGCCCGCAACTACGACGACTACCTGGTCGAGCAGTACCTCCAGCCGTCGGCCACCAGGTACCTCGCCGCACTCTCGGACTCGGACCGCGAGACGTACCTGGCGAAGAACACCTTCATCACCTGGTCCGGCGGCGAGGCCACCTTCGCCTGGGACGACTTCCTCACCCACGTCGGCGCCCGCAAGAAGGACACCCCGGCCTTCGACGCCTTCGACCTGTCGGCAGGCGAGAACAATGAATTCGGAGCGGGTACGACGGAGACCCGCCACTTCACGGCGTACGGCGCGAAGAATGACTCCACCGGACTCAGCACCAAGCGGGTCGCCGCCGACATCCCCGAGAAGCTGAACCTGATGAACCCGATGTACCACCTGGTGGAGAAGGTCAACGACCGCCGCTCCAAGCACTGGTGGATCCGCCTGGGCACCAGCGACTCCGACACCTCGCACGTCATCTCCGCGAACCTGGCGGCCCGCCTGGACAACCTCGGCGACGACGTCAACCACCTCTACTACTGGGACGAGGGCCATGGCGCCAACACCGACCCGGGCGACTTCATCACCTGGATCGCCTCGGTGACGGGCTACGGCAAGGGCAAGAAGGGCAAGCGGAATTAACAGGCCACCGCGGAAGTAAGAAGCTCTCACAATCGTGATGGCGCTCTCGAAGCCGCGATAGCCTCCCGGAACGCGGTGTCCTTTTTCCCGTCTGTCTAAGGACGCCGCCCACCCGTGACGTCGGGCCCCAGCGCACCGGGGCCCGATGTCACGGGCCTTTCACTTTTCGGACCGGTTTCCGGCCGGTTTTCCGCCAGATGAGGTGGGCTACGTCACAAGTCCCACCCACTTCTCCTACGGGTGTGATCAATCCGCAACCAATTCCGGTCTTGACCGAGACCCATCAACGTGGAGCGTGATTACGCTCCCGCTCATGGCCGTGTTTTCCCCCACCGTTTCGCCCGTGTACGTCATCGGCGCCGGCCCCGGAGGTCTCGCCGCCGCGTACGCGCTGCGAGCCCGGGGCATCCGCGCCGTGATCCTGGAGAAGTCCGACGACGTCGGCGCGTCCTGGCGCCGCCACTACGACCGTCTCCGCCTCCACACCACCCGCCGCCTGTCCGCGCTCCCCGGGCTGCCCATGCCGCGCCGCTTCGGCCGCTGGGTCTCCCGCGACGACGTGGTGCGCTATCTGGAGAAGTACGCCGAGCACCACGAACTGGAGATCGTCACCGGCGTCGAGGTCTCCCGCGTGGAACGCCCGGCGGACGGCGACGGCTGGCTGCTGCACGCCTCCGGCGGGCGTGAGCTGACCGGCTCCGCGGTGGTGGTCGCCACCGGCTTCAACCACACCCCGCACATCCCCGACTGGCCGGGCCGGGACGCCTTCGGCGGCGAGTTCCTGCACGCCGGCGCGTACCGCAACGCCGAGCCCTTCGCCGGCCGGGACGTCCTCGTCGTCGGCATCGGCAACACCGGCGCCGAGATCGCCGTCGACCTGACCGAGGGCGGTGCCTCGCGGGTACGGCTGGCCGTCCGCACGGTCCCGCACATCGTGCGCCGCTCCACCGCCGGCTGGGCCGCCCAGTACAACTCCATCCTGGTACGGCGGCTCCCGACGGCCCTCGTCGACCGGCTGGCCCGCACCATGGCCAAGGTCAGCGTCCCCGACCTGGCCGCACACGGCCTGCCCCGCCCGGACAGCGGCCTCTACAGCCGGGTGAAGCAGGGCGCCATCCCGGTCCTGGACGTCGGCCTCATCGACGCGGTGCGCCGGGGGAAGGTCGAGATCGTGGCCACCGTCGACGGTTTCGAGGACGGCAAGGTCGTCCTCGCCGACGGCACCCGGATCACCCCCGACGCGGTGATCGCCGCGACCGGATACGTCCGCGCCCTGGAGGGCCTGGTCGGCCATCTCGACGTCCTCGACGACCGCGGCCGCCCGCGCACCCGCGGCCCCCGCGCCCCGAAGAACGCCCCCGGCCTCTACTTCACCGGCTACACCAACCCCATCAGCGGCAACCTCCGCGAACTGGCCATCGACGCGGAGAAGATCGCAAAGGCGGTCGCCAAGCGGCAGCGGTCGGCGTAGACAGCCTCAACCCGCTTACGTAGCACGCCTGTTGCCCGTGTGACGCAGGCGACGGGAGCCGTTTGTTACCGGCGGTAGCATCGCGCGCGTGCCCAGGACCAGAATGTGAGCCCTGCTCAACTTTCCGGCTCCACCCCTCTCGCTCAGCACGGAGGACGCACGTGGCACGTGAAAGACAGCTGTCTCCCCGGCCCTCTTCCCAGCTCTCCCGCCGCTCCCTCATCGGCGGTGCCGCCGCCGGAGCCGCCGGGGCCGTCGGGCTCACCGCGGCCTCCGCCGGTACGGCATCCGCGGCCACCGCCTCCCGCACCGTCGACGTCGCGATCGTCGGCGGCGGCATCGCCGGCCTCACCGCGGCCCGCGACCTGGTGGCCGGCGGCAAGACCGTCGCCGTCCTGGAGGCCCGGGACCGGGTCGGCGGCCGGGTGGTGAACCTGAAGCTGGCCAACGGGGGTGCCACCGAGGGCGGCGGCGAGTTCATCGGCCCCACCCAGAACCGCATCAAGGCCCTCGCCGACTCCCTCGGCGTCGCCACCTTCACCACCTACAACACGGGGAACAACCTCCTCTACAAGGACGGCAAGCGCACCCCGTACGACACCAGCGGCCTGCTCGGCTCGGTCCCGCCGGTGGACGCGGCCGGCCTCGCCAACGCGGCGATCGTGCAGTCGGAGCTGGACAGCATGGCCGCGCAGGTCCCGGTGGACGCCCCGTGGACCGCCGCCAAGGCCGCCGAGTGGGACAAGCAGACCTTCGAGAGCTGGCTGAACGCCAACGCGATCGTGCCCTCGGCCAAGTTCCTGCTGGACCTGGCCTGCACGTCGATCTTCTCGGCCCAGCCCCGTGAACTCTCCCTGCTCTATGTCCTCTTCTACATCGCCGCCGCCGGTGACGAGTCCAACGCCGGCACCCTGGAACGCCTCACCGACACCGCGGGCGGCGCCCAGGAGTCCCGTTTCGTCGGTGGCTCCCAGCAGGTCCCGATCAAGCTCGCCGCGACCCTCGGCGACCGGGTGGTGCTGAGCGCGCCGGTCCGCTCCATCGTCAAGTCCGGCGGCTCGTACGTCGTCACGGCCGACGGCATCACCGTCAACGCCACCCGGGTGGTCGTCGCCCTGCCGCCCCCGCTCGCCGCCCGGATCAGCTACGACCCGCTCCTGCCGGCCGCCCGCGACCAGCTCACCCAGCGGATGCCGATGGGCTCGATCGGCAAGGCCATCGCCGTCTACGACACCCCGTTCTGGCGCGCCGACGGCCTCAACGGGCAGGCCGTCAGCGACTCCGGCGTGGTCCGCTCGACCTTCGACAACTCCCCGCCGGACGGCTCCTACGGCGCCCTGATGGGTTTCATCGAGGCCGACGAGATGCGGGCGTACGACACCGCGAGCGAGGCCGACGTCAGGACCGCCGTGCTGGCCGACTACGCCAACTACTTCGGCGACAAGGCCGAATCACCCACCTCCTTCGTGCTCCAGCGCTGGGACAATGAGGGCTTCTCGCGGGGCGGCCCGGTGGCCTACGCGCCGCCCGGGGTGCTGACCGGGTACGGGACCGCGCTGCGGCAGCCGGCGGGCGGGATCCACTGGGCCGGGACGGAGACGTCGACGTTCTGGACCGGGTACATGGACGGGGCGGTGCGGTCGGGCGAGCGGGTGGCGAAGGAGGTACTGGCCGCCCTCGGCTGAGAAGGCCGAGCGGGCCGAGCGGGCCGCGAAGAAAGGAGGACCGCTTCCGGCCTCAACTTTCTGCCTCAACTTTCCGTGCAGAGCAGTTCCTGACGCAGTGTCAGTTCAGTAATCTGACACTGCGTCAGTTAATTGTGCTGTCCACACAGGAGCGGGCGGAACGATGCTTGGATCAACCCACGGCACCCTCACCACCGACTCCCGCCGGGCCCGGGTCATCGCCTGCGGTGAGCAGCGTCCCGGGCCGGCCGTGCACGGCCGCACGGCCGACGCGGACGAGCTGGACGTCAGCGGGCGGCCGCTGTACGCGGACGTACCGGATCTGGACAGGTTCTTCCGCCCCGAGTCCGTCGCCGTGGTCGGCGCCTCGGACGCCGAGGGGCGGCCCAACACCGGCATCACCCGGCAGCTGCTCGACTGGGCCGCGCGGGTCGGGGCCCGGGTGCACCCGGTGCATCCGACCCGCCCGTCGGTCTTCGGCATCGCCTGCGTGCCCTCCGTCGCCGACCTGCCCGAAGAGGTCGACCTCGCCGTCCTCCTGGTCGCCGACCCCCTTCCGCTGATCGAGGAACTGGCCGAGGCCAAGGTGAAGTTCGCGGTGGCCTTCGCCTCCGGGTTCGCGGAGACCGGCGAGGAGGGCGCCGCGGCCCAGACCCGCCTGGCAGCGGCCGTACGGAGCTCCGGGCTCCGGCTGCTCGGCCCGAACACCAACCTGAACGCCTTCGAGCGCTTCCGCGACGACCTGGACGGCCCCGCGATCGCCCTGATCACCCAGTCCGGGCACCAGGGGAGGCCGGTCTTCGCCGCGCAGGAACTCGGCATCCGGCTCTCGCACTGGGCGCCGACCGGCAACGAGGCCGACCTGGAGACCGCCGACTTCATCTCCTACTTCGCCGAGCGCCCCGAGGTCGGCGCCATCGCCTGCTACGTCGAGGGCCTCAAGGACGGCCGCGCCTTCCTGCTCGCCGCCGACCGCGCGGCCCGCCGCCATGTGCCGGTGGTCGCCGTGAAGGTCGGCCGCACCGAGGCCGGCGCCCGCACCGCCGCCTCCCACACCGGCAAGCTGACCGGCGCGGACGACGTGGTGGACGCGGCACTGCGCCAGTACGGGGTGATCCGCGTCGACGGACTCGACGAACTCCAGGACACCGCCGCCCTGCTGGCCCGGGCCCGGCCGCCGCGCGCCGACGGCGTGGTCGTCTACTCGATCTCGGGCGGCACCGGCGCGCACGTCGCCGACCTGGCCTCCGGCCTGGGCCTGAAACTGCCGGTGCTGTCCGAGGCCCGGCAGGCCGAACTGCACCAGTGGATACCGGAGTACCTGAGCGTGGCCAACCCCGTCGACAACGGCGGGCACCCGGTGGGCGACTGGCGCGGCCGGAAGATCATCGACTCGATCCTCGCCGACCCCGAGGTCGGGGTGCTGATCTGCCCGATCACCGGCCCCTTCCCGCCGCTCAGCGACAAGCTCGTCCAGGACCTGGTCGACGCGGCCGAGGCGACCGACAAGCTGGTGTGCGTGGTGTGGGGATCGCCGGTCGGCACCGAGGCCGCCTACCGCGAGGTGCTGCTCGGCTCCTCCCGGGTGGCCGCCTTCCGCACGGTCGGCAACTGCCTCACCGCCGTCCGCGCCTACCTCGACCACCACCGTTTCGTCAGCACCTACCGCTCCCCCTTCGACGAGGCCCCCCGCACCCCGTCCCCCTCCTACCGCAAGGCGCTGGCGCTGATGCGGCCCGGGCAGCAGCTGAGCGAACACGCGGCCAAACAGCTGCTGCGCGCGTACGGCATCCGGGTGCCGCGCGAGCAGCTGGTGACCAGCGCGGCGGCGGCCGTACGCGCGGCCGGGCTGGTCGGCTACCCGGTGGTGATGAAGGCGTCCGGCGGCCAGATCGCCCACAAGACGGAGCTGGGCCTGGTGAAGATCGGGCTGACCTCGGCCAGCCAGGTCCGGGACGCCTACCGCGACCTGACCGACATCGCCCGCTACGAGGGGGTCGCCCTGGACGGCGTGCTGGTCTGCCAGATGGTGGAGCGGGGCGTGGAGATGGTCGTCGGGGTCACCCACGACGACCTCTTCGGGCCGACCGTGACCGTGGGGCTCGGCGGGGTGCTGGTCGAGGTCCTGCACGACGCGGCCGTACGGGTGCCGCCGTTCGGCGAGGACCAGGCCCGGGACATGCTCGCGGAACTGCGCGGGCGGGCCCTGCTGGACGGGGTCCGGGGCCGCCCGCCGGCCGATCTGGACGCCCTCGTCGAGGTGGTCCTCCGCGTCCAGCGGATGGCCCTGGAACTCGGCGACCAGCTCGCCGAGCTCGACATCAACCCGCTGATGGTGCTGGAGCAGGGCCAGGGCGCGGTGGCGCTGGACGCGCTGGCGGTGTGCCGCTGATGGACACCGTCCGGTACGTGACGGCGGAGCGGGTCGCCCACCTCACCCTCGACCGCCCCGACGCCCTCAACGCGATCACCCCCGACCAGCGGGACCACATCATCGACCTCCTCGCCGGGGCGTCCGCGGACCCGGGGACCGGAGCGGTGGTCATCACGGGCACCGGCCGCGGTTTCTGCGCGGGCGCCGACCTCCGCGGTACCGCCACGGCCGAACGGATTCCGGGCGACGTGGCCCGCACCATCCGGCTCGGCGCCCAGCGTCTCGTCGCCGCCGTCCTGGACTGCGAGAAGCCGGTGATCGCGGCGGTCAACGGCACCGCCGCCGGCCTCGGCGCCCATCTGGCGCTCGCCTGCGACCTGGTGCTGGCCGCCGAATCGGCCCGTTTCATCGAGGTGTTCGTGCGCCGCGGCCTGGTCCCCGACGGCGGCGGCGCCTACCTGCTCCCCCGCCTGATCGGCCCGCAGCGCGCCAAGGAACTGATGTTCTTCGGCGACGCCCTGTCCGCGCCGGAGGCCGAACGCCTGGGCCTGGTCAACCGGGTCGTCCCGGACGCGGACCTGCCCAAGACGGCCCGCGACTGGGCCGCCCGCCTGGCCGCCGGCCCCACCCGTGCCCTCGCCCTGACCAAGCAGCTGGTCAACGCGTCCCTGGACACCGACCGGGCGTCCGCGTTCGCCGCCGAGGCGGCGGCCCAGGAGATCAACATGACGACCCGGGACGCGCAGGACGGCGTACGGGCCTTCGTGGAGCGCAGAACCCCCGATTTCCAGGGCCGATGACAGCGGCACCCGGGACGGCCGCACCTCTTCCAATCTGACGGTCCGTCACCTTCAATGGAGAGGTGATGGGACACGCAGGGGCGGCCGCGGCCGCCGTCCGTTATCTGAGGTCGGTTCCCGGGGCGGGGGCCGTGGAGGCGTTGCCGCGCCCGGAGTTGCGGTGCGTGCGCGCGGACGAGCGGGCGCCGGTCGACCAGACGGAGTTCCGGCGCGTGCTCGGGAACTTCGCGACCGGGGTGACCGTGATCACCGCACCGGCCGCCGAGGGCGAGCCCTCCCCCGCCGGTTTCGCCTGCCAGTCCTTCTCCTCCCTCTCCCTGGACCCGCCCCTGATCTGCTTCATGGTCGGCCGTACGTCGGCCACCTGGCCGCGCATCGCCCGCGCCGGCGTCTTCTGCGTCAACGTCCTCGGCGCGGGCCAGGGCGAACTGTGCCGCGCCTTCGCGGTGAGCGGCACGGACAAGTTCGCCGGCGTCACCTACGACGCGGCCCCGGTCTCCGGCTCCCCCCGGCTGACCGGCGCCGCCGCCTGGATCGACTGCGCGATCCACGCCGTGCACACGGGCGGCGACCACCTGATCGTGGTCGGCCGGGTGAACGCACTGGGCACGGGCGACGACCCGGACCGGGCGCCGCTGCTGTTCCACCGGGGGCGGTTTCTCTGAGCCGTCTGCGGCGTGCGCCCGGCTACCCCGCCTGCCATTCCCGGGCGCTGGCCGCGTAGACCACGCGGCGGGCCCGGTTGAGGTTGCCCAGCGGCCGGAACTCCGCCGGGGCGTGCCGGGTCGCGCTCAGGGTGAACCCCGCGGCGGTCCTCGCCGGCACATGGGCCGGGATCGCCACCGCGTACGGGTCGACGACGACGTCCACCACGACCGGACCACCGGTGTGCGCCGGCGCCGCCGCGAGCCCCTGCACCAGGTCACCGGGTTCCTCGACGCGGATGCCCTTGGCGCCCATCGCCTCGGCGACGGCGGCGAAGACGCCGAACTCCTCGTTGCGTACATGCACGAAGTCGACCTGGCCGTCGCGGCGCAGCGCGTCGATCACCGGGTTGAGCGCGTCACCCACGATCCCGTAGCAGCGTCGTACGCCGGCGCTGACCAGCGTCTCCCACAGGCCGTCGGCCCCTGTCCTGGACAATGCACACCTTCCGTTCTCGGGGCCGGCCGGTCAGACCGGGTCGCCGGTCGCGGGGTCGAGGACTCCGGAGCGCGGGTCCAGCGCCCAGCCGAGAGCGAAGTCGGCCACCGCCTCCCACCCGGGCTCGCCACAGGTGAAGTGGTCGCGCCCCTCGAACACGGTGTGCGCGGTGATCGCCGCCGAGTGCTTCACGTTCTTCTCGTAGTTCTGCCGCTGGACGACGGGAGGCAGGATGTGGTCGCTGCCACCGGAGACGAACAGCAGCGGCGCCCGGTCGTCGGCGGCGAAGTCGAAGGTGGTGGCCGCGTGGCGGGTGACGGCCGCGAGACCGCCCTGGAAGAGGATGCGGGCCGGCGTCGGCGCCGCGTAGCGGTCGTAGGCGCGCCGGGAGGCGTCCTCGTCCAGGGTGTTGGTGAAGGCGTAGTGGAACTGCTCGGCCGTCAGCGGGACGGCCCGGTGCGCGTTCGCCGGGTCCTTCAGGACCGGCAGCACCGAGCGGAGCTCCGACAGCGGCATCGCGTTCACGCCCTTGACCGCCGCACCGTCGATCGACACTCCGGCCGCCCCGAGCCCGGCACCCACCAGAAGCTGGGCGAAGGTCCCGCCGAACGAGTGCCCCATGATGATCGGCGGGGTGTCCAACTCCTGGATGACGCCGGTGAGATGGTCCAGCACTTCGCGGACCCCGACCCCGGAGATCGCGGAGGCGTCCTTCCGGAGCGCCGCGACCCCGGCCTCCCCGGGCTCGATCCCCGGGTATCCGGGAGTCAGCACGGTGAATCCGCGCTCCTCGTACCGGGTCGCCCAGTGCTCCCAGGCGAGCGGCGTCATCCACAGACCGTGTATCAGGACGATCGTGTCCGCAGCGGTAGTCATGCCCGCATCTCCTCCATCGCGGTACGGGTGCCGGCAGGGCGGGAATCCCGGCTCTGCCGGACCCTGCCGCCGGACAGCGTGGCACCTGACAGGTTGTGCACGGGGACAAGAAGTCGGCCCGCCGTTGGGCACCATGACGACTCCTGCTGCGAGGGAGTGGGCCGGAACCGGTCCGGGGCCGGTCGGTGCGGGTGGGCGGCCCGGTCACGCGGAGCGAGGCGCGGTACGCGCGCCTGTCGTCTCCGCCCGGACGACGGCCGGCCGGGCCGGCTCCCGGTGGGCATGCCGGTCGAGGTCGAGGCCGGACAGCTTCTCGATCCGGTTGATGCGGTAGAGCAGAGTGTTGCGGTGGGCCGGGAGGGCTGCCGCGGCCGCGGTCCGGTTGAAACCGTGCGCGGCCAGGCACGTCAGGGTCTGGGACAGCGTTCCGGAGGGATCCTCGGCATCGAGCCGCCCCAGTACCCGCCGCATGACACCGTCGGCGAGCCGGGGGAGTTCGCGAGCATGACCTCCGTCAGGAAGTCGTCGAGGCGGATCCGCCCCCCGGCGCCCCGCCCGGCTCCCCAGGGTGACCAGGTCGTGCAGGGTGGCGACCGTTTCCGCCGGCGCCCCCGGCCAGTCGGCACATCTGCCAGGTCGCGGGCCGGCTGATGAGTCATCAGGTCGGTGTCCAGGCCGTGGAGTACGCCGCGTAACCGACCGGCCGCCGCAAAGCCGGCGTCGGCGCGGGGCGTGGCGTACATGCGCGTCACCTTCCAGAGGGCTCGATGCGGTCCGGCGTGCCCCGGCGCGTGTGGTGGCCTGTGCGGTCAGGCGTCGTGTTCACCGTCGGCACCGGTGATCAGCGCTCCGGCTCCCGCTGCGGGTGCGCGTCGGTCGGCGGGAGCAGGAAGCGCCACGCGTTCAGCACCCCGCTGACGAACGCCACGGCGGAGGCCGGCAGCAGCAGGTAGAGGCCGGCGTCGTCGCCGAAGGCCAGCAGGGCCCCGCAGGCCACGAACAGCAGCATGACGACCACGTTGGTGCCCCGGCGGTCGAAGATGTCGGCCAGGCGCCCGTCGTCGACGGGCGACTCACGCTTGTTCCGCCCGATGGCCAGCAGGCTCAGGCTCGCGCCGATCCCCATGGCGATGAGCTCGGCGCCCAGAACCCGGTCGGGCTGGCCGGGCACGAGCAGGACCGTCGCCATGAGCAGCGGCGCGATGAACAGCACCAGGGTCTGCGCCGCGCCCGCCCGCAGGCCCGGGTGCCGGGCGATCCGGCCGGCGTTCACCGACACCGCGACGAACAGCAGCCCGGTGAGGGCGGCGCTGGCTCCTCCGGCCATCACGGCGAAGCTCTCCCAGTCGGCGGAGACGCTCATATCCCGCGCACCCCCGGCAGCGACGGCCGAGGGCAGGCCTCGGGCCGGTGCCGGACCGCCCGCTGCCGGGTGCCGCGCGAAGTGGCTTCCGTGACGCGTTCGGGCCGCGTCCCGGCCGGCGTCTGCCGCGAAGTCGCCTCGGGGGCCCTGACCGACCTCCGGCACGGATCAAGCTCGGGCACAGGATCCCCTCCCGCATGGATGTTCTGCCGCCATTCAACGCCCTCCCGCCTTGTGCCCGGGCACGAATACGCGCCCGGCTTCTGGACCAGCCCGTCGGCCGCCGCCCCGAGCCGGCCGCGGGGCAGCGGCTCGTCCTCGGCCAGCAGCAGCCGCGGGTCTTCGAGGAACGCCTTCCAGTCGAATCCGGGCGGTGTCAGCCCGGTGACCCGCAGCCCCTCGGTGAAGGCCAGCGACCCCGCCGCACGCAGCCGGAACGCGAGATCGGCGTGCGCGGCGACCGGCGCTCCGGCGAGCTGCGCGGTGAACGGCCGGTACGGCTCCACCAGGTCGAAGCCGAGCCGGGCGGCCCGGTCCCGGTCCTCGATCGTGACGGGCAGCTGGGCGCAGAGCCGGTCGAACAGGGTACGGGCGCGCCGGTCACCGGCCGTGGACGGCGCGTCCTCCTGGTCCGCGTAGGCCCGCGCGGACACGTCCACGACCAGGTCGAGGTAATCCTCCAGACAGCTCCAGACCGTCTCCGAACGAGCGAGCAGCAGCGCCCGGTCGGCGTCCGTCGACAGGTCCAGCAGCGCCTCCCAGAACATGCGCGCCCCGCGGCGGTAGACCAGGATGCTGTCCTCGATCGGCTGCCCGGACATCGCGCGGGCGCGCAGGAACTCGTGCGGCTCGGACCGGAGGTGGTCGTCCGGCGGCAGGCCGTTGACCAGCCAGCGCAGGACGAGGTCGACGTTCCAGCGAACCACCGCGGCCCGGTCCACCGGCCACTGGAAGTCGGTGTATGCGGGGAGCCGGCCGAAGCCGGCCTCCATCCGGCGCACCACGACGCCCACGTCGAAGCCCTGCAGAACACTCCGCAGGCCACCGTCGGCGTTGCCTGCGCCGGACGGGCGATACACGTTCACCCGGCGATCCTTCCGCACCCGCACCCGGCACCGGCCCCACCGCGGAAGCGCACCACCGGACCGGGGTGCTAGGCCGCCACGGCACCGAGTCCGCCGGCCGCGGCCACCGGCCGCCGCCGGATCAGCAGGGCCATCAGGGCCGCCGCCGCGCACAGGGTGCCGGAGGCGTACCAGACCATGTCGTACGTCCCGAAGGCGTCGCGGGCGACGCCGCCGAGGTAGGCGACGAGGGCCGCGCCGATCTGGTGGGAGGCGAGGACCCAGCCGAAGACGATGGCGCTGTCGTCGCCGTACCGCTCCCGGCACAGGGCCAGGGTGGGCGGGACGGTGGCGACCCAGTCGAGGCCGTAGAAGATGATGAAGAAGATCATCGAGGGGTGGACCGACGGGCCGAGGAGCATCGGCAGGAACAGCAGGGAGATGCCGCGCAGGGCGTAGTAGACGGCGAGCAGGCGGCGCGGTTCGAAGCGGTCGGTGAACCAGCCGGAGGCGATGGTGCCGACGACGTCGAACACGCCGACCACCGCGAGCAGCGAGGCCGCCGTCGTGACCGGCAGGCCGTGGTCGTGGGCGGCGGGCACGAAGTGGGTCTGGACCAGGCCGTTGGTGGACGCCCCGCAGATCGCGAAGGTGCCGGCGAGCAGCCAGAAGGGCCCGGTGCGCACGGCGGAGAACAGGACCGTGAGGGTACGGCGGGCGGCCCCGGTGACCGGTGCCGGCTTCGGTACGAACTCGGCCGCGCCGTACGGCTTCTGGCCCACGTCGGCCGGATGGTCGCGCAGCAGCAGCCAGACGAAGGGGACGACCGCGAGGGCGGCGAGGGACACGGTGACGGCGGCCGGGCGCCAGTCGTACGTCTCGACCATCCAGGACAGCAGCGGGAGGAAGATCAGCTGCCCTGAGGCGGAGGCGGCGGTGAGGATGCCGCTGACCAGGCCGCGCCGGGTGGTGAACCAGCGGTTGGTGACCGTGGCCGCGAAGGCGAGCGCCATCGAGCCGGACCCGAGGCCGACCAGCAGGCCCCAGCAGAGCATCAGCTGCCAGGCCGCCGTCATCCACACGGTCAGGCCCGAACCGAGCGCGATGACGGTCAGCGCGACGGCCACCACCCGGCGTATGCCGAAGCGGTCCATCAGGGCCGCCGCGAAGGGCGCGGTGAGCCCGTACAGCGCGAGGTTGACGGAGACGGCCGCGCCGATCGTGCCGCGCGACCAGCCGAACTCCGTGTGCAGGGGGTCGATGAGCAGGCCGGGCAGGGAACGGAAGGCGGCCGCGCCGATGATCGTGACGAAGGTGACGGCGGCGACGAACCAGGCACGGTGGATGCGCGGCGAGCGGGTCGGCTGTGCGTCCTGGAGGGCTGCTGCGGCTTCGCTTGTCTGGGTCACGCCATAAATATCCGGCCACCGGCCTCGCTCCATCGAGTGGCCCGAAGGACAGCATTCGCTAGGATCGGGCCATGAGCAGTGACCCCGGCTTCCGCCCGCACCGGGTCGTCGTCCTCGCCCTCGACGGCCTGCTCCCCTTCGAGCTGGGCATCCCGCACCGCATCTTCGGCCGCCCCAAGGACGCCCGGGGCCGCCTTCTCTACGAGGTCGTGACCTGCTCGGTCCGCCCGCCCGGGCCGGTCGACACCGATGCCGACTTCGCGATCCACGTGCCGAACGGCCCGGAGACGCTGGCCACCGCCGACACGGTGATCATCCCGGCCTCGTACGAGCTGGGCCCGGTCTTCGAGGAGGGGGTCCTCACCCCCGAGCTGGCCGCCGCCCTCGCCCACATCCGCCCCGGCACCCGGCTCGCCTCCATCTGCACGGGCGTCTACGTCCTGGCCGCCGCCGGCTACCTGGACGGCCGCCCGGCGACCACGCACTGGGCCGAGGCCGACCACCTCCAGCGGCTGTTCCCGCGGATCGAGGTGGACGCGGACGTCCTCTTCATCGACGACGGCGACATCCTCACCTCCGCCGGGGTGGCCGCCGGCATCGACCTGTGCCTGCACATGGTCCGCCGCGACCACGGCACGGCCGTCGCCAACGAGGTGGCCCGCCGTACGGTCGTCCCCCCGCACCGGGACGGCGGCCAGGCCCAGTACATCCACCGCCCGGTCCCCGACCCTCAGGTGGCCACGACCACCTCGGCCCGCTCCTGGGCCCTGGGCCGGCTCCACGAGCCCGTGCAGCTGCGCGACATGGCCGAGCAGGAGGCCATGTCGGTACGGACCTTCACGCGCCGCTTCCGCGAGGAGACCGGCATCAGCCCCGGCCAGTGGCTCACCCAGCAGCGCGTCGAACGCGCCCGCCACCTCCTGGAGTCCACCGGCCTCTCCGTCGACCAGGTGGCCCGCGACGCCGGCTTCGGCACCGCCCAGTCGATGCGCCAGCACCTACAGGCGGCCCTCGGCGTCACCCCGACCGCGTACCGCCGCACCTTCCGGGCCCAGGCGGGCACCGGCGACAGCCCTGGCGGTGTCGGCGCCCCGCGCTGATCTCCCGGCCCGCCACACCTCGCCCCACCAGCCGAGCACACTGAGCACCAGGGTCACCCCGACCTCGGCCAGGACGGCCGTGGACGGCGCCGCCACCCGCAGCAGCGCCCCGGCGAGGGAGCCGGTCGCCGCGTAACCGGCGCCCGCGGCCGCGTACATGACGGAGTAGCCGGCGGCCAGGGCACTGGGCGGAAGGACCTCGCGCAGCGACAGGTTGCGGGTGAGCATCGCGGCTGACTGGAGCATGCCGCCCATGACGAGCACGGCCGCGATCCCGGCCGTGTGCGGTATCAGCGCGGCGAGCGTCACGCACCCCGCCGTGCCGGTCATCAGGAGCACGCTGTGGGTGCGCAGCAGGCCCGGCCAGGCGCGCAGGCCGTGCAGGAACGCGCCGAGCCCGCCGCCCACCGCCATCCCGGCCAGCAGCGGACCCGACCGGCCGACGTCGATCCCGCGCTGTTCGAGCAGGGCGGGCAGCACGAGTTCGGACAGCCCGAGCAGGGTCAGGCTGGCCGCGCCCGTGATGTACACGGGCCAGGCGCCGGCCAGGACGCGGACGAGGGGCGCGGCGGTCCGCCCGGCCGGGCCCCAGGCCGCCGGCAGGAGCCACAGCCCGAGGACCGCCGAGGCCATGAGGGCGGCGGCGAGCCGCAGCGGGACGGCGGGGGCGACACCGAGGGCCAGACCGGCCACCGCGGCCGGGGAGACGGCCCACACGGCGGCCGTCAGTATCGACTCGACGGACAGCGCCTGCGCCGCCGCGTGCTCCGGGACCAGCGTGGTGAGCAGGGTGCGCAGGCCACCGGTGGCGGCGGCCGGCGCGGCACCGGCAACGCACGCGAAGGCGGCGAGGACGGCCGGGGGCGCGGCCGGGAAGCCGCCGAGCCCCGCGAATCCGGCGGCCCCGACCGCGAGTCCCACGGTCAGCTGCGCACGGGCCCGCTCGGGACGCAGCCGCATCCCGAGTACCGGGGCGCCCGCGATCTCGCCGATCACGTAGGCGGCCGCGAGCAGCGCGCCCAGCGAGTAGCCGCCGGGCCGCTCGCGCACCAGGAACACCAGGGCCAACGGCGCCATGGCGACCGGCATCCGGGCACCCACGGCGGTACCGGCCCAGGTCAGGACCTGCTTGGACGCGACGTCACGGTAGGTCATGGGACGACCGTAGGAGGCGGCACCGACAACGACGACAGGTTTTCCACCGCTGTGGACAACCCGCCCCCGCGCTCCTAGAACGTGAGCACCCCCCGCGCCACCCGTCCCGCCTCCGCGTCGGCCCGGGCCTTCTCGAAGTCCTCCACCGGGTACGTCTCGGTCACCAACTCGTCGAGCAGCAGGCTTCCTTGGCGGTACAGCCCGGCGTAGAGGGCGATGTCGTGCTGGGGGCGCGAGGAGCCGTACCGGCATCCCAGGATGGACTTGTCGAGGAACATGGAGGCGACGGCGAAGGACGCCTCGGCGGTGGGGGCGGGCATGCCGAGAAGGACGGCCTGGCCGTGCCGGTCGAGGAGGTCGACGGCCTGCCGGACCAGTTCGACCCGGCCGACGCACTCGAAGGCGTGGTCCACCCCGGTCGGCAGCAGGTCCTTCACGCCCTCCGTCGAGGTCAGGAAGTCCGTCGCGCCGAACTGCCGGGCCGCCTCCTCCTTGGCCGGGTTGGCGTCCACGGCCACGATCCGCAGCGCGCCCGCGATCCGCGCGCCCTGGATGACGTTCAGACCGATCCCGCCGGTGCCGATGACCAGCACGGTGTCGCCGCGGTCGACGCGGGCGCGGTTCAGTACGGCGCCCACACCGGTCAGCACCCCGCAGCCGATGAGGGCGGCCGAGGTCAGCGGGATGTCCTTCGGTATGCGTACCGCCTGGACGGCCTTCACGACGGTCCGTTCCGCGAAGGCCGAGTTGCACGCGAACTGGTGGACGGCCTGGCCACCGCGCGTGAACGGCTTCTGCGGGCGCCCTATGGCCTTGCGGCACATGGTGGGCCGCCCCCGGTCGCAGTCGGCGCAGGCACCGCAGTTGGCGAGGGTGGACAGCGCGACATGGTCCCCCGGCGCCACATGGCTGACGCCCACACCGACGGCCTCCACCACCCCGGCGCCCTCATGGCCCAGCACCACGGGAACGGGGAAGGGTATGGTCCCGTCCACCACAGACAGATCGCTGTGGCACAGCCCGGCCGCCGACACCGCGACCAGCACCTCCCCCGGCCCCGGCTCCCGCACGTCCAGATCGTCGACGACCTGCACCTGTTTCCCGTCGAAAACGACTCCGCGCATCACGACTCGACCCCCTTCGGTTCCCTCGGCAGACCGAGCACCCGCTCGGCGATGATCGTGCGCTGGACCTGGTCCGAGCCGCCGTAGATGGTGTCGGCCCGGGAGAAGAGGAACAGGTTCTGGGCAGCGTCCAGTTCGTACGGCGCGGCGGCCGACCAGCCGGCCGGGCCGACGCTCGCGGCCGCGCCCCGCACCAGCACGGCGAGCTCACCGAGCCGCTGGTGCCAGCCGCCCCACAGCAGCTTGGCCACGCTGGGCGCGCCGGGCTCCGCGGCCGAATTCCCCAGTGTCCTGAGGGCGTTCCACCGCATCACCCGCAACTCGGCCCACTGCCGCACCAGTCGCTCGCGTACGACGGGATCGTCGGCGGCCCCGCTCTCCACGGCGTCCCGCACCACTCGCCCCAACTCCTGTGCGAACCCGATCTGCTGGGCGAGCGTGGACACCCCGCGCTCGAACCCGAGCAGGCTCATGGCCACGCGCCAGCCGTTGCCCGCACCGCCGACGACGTGCTCCGCGCGCGCGTGCGCCCCGTCGAAGAAGACCTCGTTGAAGTCGCTGGTGCCGGTCATCTGCCGGATCGGGCGGACCTCGATACGGCCCGGCTGGTCCATCGGCACCAGCAGGAAGCTCAGCCCGTGATGCCGCCGCGAGCCCGCCTCGGTCCGCGCCAGCACGAAGCACCAGTCGGCCTCATGGGCGAGCGAGGTCCAGATCTTCTGCCCGGAGACCCGGTATCCGTCCCCCTCCCGCACCGCCACGGTCCGCACACCGGCCAGATCGGACCCGGCGCCGGGCTCGCTGTACCCCTGGCACCAAAGCTCCTCGCCTGCGGCGACGGCCGGCAGAAAGCGCGCCTTCTGCTCTGCGCTGCCATGCACGATGAGCGTCGGAGCCAGCAGGTTCTCCCCGATGTGCCCGGACCGCGGCGGCGCGACCGACCGCGCGTACTCCTCGGCCCAGGCCACCTGCTGAGTGAGCGTGGCAGTCCGATTCCCGTACCCCCCCTCCGCCCACCCGATCCCGATCCACCCGGCGCCCCCGAGCGTGCGCTCCCAGCTACGCCGGTCCACATCACTCTTGACGTTCGCACCGAGCCACTCCCGGACTTCCCGGCGAAACTCTTCATCCTCCGGCGCAAAGCCGAAATCCACGGTGACCTCCAGAGATGCGTCGGAGCTACGGCCGTACGAAAACCGCCGAACACCGCCGTAGCGGCTGACCGCCGTCGCGGCGGAGAGAAGAGAGGAGCCGGCAGGGGGTGGGTGGGAAGAGCAGGAGGACCGGCCCGGGAACGGCCGCGAGGGAACTGTGAGCCGCCCGAGATCCACACCTGCCGAACCGAGCGCCACAAAGCGAAGGGCTGCGGGGAAACGGAGGGCCGAAGGCGGGAGACAGGAGGCGGAAGACGGAAGGCGGGAGTTGGGAGGCGGGAGTTGGGAGGCAAGGAACCGAACTTCTGAACCCCGCGGGGGCGCAACCCCCCAGGGGCGCGGGGAACTGCGCGAGCAGCCACGACGGCGCCGCACCCGCCCACCCACCCACCGCGACCCGCACAGCGCACAGCGCACAGCGCACAAACACGACCACCGGCAGCCACACCCACCCAGAGGCGCGAGGAACTGCGCGAGCGACCACGACGGTGCCGCGGCCGCGCACCGGTCGGGGCCCGCCACGGCGGTCAGGCGTCCGGACCCCACCCATGCGGCCCACCCCCCTTACGCGTTCGGCCGGTTTCCGCCCCGCGCAGCCGCCTCCATCGCCGCCAGCCGCGCCAGCATCGGCATCGGATCCGTCCCCACGCTCCCCGGCAGCGCCTGAGCGATCCGCTCCGGCGTCCAGGCGCCCCCGTCGGCGTACGCGGCCCGCAACTCCCTCGGCTGGGCCCACACCGCGATCTTCGGTCCGGCCACCGTGTAGACCTGCCCGGTGACCCCCGCCTCCCGCGCCGCGTCCGACAGCAGGTAGACCACGAACGCGGCCACGTCCTCCGGCTCGCCGATCTCCGTGAGCTCCGTCGGGACCCCCGCCGACATCCGGGTCCGGGCCACCGGCGCCACCGCGTTCGCGGTCACCCCGTACTTGTGCAGGCCCAGCGCAGCGCTCCGCACCAGCGAGATGATCCCGCCCTTGGCCGCGCTGTAGTTGGCCTGCGAGACCGAGCCCTGGTGGTTGCCGCTGGTGAAGCCGATCAGCGTGCCGGCGCGCTGCGCGCGCATCACCGCCGACGCCGCCCGGAACACCGTGAACGTGCCCTTCAGGTGGGTGGCGAGTACCGGGTCCCACTCCTCCTCGGCCATGTTGAACAGCATCCGCTCGCGCAGGATCCCCGCCACGCACACGACCCCGTCGAGCCGGCCGTACGACGACAGCGCGACGTCCACGACCCGCTGCCCGCCCGCCATCGTGGAGATGTCGTCGGCGACCGCGACCGCGTCCCCGCCCGCCGCCTCGATCTCCTTGACGACGGCCTCGGCGACCTCGCTCGTCGGCGAGGCGCCGTCGACCGCGACGCCGTAGTCGTTGACGACGACCTTCGCCCCCTCGGCCGCCGCCGCCAGCGCGACCGCCCGTCCGATACCGCGCCCCGCACCCGTCACGGCGACGACCTTGCCTGCCAAGAAGTTCCCCACGCCCGGCCCCTTCCCGCGGTTTCTGACGGACCGTTAGATTTTATGACCCGTCAGATGTGCGGACACAAGGCCTGGGGAGGACCCAGATGTCACTGCCGACGCTTCATCCCGCGTTCCACGACATCGCCAAGCGCGTCAACAACTGGGGCCGCTGGGGGGCCGACGACGAGATCGGCACGCTGAACCTGATCACTGACGAAGTGGTGCGGCTGGCGGCGGCGACCGTCCGGACCGGGCGGCGCGTCCCGCTCGCCCTGCCGCTCCAGCAGGACGGCGTGCAGACCGGGATGATCCCCGGACGGGTCAACCCCCTGCACGCCATGGTGCAGATCAACCAGGAACTCTTCGGCCCGGGGACCGTCGCGTGCAGCGACGACGCCGTGACCATGGGACTGCAGGCCGGCACCCACTGGGACGCGCTCACCCATGTCTCGCACTCGGGGAGGCTCTACAACGGCCGCCCGGCGGACACGGTGACCGCGCACGGCGGTGCCGAGTTCGGCGGGATCGACAAGGCGCGGCACATCGTCTCGCGCGGGGTGCTCCTTGACGTGGCACGCGCGCGGGGCGTGGACCGGCTGGCGGGCGGGCACGCGGTCACCCCGGAAGACCTCGACGCGGCCGAGGAGTTCGCCGGGACGAGCGTCCGCGGCGGCGACATCGTCCTGGTACGGACCGGGCAGGTGCAGGTGTACCTCGCCGGGGACAAGCACGGGTACGGCTACCCGTCGCCGGGGCTTTCGGTGCACACCCCGGAGTGGTTCCACGCGCGCGACGTGGCCGCCGTCGCGAACGACACCCTCACGTTTGAGATCTTCCCGCCCGAGATCGAGGACCTGTGGCTGCCCGTGCACGCCCTGGACCTGGTCGAGATGGGGATGCTGCAAGGCCAGAACTGGAATCTCGAAGAGTTGTCCACAGCCTGTGGAGAAACCGGCCGGTACGCGTTCCTGCTGTCGGCGATGCCCGAGCCGTTCGTCGGGGCGACGGGCACCCCGGTCTCCCCGGTGGCCGTCCTGTGAGCGGCACTCGCCGAAAGCCGGTGTCACGCCTGAGGCAGGCGTGACACCGACCCTCCCCCATTCCCCCCTGAATCCGAACGGCCGCGCGCACCGGCCCGCCCCGAGCCCGGTCCCGCGCGCCGCCGTCCGGCTCGACCCACACTCGACGAGGGCGTCCGTCAGGCAAGACCCTCGCCGTCCCCTCGCGGCGAATCGCAGACCTCAAGCGTGAGCACACGGTCACAAGGCGTCAACACCCCGCCGGGGTTTTACGACTTATGCCCCGGTTCACCATGGGCGCGCACGGATGCAACCCCCGGCGCATCACCGCACACGGGGGATCACACCGCCTCGAAGGCCAGCCCTTCGTACGAGGCGAGCCCGCCCCCGTACGCCACCGCCGCGCCCTGCCCGGACTGCGAACACCGGTCGAGCTCGCACCAGATGCGCTTGCCGGCGCCTTCGGGGCTCCAGCCCCAGCGGTCGGCGAGCCCGTCGACGAGGGCGAGGCCGCGGCCGCCGGTGGCGTCACCGTCGGCGCACCGCGGCACGGGCGCGCGCTCGCTGGCGTCGGTGACCTCCAGGCGTACGGTGACCGACTCGTCGCCGCCCCTGCGGTCCACGCCCGGCAGCGAGAGCCGCAGCACGGCCGGACAGCCGGTGTGCACCACGGCGTTGGTGACCAGCTCCGAGACGAGCAGGATCAGCGTCTCGGCCAGCGGCTCGTCCGCCGCTATACCGGACCCGGCGAGGCGCGAGCGGGCCCACCTTCTGGCCCGCCCCACCTCCGCGGGGTCGGGCCGGATCTCCAGCTGCACTTGAAGCACCTGCACCGCTCACACCATCCGAACCGGCGGACACATGAACCCGCGCCGAGCCAACGCCACGACGTGGGCCGCCACGACGAGGACGACGAGGGCCACGATCGTAGCCATTTTCTGCATGGCCAGAACAACGGCCAGAGCAAGGGTCACGGAACGTGATTCCCTTACGAGACAGCATGGTTGACGTACAGTCACCCCAACAAGCGCTTCGGGCATATTCCAGCGCGAAGGAGTACGCCTACGGCATACTGTGCGACGCTCGCGGCGGGGAGTCGAACAAGCGAGGGCGCAAGCCCTTACCACCCTGCGGGGGGCGGTGCGCACCATGAGTCGCGGGGCCGCTTCGACGGCTCCGCCGGCATGGCTCGTCCTCGGAACCACTCGCATCCCACAGAAGGTACCCGAGGGGACACTCGACTCCAGGCCGTGACGAGTCACGCGTTGGACACAACCCGATATCAACGCTCCGTGATTCCGGTATGCCACAATCCGCGACATCCCGACCATCGGGACCCATGATTCCGCAGGCCAGAGGCGTTTCGAACGCTCAGCCGAGCAGCTCCGCGGCGAGCATTTCCTCACTCTCCGTATTCGAACCACCACGCTGTGCCCGCACCCATGCCCGTTTCAGATGCAGATGCACCTCCGACTCCCAGGTGAAGCCCATCCCGCCGTGCACCTGGAGACAGTCCCGGGTGCCGCGTACGGCGGCCTCGTCGGCGAGCAGCCGGGCCGCCGCGATGTCCGCCGGGGCGGCGGTCACGGCGGCCGCGTAGACGGCCGCCCGCGCGGTCTCGGCGCGCACCAGCATCTCGGCGCACAGATGCTTGACCGCCTGGAACGCCCCGATCGGCTGCCCGAACTGCACGCGCGTGCGAGCGTGTTGCACGGCCAGCTCGCACGCGCGCGTGGCCGTGCCGAGCTGTTCGGCGGCGGTGAGGAGCACGGCGACCGGGTCGGACGGCCCGGAGAACCGCCCAGGGACCCGGTGCAGGGGCGTCAACGGGTCCGCCGAGCGCACCGGTACGGCCCCCGACGCGTCCCCCGCCACCTCGTCCGCCTCGGCCAGCCACTCCACCAGGCCGCCGTCCACGCGGGCCACCACGGCCTCCCCGGCGGCCGCGCCGGGCACCTCGGCCGCCGCGAGGTGGGTGGCCACCAGCGGGCCGGGCAGCAGGGCCCGCCCGGCCTCCTCGAACACCAACACGGCTTCGGGCAGGCCGAGTCCGACGCCGCCGTCGGCCTCCGGCAGCCGCAGCGCGAAGAACCCGGCGGCACCCAGCTCCCGCCACAGGCCCCGGTCGAGGCGGCACAGCGGCGGGCCGGCGGCTGCCGCCCGCAGCGCCGCAGCGTCGAACCGGCGCCCGAGCAGCTCCCGCATGCCCGCCCGCAGCGCCTCCTGGTCACGGGTCGGTCGAAAACGCATGTCCGCTCACCGCCCCTTCGGCAGCCCGAGGATCCGCTCGGCCACGATGTTCCGCTGGATCTGCGAGGTCCCGGCCGCGATGGTGTACGAGAGGGAGGAGAGCCGGTCGAGGACCCAGGGGCGGTCCAGGTCGAGGGCGTCGGGGCCGAGGACGGCCGCCGCCGCGTCGTACAGCTCCTGGCGCGCGTGCGAGTAGCGCAGCTTGAAGACCGAGCCCCCGACACCGGGCACGCCCCGGCCCTCCGCCTCGCTGACGTTCCACTGGGTGAGCCGCCACAGCGCCCGGAACTCGGCGTTGAGGCGGCCGAGGCGGCGGCGCAGCTCCGGGTCGTCCCAGGTGCCGTTCTCGCACGCCACGCGCGCGAGGTCGCCGAGCACCCGGCGACAGGCGACGACCTCGCCGACGAAGGCGGTACCGCGTTCGAAGGAGAGGGTCACCATGGTGACGCGCCAGCCGTCGTTCTCGGCGCCCACCCGGTTGGCCACCGGCACCCGCACCTCGTCGAGGAACACCTCGGCGAACTCGTGGGACCCGGCGAGCGTGCGCAGCGGCCGTACGGTGATGCCCGGCGCGTCCATGGGCATGGCCAGCCAGGTGATGCCCCGGTGCCTGGGCGCCTCGGGGTCCGTCCGCACCAGCAGTTCGCACCAGTCGGCGACCTCCGCGTGCGAGGTCCAGATCTTGGACCCGCTCACCACGTAGTCGTCGCCGTCGCGCCACGCGCGCGTGCGCAGCGCGGCCAGGTCGGATCCGGCGCCCGGTTCGCTGAAGCCCTGGCACCACACCTCGTCGCCGCGCAGGATCGGCGTCAGCCAGCGGGCCCGCTGCGCCTCGGTGCCCTCGGCGGCGATGGTGGGGCCCGCATGCAGCAGGCCCACGAAGTTGGCGCCCACATAGGGCGCGCCGGCCCGCTCGGTCTCCTCGAGGAAGATCAGCCGGGTGGTCGGCGAGGCGTCCCAGTGGACGTCGGCGTACCCGGCGTCGTACAGCGCGCGCTGCCAGCCGAGGTCGTGGGCGCGACGGCCCGGCCAGTCCTCGGGGCCGGGCTTCGGCGGGAGGCCGGGGAGCACCTTGGCGAGCCACTCCCGCAGCCGCGCCCGGAACTCCTCCTCCTCGGGCGTGTACGACAGGTCCACCGGCAGGCACCCCCACGAAACTGATGGTTCGTCAGAATTCGTCAGACATCGCAGGCTAGCCCCGCACCTCTGGACCGACAAGGCACCAGGACCTACGATCTGACGACTCGTCAGTTCCGTGGTCCGCTGGGCAGGGGGACGCCATGAACGCCACCGCGCACGAACCGGGCGCCGTCGCCCGCGAGCTGAGTGCCTCCCGCACGCTCTGGGACCTGGCCGCCCGCCGCGCCGAACTCACCCCCGGCCGGCCGGTGTTCCTCCAGGGCGACCGCACCCTGACCTTCGGCGGGCTGCGCGCGCGTGCCGAGCGCGTCGCCGCCGGGCTGTACGGCATGGGCGTGCGCCCCGGCACGGTGGTCGCCTGGCAGCTGCCGACCCGGATCGAGACGGCCGTCCTGTCCTTCGCGCTGGCCAGGCTCGGCGCCGTCCAGTCCCCCGTCATCCCCTTCTACCGGGACCGCGAGGTCGGCTTCGCTCTGCGTGAGTCCAGGGCCGAGTTCTTCGCGGTGCCGGGCGTCTGGCGCGGCTTCGACCACACGGAGATGGCGCGGCGGCTGGGCGCGAAGGGGATCTTCGAGGCGTACGAGGACGACGGGCTGCCGGACGGCGATCCGGCCGTGCTGCCCGCCCCGCCCGCCGAGGGCACCTCCGTCCGGTGGATCTACTGGACCTCGGGAACCACCTCGGACCCCAAGGGCGTTCTGCATACGGACCGGTCGCTCATCGCGGGCGGTTCGTGCCTGGCGCACGCGCTGCGGCTCACGGCGGCGGACGTGGGCTCGATGGCGTTCCCGTACGCGCACATCGCCGGCCCCGACTACACGGTGATGCTGCTGCTGTACGGCTTCCCGGCGGTGCTGTTCGAGCAGTTCGCGCTGCCGGACGCGCTGCTGGAGTACCGCAGGCACGGGGTGACGGTGGCCGGCGGGTCGACGGCGTTCTACTCGATGTTCCTGGCCGAGCAGCGCAAGCAGCCGGGGGTGCCGGTCATTCCCTCGCTGCGGCTGCTGGCCGGCGGCGGGGCGCCCAAGCCGCCGGAGGTGTACCACGCGGTGGTACGCGAGATGGGGGTGCAGCTGACGCACGGCTACGGCATGACCGAGGTGCCGATGATCACGATGGGGGCGCCGGACGACACGGTGGAGAACCTGGCGACGACCGAGGGGCGACCGCCGGCGGGGATGGAGATACGGATCGCGGAGGGCGGCGAGGTGCGGCTGCGCGGGGAGGCGGTGTGCCAGGGGTATCTGGATCCGGCGCAGTCCGCCGCTGCCTTCGACGAGGAGGGCTTCCTGCGCACCGGCGACCTGGGCCGGGTGACCGGAACCGGCCATCTGGTCCTCACCGGGCGGCTCAAGGACGTGATCATCCGCAAGGGGGAGAACATCTCGGCGAAGGAGATCGAGGACCTGCTCGCCGCGCATCCGGCGGTGGCCGACGCGGCGGTGGTCGGGCTGCCGGACGCGGAGCGCGGGGAGCTGGTCTGCGCGGTGGTCGAACAGCCGCCGGGGACCGCCGCGTTGACGCTCCCGGAGGCGGTGTCGTACCTGCGTGCGGAAGGGCTGTCGGTGCACAAGCTGCCGGAGCGGCTGGAGGTGGTGGACGCCCTTCCGCGCAACGAGACGCTGCGCAAGGTGCTCAAGTACAAGCTGCGCGAGCGGTTCTCCGAGGCTCCGGGAAGCGCTACTCCGGGATCGTGAAGTAGCGGGCGAACGCCGGGACGATCTCGGACTCCGCGACCTTGCCGTCGCCGTCGGTGTCGAGGCCCGCCGCGACCGCCCGCGCGAGCTCCGGGGCGACCCCGAGGACGCGCAGCACCCGCACGGTGTCGTCGACGGTCGCCGTGCCGGTGCCCTCGGTGTCCGCGAGGGCGAGGCCCGCGTGCAGGAACGGGCGGGCGATCTCGCCGAACCGCTCGGGGTTGTCGTGCAGCCGCTTGACCGCGCCGCTCACGAACTCCTGGCGGGTGATGCGCTGGTCGCCGTCCCGGTCCGCCATGCCGGCCATGCCCTGCCAGAAGGCCTCCGCGCCGGCGTACAGGGCCTGGCCCTTGTCCGAGCGCGCGGGGACCCCGAACTCTGCGAGCAGCGCCTTGGCCGCCGAGTTGAAGTCCTCGCGGTCGATCCAGCCGTTGCCGTCCTGGTCGAAGGTTGCGAACCGGGCGGCGATCCGTCGCTCGTACTCGGTGCTGACCATGTCTGTTCGGGCCGCCTTACGTGCCGTGGGGGTTCATCTCGCAGGGAGCGTACGACGCGGCGGCGGCCGGAGACCGGGAAAACGACGGTTGTGCCAAGACCGGGGGAATTCCGCGACAACAACGTGGCTCTGTCGTAATCGTCGGCTATGGGCTCGCGCAGCCCGGCCACCCCGGCTGCCCCGGCTACGCGGACAGCGGGTCCTCCTCGTCGGTGGTCGCGCTGTCGATGTCGGCGTACACGTCGAACAGCCGTCGTACGCCGAGGGCGCCGAGGACCCGGTTGACGTGAGAACCGTCACTCGCGCCCTGGGCGGGCAGTATCAGCCGCAGCCGGCCCCGGCAGGAGCGGATCAGGCGGCGGGCCGCGATGAGGACGCCGACCCCGCTGGAATCGCAGAAGAAGACGTCGGAGAGATCGAGGACCAGACTGTGGTGGCCCTCGGCGACCACGTCGTGCACCCGCTGGCGCAGCACCGGGGACGTCACCAGGTCCAGTTCGCCCGACACCCCGAGTACGGCCCACTCGCCCTGTTCGACGCCGGTCACCTTGAAAGCCACGGCTCAGCCCTCCGCTCGCCGGATCTCCGGAACCGCCCGGAAACGGAGCCAGTTCCTACGCTTCTTGTCGCGCGGCTGCCCAGCGGCCGTTCCCCGAAACCCCGGATGACAAACGAACATCGATCAGGGAGGGGCTTGTTTCGGTCATGGTCAATCCTGTTCGATCGGAAATCGAGGGTTCGGCACAGGTGCCTCCTACCACCCCTGGTCCGGCAAGGGGCGCGCATTGCCATAAAGGGGCGTGCGTTGCCGGACGTGCCGACTACATTCGAGGAGACGGTGGAGACACGCTGGACACGGGCACGGGGAGGGGGCCGCATGGCGAAGAAGGACGTTCCGCCCCGCTGGGACCGCAAGATGCAGCAGCGGCTCGCACGCGGCGAGGCGGCCGCCCTCGGTGAGCTGTACGACCGCTTCGCCTCGCTCGTGCACGGGCTCGCCCATCGCGTCCTCGGTGACGAGCGGGCCGCCGACGGCATAACCCGCGAGGTCTTCGCGCAGGTCTGGGAGCACCCGGACGCCTACGACCCCCGGCAGGGGCCGTTGCGCTCCTGGCTCGCCGCGCTGGCCCACCGGCTCGCCGTACAGCGTCTCAGGGCCACCGAGACCGCCGCGCTCGCCCCGGGCGACGGCTCCTCCCCGGAGGCCGTGGCGGCCGCGGAGGAGCTGGAGCGCAAGGTGCGGCGGGCTTCCGTCGCGGCCCGCGCGGACTACATCGTGCACTCCATGCCGGCGCCGCTGCGCGCCGCCCTGGAGCTCGCCTACTTCCAGCGCCGTGACTACCGGCAGACCGCGGTGGACCTCGGCGTCACCGAGGACGAGGCCCGCCGCCGGCTGCGCCTGGGCCTGCAGCTGCTGTCCACCGCGCACGACGCCGGGACGCCGCCCGGATACGGAGGTGGCGTGTGACCGGCGCCGAGTTCTCCGGGGCGCACGACGGCACCGGCCACGACGGCACCGGCTCCGGGGACGGTGACGTGCCGCGCGACGACGACGGCGGCTTCCGCCGGCCGCCGCGCATACCGCTGCCCCGGACCTCCGTCGAGGACGGCGGGCAGCCGCTGCCCGATCCTCCCGGCCTGCCGCCCGCAGCGCCCCAGTTGTCGCACGACGTCCTGAAGTCGATGCTCGGCGCGTGGGCGCTGGCCGCCTGCTCGGCGGCGGAGGCCCTCGCCGTCGAGGTCCACCTCGGGGACTGCGGGGCCTGTGCGGACGAGGCGCGGCGGCTGCGCGAGGCGGTCGGCCTGCTGCACCAGCCGGAGAGCCTGGACCTCGATCCCGGCCTGCGCACCCGGGTCCTGGAGGCCTGCCTGGACCGCCGGCCGGCCAGGATCCCGATCCCCGCGTGGGCGGGGCCCTACGACGCCGAGACGGCCCGTCTGGACGCCCTGCTCCAGGACATCGGCGACGCGGAGTGGCACGCGCCGGTGCGGCTGCGCTGGTTCGACGGCGAGGTGCCGGCGAGCCGCCGCACGACGGTGGCCGGGGTGATCGCCCATCTGCTGTCCGTCGACGGGCTGGTGGCGACGGCGCTGGGTCTGGAGGACCCGCTGGGAGAGGCCGGGGCACAGGGCCCGGCCGGCCGCACCGAGGCGTTCTGGCAGGCCTCGCACTTCCCGCCGACGCGCGCGGTGCGGGTGCCCTGGCGGGAGCAGAGCCACCGGCTCGTGCAGACCGTCTCCTTCACCGGCGGCGCCGCCGGGCGCCTCGGGGTGTCGTACGGCGACTTCGAACTGCCGTTGCACGACGCGATGCTGGACCGTGCCTTCGAGTGCTGGGTGCACGCGGAGGACATCGCGGAGGCCGTGGACTACCCCTACGGGCCGCCGGCCCCGCGGCACCTGCACCGGATGATCGACCTCGCGGCCCGGATGCTGCCCGCTGCGCTGGCCGAGCGCCGACGGGCGGGGCTGGCGGCACCCGGCCAGACGCCCCACCTGGTCCCTGCGGGACGGCCCGGCCGCAGCCTGCGGCTGGAGATCGAGGGCCACGGCGGCGGCGAGTGGCTGATCCCGCTGGACTCGCCGGGGGCGGTGGGCTCGCCGGAGTTCGAGGTGGCGCACGTGGCGCTGGACGACGTGGAGTTCTGCCGGCTGGCCGCGGGCCATGTTCCTCCGGAGGAGGCGGCCGCGGGCCAGTTGGGGGATCGGGCGGCGATCAGAGACGTCCTGTTCGCTGCCGCGAGCCTGAGCCGGATGTAGGGACGTTCGCCCGAGGGGCGGGGTGGTTCCGTCGCACGGCGGCTGCGGGTGGTTCGTGGCTGGTCGCGCAGTTCCCCGCGCCCCTGGAAAAGACGGGGCTGCGCCCCGCTTTCCGCTTTTAGGGGCGCGGGGAAC
>NZ_JBSHBL010000032.1:0-118123 GCF_053611985.1 Streptomyces sp. NPDC054770
GGGTCGAAGAGGTCGGTGCTGTACTCGACCCGCCCGACGATGCCCTCGGCCTGCCCGCCGGTGCCGCCGCGCTCCAGCAGATGGAAGCCGAGGTCGAACATCGCCGTCGGCATCCGCACCAGGACGATCTCGGCGGCCAGACCGTCCAGCGCGAACTCGGTGCGGGGCACGTTCTGCAGCGCGAGCAGCACCTGGAACAGCGGCTGACGGGCGAGCGACCGGGACGGGTTGAGGGCCTCGACGACGTGCTCGAAGGGCAGGTCCTGGTGCGCGTACGCGGCCAGCGCGCCCTCGCGGACCCGGCCAAGGAGATCGGCGAAGGTCGGGGCGCCCGAGGTGTCGGTCCGCAGCACCAGGGTGTTGACGAAGAATCCGACGAGGTCGTCCAGGGCCTCGTCGGTCCGGCCCGCGATCAGGCTGCCGACCGGGATGTCCGTTCCCGCGCCGAGCTTGTCCAGCAGCGATGCCAGGGCGGCCTGCAGCACCATGTACACGCTGGCGCCGTGCTCCCGGCCCAGCCGGACCAGCCCAGCGTGCAGTTCGGCGTCCAGTTCGATCGCGAGGTGGCCGCCGGAGTAGGAGGGGGTCGCGGGGCGAGGGCGGTCGGCGGGAAGCCGGATCTGCTCCGGCAGGTCTGCCAACTGCTCGGTCCAGTAGGCCTGCTGACGGGCCAACAGGCTGTCCTGGTCGGCCGGGTCGCCGAGCAGCTCCTGCTGCCACAGGGTGTAGTCGGCGTACTGCACGGGCGGTGGCGCCCACTGCGGTTCCTCGCCCTGGCGGCGTGCCGCGTACGCGGTGGCCAGGTCGGCGGCCAGCGGGCCCAGTGACCAGCCGTCACCGGCGATGTGGTGCATCACCAGCAGCAGCACGTGCTCGTCCGCCGAAACCTGGAACGCCTCGGCGCGCAGCGGCGGTTCGGTCGCGAGGCCGAATCCGCGCGCTGCGGCCCCCGCCAGCAGTTCCGGCAGGGCCTGCTCATCGGCCGGGGTGACCGACACCCTCGGGCGCGCCTCCCCGGTGGCCAGCACCTGCTGGTAGGGCACGCCGTCCGCGGCGGGGAAGATCGTGCGCAGGGTTTCGTGCCGGTCGACGACGTCGCCCAGCGCCGCCTCCAGTGCCGCCAGGTCCAGTGGTCCCGAGAGCCGCCACGCGAGCGGCATGTTGTAGACCGAGTCGGCGCCCTCCAGCTGGCGCAGGAACCACAGCCTCCGCTGCGCGGACGACAGCGGCACCAGCTCGGGCCGCTCCGCCCGCCCCAGGGCGAGCCGGGCCCGGTCCGCGCCGCCGAGCCCGGCGGCCAGCCCGGCCACCGTCGGGGTCTGGAACAGGGTGCGCAGCGCCAGCTCCACGCCCAGGGCCGCACGGACCCGGGCCACCAACCGGGTGGCCAGCAGGGAGTGCCCGCCGAGGTCGAAGAAGTCGTCGTCGACACCGACCTGAGGCAGGCCCAGTACCTCGGCGAACAGCTCGGCCAGCACCTGTTCCTGCGGAGTGTGCGGGGCCCGGCCGACCCGCGACGCCGCGTACTCCGGCTCGGGCAGGGCGCGCCGGTCCAGCTTGCCGCTGGCGTTCAGCGGCAGGACGTCGAGGGGGACGAACGCGGCCGGCACCATGTAGTCGGGCAGCCGCCCGCGCAGGTGCGCCCGCAGGTCCTCCGGCCGAAGCTCCGCCCCGGTGGCGGGCACCGGGTAGGCGACCAGGCGGGTGTCCCCTGCCTGGTCCTGCCGGACGATCACGGCGGCCTGCGCGACCTGCGGGTGTTCCGCCAACGCCGTCTCGATCTCGCCGAGCTCGATCCGGAAGCCCCGGATCTTGACCTGGTCGTCGGTGCGGCCGAGGAACTCCAGGTTCCCGTCCGATCCCCACCGCACCAGGTCGCCGGTGCGGTACATCCTCGCGCCGGCCGGCCCGAACGGGTCCGCAACGAACCGTCCCGCGGTCAGGCCCGGCCGGTTCAGGTAACCGCGCGCCAGCCCGGCACCGGCGATGTAAAGCTCACCCGGCACCCCCGCGGGCACCGGCTGCAACGCGGCGTCGAGCACGTGCAACCGGACACCCCCGAGCGGCCGGCCGATCACCTGGCGCGGGCTCGACTCCAGCCGTGCGAAGGTCGAGTCCACCGTGCACTCGGCCGGCCCGTAGTAGTTCAGGGCGAACACCCCGTCGGCCGCCCGCAACCGTTCCCACAGTTGCTCCGGAACGGTCTCCCCGCCCAGCCCGATCCACGACGGACGCCACCGCGGGTTGTCCAACAGCCCGTGATCGACAAGGACTTGCAGGTAGGACGGGGTGCCGCCGACCGTGTCCAGCCCGGCCCGCGCCGCATACTCGAGGTAGGCGTCCGGGTCGGTCCAGGTCGCCTCGTCCAGGACGTGCAGCTCGTGGCCGGCGTACAGGGCGAACATCTGGTCGCAGGAGGCGTCGAACGACACGGACGTGGTCAGCCCCACCCGCAGCCGCTCCCCCGTCCGGAAGATCAGCGGACACTGGTCGGCGAACAGGTTGGACAGGCCGCCGTGCGTCGCCACCACGCCCTTGGGCCTGCCGGTGGAACCGGAGGTGTAGATGACGTAGGCCGGATGGGCCGGGTCAATGGCCGCCGCGGGGTCCGTCGCCGGGCAACCCGCCACCAGCCCGGCCGTCTTGGGGTCGTCGGTGACCAGCCACCCGGCCGAGCCGTCCGGCAGCCGACCCCGGGTTCGGGAGTCGGTCACCATCAGGACCGGCCGGGCGTCGTCGAGCATGTATGCGATCCGCGTGGCCGGGTACTCCGGATCCACCGGGAGGTACGCGGCGCCGGTCTTCAGCACCGCGAGGATGGCCACCACCAGCTCGGCCGACCTCGGCAGCGCCACTGCCACCAGCCGTTCCGGCCCCGCGCCCCGCGCGATCAGCGCATGCGCCAGCCGGTTCGCCCGCGCGTCCAACTCCGCATACGTCAGCGACGCTTCCGGCCCCACCAGCGCGACGGCGTCCGGAGTCGCGCGCACCTGAGCCCGGAAGAGCTCCGGCAGGCTCTCGGTGAAGGCCTGGGCCGCCGGGCCGGTACCCAGCGCCGTCAACTCGCCGTGCTCCGCGGCGGTGAGCAGGCCGAACCGGCTGAGCCTGCGCCGCGGGTCGGCGACCACGGCGCGGAGCAGGCGCTCCCACCGCTCGATCATCGTCTCGACGGTGGCCGGGTCGTACAGGTCGCCGGTGTACTCGACGGACCCGTCGATCCCCTCCGGGGTGCCGTCCTGCGCGTGCCGCTCGGACATGGTGAAGATCAGGTCGAGCTTGGCGGTGGTCGACGTCGACGGCATGTCGCCGACCCGCAGCCCGGGCGGCGCGAAGTCGGCCCGGGGCGCGTTCTGCAGCACCAGCATGACCTGGAACAGCGGGTGGTGCGCCAGCGACCGGACCGGGTTGAGGGCCTCGACCAGGTACTCGAACGGCAGGTCCTGGTGCGCGTACCCGGCCAGCGCGGTCTCCCGGACCCGGCCCAGCAGTTCGGCGAACGTCGGATCGCCCGAGGTGTCGGTCCGGAACACCAGGGTGTTGACGAAGTAGCCGACCAGCTCGTCCTGCGCCTGGTCGGTCCGGCCCGCGACCGGGCTGCCGACCGGGATGTCGTCGCCCGCGCCGAGCTTGCTCAGGAGCACCGCAAGGCCGGCCTGGAGCACCATGAACAGACTGGTGCCGTGGGCGCGGGCGAGCTCGCGCAGCCCGCGGTGCAGCTCGGCGTCCAGTCCGGCACGCACGGAACCGCCCCGGTGCGAGGCGACCGCCGGGCGGGGCCGGTCGCCGGGCAGCTGGAGCTGCTCGGGCAGATCGGTCAGCTGCCGGGTCCAGTAGGCCGCCTGGCGGGCGAACAGGCTGTCCCCGTCGGCCGCGTCGCCGAGCAGCTCGTGCTGCCACAGGGTGTAGTCGGCGTACTGGACCGGCAGTTCCGCCCACTGCGGCTCGGCGCCGCGGCAGCGCGCCGTGTAGGCGGTGGTCAGGTCCTGTGCGAGCGGGCCCAGCGACCAGCCGTCACCCGCGATGTGGTGGAGCACCACCTGAAACACGTGCTCGTCCGCCGCCAGCTCGAACAGACCGGCACGCAGGGGCACATCGACCGCCAGGTCGAACCGACGGGCCTTCGCCTCCGCCATGACATGCGGCAGCTCGGACTCAGTGGTCCGGTTGACGAGCAGTCGCGGGCGGGCTGCCTCGACATCCAGCACCTGCTGGTACGGCACGCCGTCGACCGCCGGGAAGACGGTGCGCAGGCTCTCGTGCCGCTCGACCACGTCCGCCACGGCGGCCTCCAGGGCCCGCCGGTCCAGATCCCCGGACAGCCGCCAGGCCAGCGAGATGTGGTAGTTCGCGCTGGCGCCCTCCAGCTGGTGCAGGAACCACAGCCGCCGTTGCGCGAACGACAGCGGGATCGCCTCGGGGCGTTCGCGCCGTACCAGGGCGGTCTGCGCCGGTCCGGCCGCCACCAGCGCGGCGGCCAGGCCGGCCGGGGTCGGCGCCTCGAACAGGGTGCGCAGCGGCATTTCCACGCCGAGCGTCGCGCGGATCCGGGCGGCCAGGCGGGTGGCGAGCAGCGAGTGCCCGCCCAGGTCGAAGAAGCCGTCCTCGACGCCGGCCGACGCCACGCCCAGGACCTCGGCGAACAGCTCGCAGAGGATCTGCTCCTGCGGGGTGCGCGGCGCGCGGGCGGTTGCCGCCGGGGCGAGGTCGGGGGCGGGCAGGGCCCGGTGGTCCAGCTTGCCGTTGGCGGTCAGCGGCAGCGCGTCCAGCACGGCGAACGCCGACGGCACCATGTACTCCGGCAACCGCTCGCGCAGGTACGCGCGCAGGTCGGCCTGGTGCAGTTCGGCCGAACTCGGTGCGGTACCGGCGGCCGGCACCAGGTACGCGACCAGCCGGGTGTCGTCGGCCCGGTCCTGCCGTGCCAGTACGGCGACTTGGGCGACACCGGGGTGCGCGGCCAGCGCCGCCTCGATCTCGCCGAGCTCGATCCTGAAGCCGCGCACCTTCACCTGCTGGTCGGCCCGGCCGACGTAGCGCAGGCTGCCTCCCCCAGCCTCCGGCCGGGGGGACCCGCAGGCCGTGCGACGCACCACGTCGCCGCTGCGGTACATCCGCGATCCCGGCGGTCCGAACGGGTCGGCCACGAAGCGCCCGGCGGTCAGGCCGGGCCGGTTCAGGTAGCCGCGCGCCAGGCCGGCACCCGCGACGTACAGCTCGCCGGGTACGCCCGGGGCCACCGGCCGCAGGTGGGCGTCCAGCACGTACGTCCGCAGGTCCGGGATGACCGCACCGATGTCGCCGGCGGTGGTTCCGGCCCGGTCGAGCGCCGCGTACGTGACGTGCACCGTGGTCTCGGTGATGCCGTACATGTTGACCAGCCGCGGCGCGTCGTCCGGGTGCCGCTCGTACCAGCTCGCCAGCCGGGCGTGCTCCAACGCCTCGCCGCCGAACACGACGGTACGCAGGGCGAGTTCACGCGGGTGCTCGGCGTCCGCCTGCATCAGCTGGTAGAACGCGGACGGCGTCTGGTTGAGCACGGTCACCCGTTCGCGGGCGAGGAGCTCCAGGAAGCGGCCGGGCGAGCGGCTGGTCTCGTGGTCCACGACCACCAGACGGCCACCGTGCAGCAGCGGGCCCCACAGTTCCCACACCGAGAAGTCGAAGGCGTAGGAGTGGAAGAGAGTCCAGACGTCGTCGGCGGAGAAGCCGAACAGCTTCTCGGTGGTGCCGAACAGCCGCACCACGTTCCGGTGCGAGACGACTACACCCTTTGGGTTGCCGGTTGAGCCGGAGGTGTAGATGACGTAGGCGGCGTGACCCGGGTCGAGGGGAACGTCCGGGTCCGTGTCCGGCAGCCCGTCCAGGTCGGCGGTGTCCAGCAGCAGGCGGTCCACCGGGTCCGCGCCCGGCAGGTCGCCGATCCGGCTCGTGGTCACGAGGAGCGCGGGCCGGGCGTCCTGGAGCAGGTAGGCGATCCGGGCGGCCGGGTACTGCGGGTCCACCGGCAGGTAGGCGGCGCCCGCCTTCAGCACGGCGAGCACCGCCACGACCTGCTCCGCCGAGCGCGGCAGGGCCAGCGCCACTCGCTGCTCCGGGCCCACCCCGCGCTCGATCAGGGCGTGCGCGAGCCGGTTCGCGCGGGCGTTCAACTCGCCGTAGGTCAGGGTGGCTTCGCCGTCCGTGAGGGCGACGGCGGCCGGGGTCGCCCGTGCCTGCCGCTCGAACAGCGCGGTCAGGCTGCTCTCCGACGGCGCCTCGCTCCGGTCGGTACGCGCCGGGAGCAGCGCGCGGAGCTCGTCGGCGGACAGCACGTCCACCTGGCCGATCCGCCGGCCGGGGTCGGCGACGACGGCGCGCAGCAGCCGCAGCCACCGCTCGACGATCCCGGTCACGGTGGCCTCGTCGAACAGGTCCGTGCTGTACTCCACCACGCCCGACAGGCCGTCCTCACCTGGCTGTTCGGCCAGGATGAAGGTGAGGTCGCACTTGGCGGTCCCGGTGTGGACGAGGTCGGTCGCCACCCGCAGCCGGGGCAGGTCGAACGTGCCGAGGGGCGCGTTCTGCAGGGCGAGCATGGTCTGGAACAGCGGGTGGTGCGCCAGCGACCGGGCCGGGTTCAGCGCCTCCACCAGGTGCTCGAAAGGCACGTCCTGGTGCGCGTACGCGGCCAGCGCGTCGGCCCGCACCCTGCCCAGCAGTTCGGTGAAGGACGGGTCGCCGGAGAGGTCGGTGCGCAGCACCAGGGTGTTGACGAAGAAGCCCACCAGGTCGTCCGCGGCCTCGTCGGTGCGTCCGGCGATCGGCGTGCCCACGGGTACGTCGGTGCCCGCGCCCAGCTTGCCCAGCAGGGCGGCAAGCCCGGCCTGGAGCACCATGAAGAGGCTGGCCGCGCCGTCCCGGGCGAGCGCGCGCAGGCCCTGGTGCAGCTCTGCGTCGATCCGCACCGGCAGATGGGCGCCCCGGTAGGACATCGTCGTCGGCCGGGGCCGGTCGAACGGCAGCTCGACCTGTTCGGGTAGATCGGCCAACTGGTCCTGCCAATAAGCTAGTTGGCTGTTCAGCAGGCTGTCCTGGGCCGAGCCGTCGCCGAGCAGCTCCCGCTGCCAGAGGGCGTAGTCGGCGTACTGGACCGGCAGCGGTGACCACTCCGGCTTCGCGCCCTCGGCGCGGGCCGCGTAGGCGGCCGTGAGGTCCCGTGAGAGCGGCCCCATCGACCAGCCGTCGCCGGCGATGTGGTGCACCACCAGCAGCAGTACGTGCTCCTCGTCCGCCAGTTGGAAGAGTTCGGCGTGCAGCGGCGGTTCCTCGGCGAGGTCGAAGCCGTACCGGGCCGCCTGCGCCAGCTGCTCCGGCAGTTCTCGTTCGCCGAGCTCGGTCACCCGCAGCCGCGGCCGGGCCTCCTCCGGGTCCAGCACCCGCTGGCAGGGCTCGTCGTCGACCGTCGGGAAGACGGTGCGCAGGCTCTCGTGCCGCTCGACCACGTCCGCCAGTGCGGCTTCCAGGGCCCGCCGGTCCAGGCCACCGGACAGCCGTAGGGTCAGCGGGATGTTGTAGGTGGCGCTCGGGCCCTCCATGCGGTGCAGGAACCACAACCGGCGCTGCGCGAAGGACAGCGGGACGGTCTCCGGCCGCTCGCGCCGCCCCAGCGCCGGACGCGCCCGGCCCGCGACATCCACGGCCGCCGCCAGTTCCGCCGGCGTCGGCGCGTCGAACAGGTCGCCGAGCCGCAGCTCCACGCCGAGGATCGAGCGGGCCTTGGCGACCAGCCGGGTGGCCAGCAGGGAGTGCCCGCCGAGGTCGAAGAAGCTGTCGTCGAGGCCGGGCTCGGCCACCCCGAGCACCTCGGCGAACAACCCGACGAGCAGGTGCTCGGTCGCGGTGCGCGGTGCGCGGCCGGGCGCGGCGGACTGCCGCTCGGGCGCCGGGAGGGCCCGCCGGTCGAGCTTGCCGTTCGGGGTCGTCGGCAGCGCGTCCAGCAGCACGTACGCGGCCGGCACGAGCTGCCGGGGCAGTCGGTCGCGCAGGTGGTCGCGCAGGGCGGTGCCGGTCACGGTGGCGCCGGGCTCGGGCTCCGCGTAGGCGACCAGCCGGGATTCCTCCTCGGTGCGCACCGTCACGGCGGCCCGGGCGACCTGTGGGTGCTCGGCGAGAACGGCCTCGATCTCGCCGAGCTCGACCCGGAAGCCGCGGAGCTTGACCTGGTCGTCGGTGCGGCCGAGGAACTCCAGGTTCCCGGTCGCGTCCCACCGCACCAGGTCCCCGGTGCGGTACATCCTCCCTCCTTGCCCGCCATCGGGCAGGAGGGGCCCACCGCTCGGCCCGAACGGGTCCGCGACGAACCGCCCGGCGGTCAGTCCCGGCCGGTTCAGGTAGCCCCGGGCCAGTCCCGCGCCCGCGATGTACAGCTCACCCGCCGCACCGGTCGGCAACGGCCGCAGGGCACCGTCGAGCACGTACAGCCGGGTGTTGGTGACCGGTCGGCCGATCACCGGGCGTGGGCTCGACTCCAGCGGCGCGACCACCGAGTTGACGGTGCATTCGGACGGTCCGTAGAGGTTGAGGCAGGACACGTCCTCCGCCGCCCGCAGCTGCTCCCACAGCCGCTCCGGGACGGCCTCGCCGCCCGCCCCGACCAGTGCCGGGCGCCACTGCGGGTCACTCAGCAGGCCGTGGGAGACCAGCACTTGGAGGTAGGACGGGGTGGCTTCGATGTAGTCGAGTCCGCAGCGCGCCGCGTAGTCGACGAAGGCGTCGGGGTCGGTCCAGGTCGCGTGCTCCAGGACGTGCAGCTCATGGCCCCCGAACAGGGCGGACAGCTGGTTCCAGGAGGCGTCGAAGGACACCGAGGTGGTCAGCGCCACCCGCAGCCGCTGCCGCTCCTTGAGCACCGGCGCGAAGTGCATCTGCCGGAGGTCGGTGAGCAGGTCGAGCAGGCCGCCGTGGGTCGGCAGCACGCCCTTGGGCCGTCCGGTGGATCCGGAGGTGTAGATGACGTACGCCGGGAGGCCCGGGTCGACGGCCACCATCGGGTCGGCCGCCGGGCAGTCGGTCACCAGGGCGGCCGTCTCCGGGTCGTCGAGCACCAACCTGTCGACGGGTCCGCCCTCGGGCAGCCGCCCCTCGCTGCGGGAGTCCGTGACCAGCAGGGCCGGCCGGGCGTCGTCGAGCAGGTACGCGATCCGGGCGGCCGGGTACTCGGGGTCGACCGGCACGTACGCCGCCCCGGTCTTCAGCACCGCGAGGATCGCCACCACCAGCTCCGCCGAGCGCGGCAGGGCCACCGCCACCCGCCGCTCCGGGCCCGCTCCCCGGGCGATCAGGGCGTGCGCCAGCCGGTTGGCCCGCGCGTCCAGTTCCGCGTACGTCAGCGAGACGTCGCCGCAGACCAGCGCGACCAGGTCCGGAGTCGCCAGGACGTGCTCCCGGAACAGCTCCGGCAGGCTCGTGGCCGGGGCCTGCGCCACCGGTCCGGAGCCGAGTTGCGCCAGCTCGCGGCGCTCCTGTGAGGTGAGCAGTTCGATCCGGCCCACCGGCTCGTCCTGGTCGCAGTCCGCGAGGGTGTCCAGCAGCGCGAGCAGCCGCTGCTGGTGGCCGGCGAGGTCGTCGGGGCCGTACGCCTCCGGCGAGCCGTGCAGCCGGAGCAGCGGCGGGTTGCCGTCCCGGTAGTCGAAGACCCAGACGGCGAGGTCGGTGGTCGACCCGGACACGAAGTGGTGCACGGAGGCCGGGTGCCCGGCGAAGCTCGGCCTGGAGTTGAAGGCCATGATGTTGACGATCAGCGGGAACGCCGTCCCGATGCTGCCGGGGGCGCCGAGGTCCCGCAGCAGGTCCTCGCTGCGGTAGCGCTCGTGCGCGACGGCCGTCTCGACCTCCCGCGCCGCCTGGGCGACGAGTTCGCGCCACGGCGTGTCCGGCCGGACCGTCAGCCGCAGCGGCACCACGTTGGACGTCGTGCCCGGCACCGCCGTCAGGTCGCGGTCGGCGCCCCGACGGGCGGTGACGGGCAGGGCGAGCACCACGTCCTGGTTTCCGGTCAGCCGGTGGGCGTAGAGCGCCGTCGCCGCGACCACCAGCCGGGACCACCGCACGCCGGAACGTCCCGCCGCCGCCCGCAGGGCGTCCGGGCGGCGCAGTTCCCGCTCCTCGGCCAGCCGGAGGGCACGGTGCGGGTCGGTCGCGGAGGTGTCGGTGAGCCGGGTCGGGGCGGGCAGGTCGGCGAAGCGCTCGGTCCAGTAGGCGCGGTCGGCGGCGAAGTCGGTGGAGGCGCGGTAGGCGGCGTCGCTGTCGACCAGGTCCCGCAGCGAGCCGAACGGGCAGGGCGGCACGGCGCCGTCCTCGGCCAGTGCCGAGTACACCTCGCCGACCCGCTGCCGGAGCATGGAGCTGCTGATCGCGTCCAGCACCACGTGGTGGTAGTTCAGGTACCAGAGGTACTCCGTGGGCGAGGCCTTGATCAGCGCGTGGCCGAACAGCGGGTCACGGGCGAGGTCCAGCGGGCGCAGCAGGTCCCGCTCCATCCATGCCACGGCCGCCGCCCGGGGGTCGGGCTCCCCGCTGAGGTCGAGGTGGGCCGGCGCCCAGTCCCAGCTCTCCCGGAGGACCTGGCGCGGGCCATCCCCGTCGTCGACGAAGGTCACGTGCAGTGCGTCGACCTCGTCGACCACCCGGCGCAGCGCGGTCTCGAACAGCTCCCGGTCCACCGGCCCGTGGATCTCCAGGCACTCGCCGACGCGATAGCCCGGAATCGGCGTCCGGGAACTCTGCTCGGCCAGCCAGATCTCGCGCTGGGCCGCTGTCAGGGGAAGGGCGTCACCATCGCGACGGGACATGGGGGGACCTCCGAGGGTGTGGGCAGGCGTGGTGGCGGGGCGCGCAGGACCGCGCCGACCGCGGTGTCGTCACACCGTCGGTCGGCCGGGGGGGCGGCTGCTGCGGTCAGGCGGCGGGTTCGCCGGCCTGGAGTTGCCATAGGGATGCGTAGAGTCCGTGCTGGGCGAGGAGTTCGTCGTGGGTGCCCTGCTCGGCGACGACGCCGCCCTTGTCCATGACGTAGATCCGGTCGGCGTGGCGGACCGTGGAGAGCCGGTGGGCGATGACCAGCACCGTCCGGTCGGCCGCGAAGACGCGGAGCGCGCGCTGGATGGCGGCCTCGGTCTCGTTGTCCACGGCGGAAGTGGCTTCGTCGAGGATGACCACCGGCGCGTCCTTGAGGATCGCGCGTGCCAGCGCGATCCGCTGTCGCTGGCCGCCGGAGAGCGCGGCACCGCGTTCGCCGATCACCGTGTCGTAGCCGTCCGGCAGCGTCGCGACGAAGGTGTGTGCCTCGGCCTTCATGGCCGCCTCGGTCACGGCCTCGTCCGAGGCTCCGAAGCTGCCGTAACGGATGTTGTCGGCGACGGTGCCGTCGAAGAGGAAGGGGTCCTGGGCGACGAACCCGATCGCGTGGCGCAGGTCGTGCCGCGACAGCTCGCGCACGTCCCGCCCGTCGAGCAGCACGCTGCCGATGTCCGCGTTCTGGAATCGCATCAGCAGCTTGGCGATCGTGGTCTTGCCGGAGCCGGTGGCGCCGACGAGGGCGGTGACCCGCCCGGCGGGGATGGTCAGCGAGAGGTCCTCCAGCGCCGGTGGCCGATCGGGGTAGGCGAAGGTCACCTTGTCGAGGACGATCTCCCCGCGCGCCTTCTCGGCGTCGAGCGGTCCGCCGGTGCCGTCGGTCTCGACGGGGAGGGCGCACAGCCGCTGGACCCGGTCGTAGGCGGTGATCGTGCGCTGGTACTGGTCGACGATGCCGCCGAGCCGGTTCATCCGCAGCATGACCATCTGGGGCAGCCCGATCAGCGGGCTGAACACCTCGAACGGCAGGCTGCCGTCGAGCACCGCCCGGCCGCCGATCAGCAGGGTTCCGGCCATCGAGCTGGTCGTGCAGACCCGGACGATCTCGGCGTGGCGGATCGTGCTCCGGTCGGTGTGCCGGCTGCTGTCCTGGACCTCCGCGCTCAGCCGGTCGATGCGCTCCGCCTCGTAGTCCTCGGTGCAGAAGCTCTTGACGGTGGCACCGGCCTCCAGCGTGTTCACCAACTGGCTGTGCAGCCTGGCCCGGTGCTCGCCGGAGACGGCGTAGTCGGCCGCGACCTTGTCCTGGTAGTGGAACGACAGCCAGGCGATGACCGGGATGGGCAGGAACGCGATCCAGGCGATCTGCGGCGCCAGCAACAGGAACAGCGGTACCAGGAGGGCCAGGCTGGTGCCGAGTTGCAGCACGTCGTTGGCCGAGCCGGCGAAGAAGGTGCCCAGCTGACGGACGTCGTCGGTGAGCGCGCCGGCGATCCGGGTGGTCCGCTCGCCTTCCAGGTGCCGTAGTTCGAGGTGCTGCACATGGGCGTACGTCCGGTTGCGCCAGTCGTGCTCGATGTCCTGGCCGAGCCGGCGCCATTGGAGGTTCGAGGCGTACGAGAGGCCCGCCACGGCGGCACAGGCGGCGGTCATCAGCCCCGCCAGGCCGAGGAGTTGGGCGGATGCGGTGGTCAGGCCGAGGTGGACCAGCGGAGCTGCCTGCCCCTTGATGAGGACCAGTCCGGTCCAGCCGAGGAAGGTACCGAGCGCCATCTCCGAGGCCTGGCAGGCGACGGACAGGGCGACGGCCCCGTAGAGACGGCGTCGGTGCGGTCCGACGATCTCCACCAGGGGGTGGCGTTCGACGCCGGGCTCGGCCGCTTCCTGGGACGCGTCGACCGTTCTGCGCCAGGCTTTGCGGAGGACAGCCGTGGTCAGCGCGGCCACTCCGCCCACTGCCACCAGCTGCCTGCTCAGCGCCGACCCCTTGATCAGTGCGATCCCGGCCGCGACCCCGCCGCCGACGGCGAGCACCGGTCGCACGACCAGGCCGGGGTCCGCCCGCGGGGTCGCTGCGGCGACGGGCCGGGCCGGTGCCGGGCGTCCCGCTCCGGTCGGATCCTCCGCGACCAGGGTGACGGCCCTGCGGACGATCCGGCCGATGTCCGTGGCGCGCAGCCGTGCATCGTGCCGGACGAGCACTCCGCCGGTGACCGGGTTGGCCCGGGCCTCGGTGATCCCGGGAATGCGGCGCAACGCGGCGGCGAGGATCTCGGCCGTCCGTGGCCGTCCGAGCACCAGCTTGACGTCCCAGCGCTGGCGGCCCGGAGTGACCGAGCGCGGGCTCACGTCCAATTCCGCGGAGCGGAATCCGGCCGCGGCACCCAGTAGCGATGACATGCGTACGTTCACCTGTTTGCGGAGGTCACGGGTAATCCGTCAACGGGCGCGGCGAAAATCTGCGCACGGCGGATCACTGCGACGGGGTGGAAATTCCGAAAGGGGGCAGAAGCGCGGCCGAAAGGCCCACGGCCGACCGCCGCGGGGCCCGTCTTCCGGGGTCGGCGGGAAGACGCGCCCAGGCGGCGGGGCGGCCGGGTATCAGGGTGTCACTACGCCTTCGCGGCGCTGGCGGTCGCCCGGATCTTCGGAGTCCTGGACTCGTCCTTCTCGGCGTTCGAGGCTGTACCCGCGGCGGGCCGCGGGTCGTCACCGGAGGCGATCTGCGCCGCCACCATCTCGGCAGCCACCTCGACCGCGAGGTCGTGGATGTTCTCTCCGGCCTCCTGGGCCGCTTTCTTCACCTCCATGACAAGACCGACGGACGTCGTGACGACACCGCGCACCAGCGGCTTGAGGACACGCTTGGCCAGTGGCGCGACGATGAGACCGATCAGAAACGGCGGAACGACGGGCGGCATGATGCTCCAACTTCTCTACGCAGATGTATGACGGGGGACCCAGGGCACTGCGCACCCCGGAGCACGCACAGCGGGGAAGGCGGAAGCACCCATTTCCGGAATTCTCGATATCCCGTGCCGGAATCCCCGACGGGTTGAATTCCTTGTCGATGGGGTAAACCGTCCGCTCTTCGATCACGGTAGCCCAGTCATGACCGTCGAGACCAAACGGTCTCGGCGGGTTTCACTCATGCGAGTGCTATCCATGTGCGGACCGCTACGGATTGCAGTAGGTGCACCCACCAAGCGAAGTATTTTTCCCATTTACCTATTACTGGTGATCGGTGAAAGGAGGCTGCCGCACCACCACCGGCCGCTTCCGACCGTTCACGGACGAGTGAACTCCCCGCCGGCCACTGGCGAACCGGCCGCCGCGAACACCAGCATGGCCGACATGGCCACCACGTACCCCCGAGCTGAGCGGGCCGCCCAGGCCCGGGCGGCCGAAGCCCAGCTCGCCGCCGACGGAATCGACGGGGTGGTGTTCGGCTGGGTCGACAACGCCGGACTCACCCGGGTGAAGTCCGTCCCGCTCGCCCAGCTCGAACACGCCGCCGAGTACGGCGTCGGCGCCGTGCCCTGCTTCGACGTCTCCCTGGTGGACGACTCCTTCACCGTTGCGCCTTCGAGTACCGGCCCGGTGGGCGACCTGCGGCTCGTCCCCGACCTCGACCGGCTCACCCCGCTCGCCGCCCAGCCCGGCTGGGCCTGGGCCCCGGCCGACCGCTACGCCCAGGACGGCACCCCGCACCCCGGCTGCCAGCGCCGATTCGCCCGCCAGGTCACCGAGGCCGTCGAGCGGCGCGGGCTTTCGGTGCGGGCCGGGATCGAGGTCGAGTGGGTGGTGGCCGACGCCGCCGGGGTCCCCGCGACGGTCGGGCCGGGGTACGGGATGACCCGCTTCGTCGAGCACTCCGCGTACCTGCGGGAGGTGCTGCGCGCCCTCACCGCCCAGGGGTTGGCCGTCCTCCAGCTCCACCCCGAGTACGCCGCCGGGCAGTTCGAGGTCTCGGTCGCCGCCGAGGGGCCGGTCGAGGCGGCCGACACCACGATGCTGGTGCGCCACACCATCCGGGCCGTCTCCGCCCGGTACGGCCTGCGGGTCTCGTACGCGCCCGTCTTCACCGAAGGCTCGGTCGGCAACGGCGCCCACCTGCACCTCAGCCTCTGGCGACACGGCCAGAACCTTGGGCACGGCGGCCTCGGCCGCCACGGACTGCACCCCGACGCCGAGCAGTTCCTCGCGGGCGTACTGGCCGAGCTGCCAGCCCTGCTCACTCTCGGCGCGCCCAGCGTCGCCTCCTACCTGCGGCTGATCCCCTCCCGCTTTGCCGGGGCCTACCGCTGCTGGGGCCTGGAGAATCGTGAGGCGGCGCTGCGCCTGATCACCGGCACCGCCGCCGGGCAGGCCAACGCCGAGCTCAAATGCTTCGACGCCGCCGCCAACCCGTACCTGGCGATCGGCGGCGTGCTGGCCGCCGGACTCGCCGGCCTGGACGCCGGCCTGCCCCTCCCGCCCGAGACCCAGAGCGACCCCGCCGCCCTCGGCGCGGCCGAGCGCCTCCCGGCGAGCCTGCCGGAGGCGATCGACGCGTACGAGAAGTCCGCACTGCTGCGGCAGGCGCTCGGTCCCGAGTTGTACGAGGCCGTGCTCGCTGTCCGGCGGGCAGAGGCGGAGCTGTTCGCGAGGCACACGGATACGGACGTCATCGAGGCCGTCCGCTGGCGGTACTGACGAGCGTCGGCTCTGCTCCTCCGGCTCCCCGTCCATGAGTTGGTCGAAGGCCTGCTGGTCGCCGTCGAGCTTCACGGAGCTCAGCAGCGTGGGTAGCGGTGCCGGCCCCACCGCGAGGGGAGTCAGCTCCTTCGAGATCAGCCCACTTCGGCTCTGGGAGAGGATCCGACAGCCAAACCGGTGACAGCGGGTTCCAGCGGCTTCGCCATGTAGACCGCCTCGGCGCCGTAGCTCGCGGGCAGCCCGATCTCGGGCCGGGCGCGGTAGCCCAGCCGGGACCAAAGCACCTCGGAGCCGCGCACGGCGACCAGCGAGAGGGTCCGGTAGCGGGCCGCCCGCCCGGTCTCCTCCAGATGCCGCTGCATCCGGCGGGCCAGGCCCCGGCCGCGGGCCCGCTCGGCGATCACCAGGTCGTGGGTGTGCAGGTTGCTTCCCCGGTTGCTCTCCCGTACCGCGCCGTCCTCGGCCAGGCTCAGGTCCGGGCAGCGGAACAGCGGGTACGGCAATGCGAGCAGGTAGCCTGCGAAGCCGCCCGTGTGCTCCAGCACGAAGCAGGTCGAGGGCGAGGCGCGGTGCCGGGAGCGGAGCGCCTCCCGCCCTTCGGACAGGCCGCTCGCGGCGTAGGCGCGTTCCTCCAGCGCGACCACCTCGTCCCAGTCCTCCTCCCGGAACAGCCGGATCCGGGTGTCGGTCATGCGCCTCCTCCGTCCAGAACCGGGCCTCCGACGCAGATGTACGGCAGCGGCGCGAAGCCGTTGAACCCCCGAGTGGCGTAGGCGGCGGCGTACGCGCCGCAGGAGTGGACCCACACCGGGTCGCCGGAGGTGATCGCGCGCGGGACCCGTACCAGGCCGTCCTCCTGAGCGTACGCGTCGTCGCTGTCGCAGGTCGGGCCGGCCACCCTGGCGTCGACGAACTGCCCGCCGGAATGGGTGGGGAACTCCAGGCGGTACTGCAACTGGTCCATCTCGTACAGGCCGTTGAACTTGCCGCAGCTCAGGTAGAGCCAGTCCTCGCGGGTGCCGTCGAGCCGATGGCGGGAAGAGAGCCGGGCGACGTGGGCGCGGATCGCGCCGTGGTCGGCGACCAGGTGGCGGCCGGGCTCCAGCAGGAAGTCAAGCGGGGCGGCGTTGACGGTTCGCAGCCGTTCCATGCCCTCGCGGATCACCACGAACATCTTGTCCAGCGGCGGTTCCAGCGGCCGGCCGCGCCGGTCGAGGACGCCGAGGGCGGGCAGTCCGCCGCCGAGATTGATCCGGTCCGGTGTGATGCCGCGCCGGCTGAGCGCCTCCAGGACCGCCGCCAGCGAGTCGATCGCCGCGACCCAGGCCTCGGCGGTCATCTGCTGGGAGCCGACGTGCACCGACAGGCCGGAGGGCACCAGCCCGGCGCTCCGGGCGGCGCCGAGCACCCGCAGGACGTCCTCGGGCGAGCAGCCGAACTTGCGACTGAGGCCCCACAGCGCGCCCTCGCCGGTGGTCGCGAGCCGGCAGAACACCCGCGAGCCGGGGGCGTGTTCGGCGATCGCGCCGACGTCCTCCAGGCAGTCGGTGGCGAAGTCACGCACACCCAGCCGGTAGGCCTCGGCGATGTTGCGGTCGGACTTGACGGTGTTGCCGTAGTGGATCAGCCCGGGGGCCACCCCGGTGCGCAGCGCCTGGGCGATCTCCTGCGGGCTCGCCGCGTCGAAGCCGGAGCCGAGCCGGGCGAGGTGGCCGAGCACCTCGTCCACCGGGCAGGCCTTCATCGCGAACCGGACGGCGACGCCGGGCAGTTCGGCGCACAGGGCGGCGTACTGGCGGCCGATGCCGTCCAGGTCGTAGATGATGGTGTCCTCGACGGCAGCGGCGAGCGCGGCGCGCAGGGCGGGGCGGTCGTGCTGGTCGGGGATGGGCGCGATGGATGCGTGCACGGTGGCCGGCGCGGTCGGGGCGCGGTGGCCGGTTCTGCCGTGGTCGGCCGTCCGACGCGGTTCGGCGATCTGGCGCACGTCGGTGGTCTGAGGCCTCACGTGTGAACTCCCGGTCCGACTGGATGAATGATGCCAAGGGCTTGCTGGCCCGCGTGAGATGAAGCGAGGGAGTCCAAAGGTCGGCTGTGACGCCTGACCTGGACTCCCTCCACGCCGCACTCTATGCACTTCCGGGGCCTGCGCCTGCACCTGCCGCGCACCCTGCGCGGGCCGGCCGCCACCTCGCGCCGACCGGCGCAAAAGCCGACGATCGTGAGGTCTTGCCAGCCCGCCACGAACGGGCTTCATCCGGCGGGCGCATCCCGCGAAGGAAAGGCCGATCCGACGATGCGGCCTCCGCCTGCGAGCAGACTCACCGATCGGCCGGCCCTTGTACGGCCTGCCGCTCACTGGCGAGACAGTGAACCCTTGAGGAGTCCCCCGATCCCGCTCCTTCAAGTTGCCGCGGGCATGTGCAGCGCGCCTTGAGCCACCGCTCGGCATACAGAACCACCCGAACGGCGTCGGTGTGAGCATCCACGACCTTGACGATCATGTTCCACGCACCTTGGGCACCTCACCGTCGACACGGCGATGTACACGCAGCCGCACGCTCGACCGACCCGACCACCGCACTGGCCAAATGCCGCAGTAATCGCCCACCGCTGCGATCACGGCTCCCCATGGCAGAGCGAATCCGTCGGTGTGGACTCAGCAGGCCATGGCCGTCCCCCGAAGAAAGGGACGAACGAAACCCGGAAAACGCCCCGTTCAACGACCTGGGCCAGCCGGACCGCATCCAGCTTGTCGGTCTCCGGGGAACCCGGGACGTTCTTCACCTCGGGTGCGTTTCCCCGTTGGGTGAGGTCGGCGGGGTCGCCCGTGTCCGGCGTGATGCCCGTCTCGTTGCGGTAAGCAGATTGATCAGCTGGCGCGAGAGGTGGGTCGGATGAGCTGCGATGAGGTGCTGCGGCTGCTTCGGGAGCGGGAGGCCACCTGTCACAGCGAAGCGCAACGGCTGGGGGCCGAGGCTGAACGGTTCGTGGTTCGGCCGGTGATGTGTGAGCAGGAGCCGGCCTGTATCGCGGCGGGGTGGACATCCTCCGGACACCGAGGCTCTGGAACATCTGCTTGCGGTACTGGCCTGGTATGCCGGTCCGGTGTGTTGTCGGCAGGTAGTGGAGGGTCTTGGTCCGGAAGTGGTGGCCCGCCGGATGGAAGTGATCCGGCACCGTGTGAAGAAGGCCGTTGCGGCGAAGCCGACGATGCGGACTCCGGGCCGGTTTTTCATCGTGCCGCGTGGCACGGTCGCGGAGAGCGGGTGAACGTGCGGCGAGGGGAGGGTCCTCTCCTCGTCGGCCGGGTTGATCTGCCTGACCGCGCAAGAAAGAAGACCTGGTGGCGCCTTGTGCGTCCGAGCCCCGAGGCCGACGCGGCGGCCGGCCTCCTCCGGGCGTTTCGATGTCTGTCCAAGGAGCGCCTTGCGGTGCCTTGGCCCGCAGATGTCTCCGACCGATGTTTCACCCCGACAGCTGGAAGGTGCCATGAGCGCGCGTCGTCTGTTACCGAACGACGAGTCCCTTGACCTCATCAGGCTGGTCCGGAAGCTGGCGGCCGATGAACTCGCGTCGCGAGTGGATGCCGATGAGGCGAACGAGGCATTCCCTCGTGACGTCTTCAGGCTCCTCGGACGCGTCGGCCTGCTCGGTCTGCCGTACTCCGAGGCGTACGGCGGCAGCGGCCTGTCCTACGAGGTGTACCTGCAGGTCGTCGAAGAGATCGCGTCCGTGTGGGCTTCAGTCGGCGTAGGTGTCTCCGTGCACGTGCTGTCGTGCTTCGGCCTGGCGACGATGGGCACCGAGGAGCAGAAACAGGAGTGGCTGCCCGCGATGCTCGGTGGCGAGCTGCTGGGTGCCTACTGCCTCTCGGAACCGCACGCCGGCTCGGACCCGGCCGCGCTGCGGACCCGGGCCCGTCCGGACGGCGATCACTACGTCCTGAACGGTGCGAAAGCCTGGACGACCCATGGCGGCCACGCGGACTACTACAAGGTCATGGCCCGCACCTCGGAAGACCGCACGGGCATCTCGTGCTTCATGATCCCCGCTGACACCGAGGGCCTCACCGCCGATGTGCCCGAAAGGAAGATGGGCCTGACCGGATCAGCGACGGCGACCATGGTCCTCCGGGACGTCCGCGTCCCGGTCGGGCGGCGTATCGGTGCTGAGGGCGACGGCCTGCGTATCGCTCTCGCGAGCCTGGATTCCGGCCGTCTCGGTATCGCGGCCGTCGCGGTCGGTCTCGCCCAGGGCGCTCTCGACCACGCGATCGCCTATGCACGCGATCGGAAGACGTTCGGATCACGCATCATCGACCACCAGGGAGTCGCGTTCCTGCTCGCCGACATGGAGGCCGCGGTCTTTTCAGCGCGTGCCGCGACCCTCCATGCCGCCCGGTTGAAGGACGCGGGACTGCCGTTCAGCCGTGAGGCGTCGGTCGCGAAGCTCGTCGCGACCGACAACGCGATGCGTGTCACCACCGATGCGGTACAGGTCCTCGGCGGGGTCGGCTACACGCGCGAGTTCCCGGTCGAACGGTACATGCGCGAGGCCAAGTTGACTCAGATCTTCGAAGGCACGAACCAGATTCAGCGCATGGTCATCGGGCGGTCGCTCGCCAAGTCCAACGATGGTGACCTCACCCTGGCCCCTTGAGTCTTGGCTCTGAAACCGATCGGCATATCGATGTCCGGGAGGGCAGACGGCAGCATCCGGCCCGCGTACGGACCGGATGACGGTGCGACGGGCAGGTCTGGCTGACGCCGGCGGGAGGGCGACTTGGCGGCATCCGGCGGACCGCGTCCGCGCCTTCATGCCGCAGCAGCGTCATCAACGTGCCGAAGCAGTGCGTGCTCAGCCCGATGAACGGGGTGATCCGGGGCGGCTGCGACGCCGTGATCACACCCGTCACGGCGAGATCCTCACACGGTCCCGGCCGTGCTGGCGCGCTGATCACTTGCTGGACAGGCGGAGATCCCCGGACCAGGTCTCGCACCGGACACGGCCGGAGTCGAAGGTGATCTCAAGAGCGAGTCGGCCGGTGTCCGGGTCCGCTTCTTCGCGTACCGCCAGGACCCTCTCGCCGAGATGGCCGGCGAACGGGGTCTCGCCATGAGCCGGCGCCACCTCGACGCGGCCGGACTCGGCCGTCTCGTATCCCTCAAAGGGGACCGATGCCTCCACGATCAGGCACCAGTCCGACCCGGTCGAAACGTGGGTGGTGGCCTCCTCGCTGTCGATCAGCCACACATCCAGCGGGCTGGACCGGGGCTCCGTACCGTACAGGTGCCACGACGCAAGTACTCGTACAAGACGTCGCCCGACCAGGTAGTCAGGACGCGCACCGGTCCCGTGCAACGGGCACTCGTTCAACCGCCTCGACTCCACCCCACGACCGTACCGTCAGGCAAAGCGCCAGCTCACGCGCTTATACGGGACAAGCCTTAAAGGCTGTCCCGCATCCGATCGGTGGAGGGCGCCGCCGCCAGATGCAGACGCTGGACACCGCCTCGTGTCAGCAGCATCCTGCTGCTGGTCACGAGGTCATGGGCGGCGAGGCCGATCCGCATCCCGGAGATTCGTCGGCCCTGCGCGCTCTCAACAATGGCTGGCCGGGTCGCCGATCGGAGGGCCCTCCAGGCCAGGTTCGTCTCCTCCGTCAGGACTTGATGGCTCTCGGGCCCGACTTCCTGTTCGAACCAGCGCACCGCGAGACGCCCGGCTTCGAGGACTTCGCCCTCGCCGTCCCGAAGACGGCGTGAGCAAAGGAACTGCACGACGGCCGAGTACCCGAAGTCGGCCCTCGGGGCGACTTCCTTGTCCACGAGGACGTCCTCCGGTGCCCGAGCTCCATCGGGCAGGAGCAGAAACGCCTGCCGGCCACCGCAGCTCAGGGCCTCTCCGAGGGAGGGATGCAGGTGCACCTGGTGAAGGCCCTTCGGACCGGGGTGGCTGCAGAGCCAGCCGGATTGCGGCAGGGCTTCGCTGATGCGCTGCCCGATGCCTTGCTCGTCCTCGGGCAGCGCCCAGACATCGGTCGTCCTCGTGCGGGAGCCAGGAGTAGCCACGGACGCAGCATGGCAGAGCACAGCGGCATTCCCCGCAGGGGCGTCCGGGCCACGGCCGGCTGTCTCAAGGCGGGAGGATCGACCTGGCCGATGCGATGATCACGGGATGCCTCGTGTGATCACCGCATCGGAAGCACCATGGATACTCCCGTTCACTGAGCTGGCTCCCCGTGAATTCCGCACGGTGATCGCCGCGCTGCGTCTCGAGGGCGCCGATAAGGTGCCTCCGGGACGATCCCGGAGCCTGTCCCTTGAGGACCGGGTTCTGCTGGTCGCCGCATACTGGCGGACGAACCTGACGCTGCGGCAGCGTGGTCCGCGTTCGGTGTCTCCTACTCCACCGCGTGCCGGGTCATCCAGCGTCTGGGTCCGCTGCTCGCGATCGAGCTCGCCGGCCGTCCGGGCGATGCGGCGGACCGGTTGTGGATCGTGGACGGAACGCTGATCCCGGTACGGGACCGGAGTGTGGCGGCCTCCGGCCGGTGCGTCTGATGGTGATGCCGCGTCAGCTCAGGTGCCGGGCGAAGAACCTTCGCGAGCTGTCCACTTCGGACAACGGCACGTCGCCGTGCTTGCCGGGGTTGGCGTGCAGCGTCTTCTCGGCCGGGGCGAGGGCGTCGAACAACGCCAGGCTCTGGTCCCGCGGCACCATCTGGTCGTCCCACTGGACCAGGAACTGCACCGGTACGGTGATCCGCGCGGCGTCCTCGGCCAGCCCCTGCACACCGAGCAGGCCCAGTACCGCGGCGCGGATCCGGGGCTCCGCGGCGATGAGCGGGATGCCGAGACCACAGCCCATCGAAAGCCCGCAGTAACCCACCGGGCCGACGCCGACCTCGTCGAGACGCTGGACCGCGGTCAGGACCGCCTGCCAGTCCGCGACGGCCTGCGGGGCCAGATGGCTGTGCATGCCGGCGACCAGCATGCCCGGATCTTCACCGTTGGCCACGCCGGCGCGCATCTCGGCGACGATCCTGCCGAAATCCTCGTCCTTGGGCCGATCCCCGTGGTTGGGCGCGTCGATCGCCACGACCGCGAAGCCCCCGACGGCGTAGCGACGCGCGCGGGACACGTTGCCGGGGGCCGTCTTGTGCTGCCCGCCCCCGTGGCCCAGAAGGATCAGGGGGCGAGTACCGCGGGCGTCTTCCGGCGTCCAGAGCACGCCGGGGATCTCGTCGAGGGTGAAGAACCGTTCGGTGACGCCGTCGGACGACGTCTGGGAGGTGAAGCGCATCAGCGTTCCAAGCCCTTCGGGATGCCTTGTGCGGGCGCTCCCTAGGCCATGCGAAGGAGGGAGCCCCGACCTGTCACAGCGTTGATCGGTCTCACCTCCTCGAACTCGCAATGGTGCACAGCGAGGTGGAAATTATCACAGCTGGAGGGGGGAAGCCGACCGGCCACCGCCGAGGCGCTCGGGGATGCGGTCTTCCCATGACCCGGGCAGTAGGTCAATCGCCTTGCCGCTCGCACACGAAGCTGTGGTCGCCCGGCCCCAGGCCCGACACGGTGACCGCGCCGTCGGCCACGGCCACGTCGCGAGTCGATGCCCGCCTGCCGTCCCACAGTGTCCGCCGGCCGGTGCGCACGCGTTGGCCGCGCGGGTCGCCGGGGAAGGCGACCGACCCCCGGGTATGCCCGGGCACGCGGACGGTGAGGCGGAAGGAGCGTGCGCCGTTCTCCCATTCGACGCCCAGGGGGCCGTGTGGCGTGGGCAGTTGACCGGTCGCCCAGTCGACGTCGGCGGGTTGCGGGCGCACCTCCCAGGTGGCGTAACCGGGCGAGGTCGGCCGGGCACCGAGCAGGTGGTGGGTCAGAGCCGGCAGGACACCGGTGGACCAGCCGTGGGCCATGCTGGTGTAGGCGTCCTCGTACAGGGATCCGCCCGGCCCGATGCCTTCCCAGTGGGTGGTGCCGGGGTCGTTCCCGTCCATCCAGCCGTAGGTGCGGCGGATCTGGTCCAGCGCGGAGTCGGCCCGGCCGGTCAGGAAGCGGGCCTCGATCTCCGGGTAGGAGGTGAAGGCGTAGACCCGCTGGGAGGCCTGGTCGAAGAGGGTGTCGTTGTCCATGAACGCGTTCCCGTACGCCCGCTTCGTCGTCGCGTCGAGATGCGCGAGCGCCGATGCGGCACGGTCGGCGCTCGCGATGCCGGTGACCACGGCCAGGGAGTTGCCGTCCTGGGCGTGCCGTACAGCGCCGGTGGCGGAGTCCAGGTAGGCGCCCGCGTCGGCGTCCCACAGCAGCGAGTTGACGGCCTGCGCGACCTTGTCCGCCCTGGTGCTCCAGCGCGCGGCGTCGGCGTCCTGCCCCAGCAGCCGGGCCAGCCGGGCCGCGTCCTGGAGGGCCTGGACGTAGAGCGCGTTGTAGTAGGTGACGCGGCCCGTACGGCCCAGGAAGGCGTAGTCGCCGTATCCCCCGGTGTTGTTGAGGCCCTTGCTCAGCAGGCCCGCGTCGTCGGTGACGCTGGGGTACCAGGTGTCGAGGACCTTCACCAGGGTCGGGTAGTAGCGGGTGGCGTAGGGGCGGTCCCCGGTGTACAGGACGTAGTCCCAGCTGCAGGTGACCCAGTAGAGCGGGTAGTCGAAGAGAGGCAGGGTGTAGTTGCCGATGGAGGCGGGCGGGATCCAGCCGTCGGCGCGCTGGTGGTCGGCGAGGTCGGCCAGGACGTTGCGGGCCGCCTCGGCGGCGTCGTCGTGGGTCAGGTAGAGGGTGCGCGCGGAGACGGCGAGGTCGCCGACGTACGGGTCGCGGTCGCGCTTGGCACCGTCCTGAAGCACCAGCTTCCCCTCCAGCGAGGCGCTCCACGCGTTGCGTGGATCGACGTCGTCCTGGCGGAAGGTGTCGGTGACCAGTTCGTTGGTGTACGAGGCGCCGTACCAGTAACGATTCAACTCGTCGTCGGAGCAGAGGAACCAGCCGCGGTAGGTGCCGGGCGTGCCCAGGTACGCGGTGAACTGCAACGCGATCGAGTCAATTTCCACCGTCCCCCAGGGCTGGGCGGCGGGGCTGTCCGAGGCCAGTGCGTCGAGGCTGATCCTGAGGTAGCGGAAGCCGTGCAGTCCGTCCGCGAACACCTTGTCACCGGCCTGGAAGCCCTTGTGGTCGGTCCAGTTGGCGCCCTTCGCGGGCACCGCGAACTGGTCCGTGCCCTGCCCGGCGCCGCCCGCCTGGTCGGAGCGGGTGAAGTCCGAGCGGTCGGTGAGGAACTGGCGGGTCTCGGAGAACGCCAGCCGTACGCCCGGGGAGTTGTCGGACGCCGAGGTGAAGCGGATCTGCGGGTAGCCGACCACGACCTTGCCGAAGTCGACGGTGACGCTCGGTACGGGAATCGGGTCGACGGGCGCGGGCCAGACCTCGTTGATCCTCGTGAAGTAACCGTGCGGGGTGTCCTGCGCGTTCGTCACGGTGATGCGCACGCGATCGGTGCTGACCTCCTCCGTGAACGGAACGGCCTTCTGGACCGCGTCGTTGCCGGTGACCGTGGCGGCGGTGTGCCAGTCGCCGTCGCGCCACACGTCGACGGTGTAGTCGGTCGGCACGCCGTCGCTGTTGGAGATCACCGTGATGCCCTTCAGGGGCGTGGCCTGCGGCAGGGTGATGGTGAGGACGTCGGGGAACGCGCCCGGCGTGTCGTCGTTCCAGAAGGTGTCCAGGGTGCCGTCGATCGCGTTGGCGGCGTCGTAGGTGCGCGGCTGTCCGTCGTTGCCGTTGTTGCCGGCATGCGCCGACGAGGCCTCGGCCGTGGTGCCGTCGGGCCAGCGCGGCGCCGCCACGGGGCTCGGACGCCGCAGGACGGATCTGGCGCCGCCGGGCTTGAGCAATGCCTCGGCCTTCTGCACGTCACCGGTCACCGCGACGATCCGCACGGGGCGGACCGTGCGGGAGGACGGGCCCTGGACGTACCGGTGCCAGCCGCCGGGGCGGCGCGACGGGCCCCCGGTGGCGGAAGCGGAGGCCTGCCCGGCGGGGAGCGCCTCGGCCGGGGGGAGTCCGGCGGAGAGGGATACCGCCGTGAGTCCGACGGTGCCGGCCGTGGCCAGAACCGTGCGCCGTGAAAGGCCCCTGTCCGGTGTGCTGTTCGACGTCATGACGCTCCCTACTCTTCCTCGAGCAAGAATGAATTGAATCGTTTCATTCCCCGATTGCGAGGTGACGCTATCTCGAACACGGGGTGCCCGTACAGCGTTGGGACAGGAGCAATTCGCCGATTCGTGGGCACATGGCCGCGGCGCGGATGAAGGCCATGGCGGTCTCCAGGTCACCCGGCTCGGACCGGTGCATCTGTTCACCGATGACGCTCGCCACCGTGGCGGCGAGCATGCGGGGGCGAGGTCGTCGGGGCGCATGCGGTCATGGAGCTGGTCGAACTCGTCTCGCATGGGCACCTGTTGACGCACCCACTGAACCACGGTGTCGAGGCTGCCCTGGCCCTCCGGCCGCGTGTGCGGCGTCGTGCCCGCCGTCATGGCACTCCTCGGCCGACGCGCCTGGCGCATGCCCGGGTGGCTGGACCGCCTGGTGCCGGACGTCGACATCGAGGGCGCACGGCTCCCGGCCTTCGCTCCGGCCGAGCCCAGCACGCCGGCGGACCCGGCGGACGACAGGTCGGCCGTCCGGCTCCGACCGGGTCCGGCACTACGGGCCCGCCCCCTGCCCGGCACTCAACCGGTGCATTGCAAGCGGCATTTGGGCGAGGTGGTCGTGGTCGCCGACGGTTCCGGGTCGGCGGACCACGGTCACCTGCCGGACAGCCCCTAGTCCTTGACCGTGACGCCCTTCGCGGCGAGTAGCGGCATCAGGTTGCAGATCTCCGCCACCGTGCTGCCCGACCGGTACGCGGCGATGAACTCGGCTTCGGTGTCGACCCGTTGCTGGGAAGCCGTGATCGCCTCGGCGAGGTCCTCGCGCCTAACGACCACCACGCCGTCGGCGTCCGCGTTGACGACGTCTCCGGGGCGGACCGTCTGGCCGCCGATGGTGATCGGTTCGCAGAGGGGGCCGACGGTCTCCTTGACGGTGCCCTTGATGCAGACGCTGTGGGAGAACACCGGGAAGCCGAGCGCCCGCAGGTCCTCCGTGTCACGGACACCGGTGTCGGTGATCAGGCCGCCGAGCCCTTTCGCCTGGCACGCGTTGGCCAGGACGTCCCCGAAGGATCCGGCCTCGGCGTAGCCGCCGCCCGACACCACGATGACGTCGCCGGGGCGGGCGTAGTGGATCGCGGTCTGGAGCATCAGGTTGTCCCGCGGCGCGCAGACGACCGTGAAGGCCGGACCGCACAGCTTCATGCGATGGTCGACGGGCTTGATGGTGGAGTCGAGTGCGCCGAGCCGGCCCTGTGCCTCGTGGACGGTCGCGGAGGAGAAGGCGCTCAGTTGCTTGACGAGATCGGGGTCGGGGCGCTCGAACTTCGTGCTGAGGTCAGTCATGGAGTGCCTTTCAGGCGGACACGGCCGGAGTCAGGGCGGCGCAGGCCGCGGCGATGCGCGCGCAGGCCTCGGTGAGGACGTCCGTGGAGGTGGCGAAGGAGATCCGGAAGTAGCCGGGGGCGCCGTAGGCGGTTCCGTGGATCACGGCGACCTGTTGGCTGTCGAGGAGGTAGCGGGTGAACTGCTCGTCGTTCTCGATCCGCGCACCGTCGGGGGTGCGCAGTCCGACGGCGTCGGCGCAGTTCACGAGCAGGTAGAAGCCGCCGGCCGGGGAGGTGCAGCTCAGGTGGGGGATGTCGTTGACGAGTTTGACCGTGGTGTCGCGCCGGCTCCGGTAGACGCGGACGGTCTCCGCTACGAACTGCTGGGGGCCGGTGAGCGCCGCGGCGGCGGCCGCCTGGCTGACGGAGGACGGGCAGGAGGAGATCTGCGACTGCAGGGTGTTGATCGCGGTCACGAGGTCGGCGGGGCCTGCCCCGTAGCCGAGCCGCCAGCCGGTCATCGCGTAGGTCTTGGACACGCCGTTGGTGAGGAACACCCGGTCGGCCAGGCGCGGTTCGACCGCGGCCAGGGACCGGCTCGCCCCGTCCGCGTACCAGATCTCGTCGTAGATCTCGTCGGTGAGGACCCGGACCTGCGGGTGCTCGAGGAGGACGTCGGCGAGCGCGCGCAGTTCGTCCGTGGTGTAGGCGGCGCCGGTGGGATTGCCGGGGGTGTTGAGGATCACCCAGCGGGTGCGGTCGGTGAGCGCCGAACGCAGCCGGTGCGGCGTCAGCTTGAAGCCGTCGGCCTCGGAGCAGGGGACGTTGACGGGGGTGCCGTCGTTGGCGAGGACCATGTCCGGGTACGACACCCAGTACGGGGCGGGTACGACGACCTCGTCGCCCTCGTCCAGGGTGGCCATCAGGGCGAGGAAGATCACCTGCTTGGCGCCGCCGCCGACGGTGAGCTGTGCGTCCGGGTACTCCAGGCCGTGGCGCAGGCGGAGCTTGTGGGCGATCGCGGCCCGCAGCCGCGGTGTGCCGTTGACGGGCGTGTACTTGGTCTCCCCTTCCTCGATCGCCCGGACCGCCGCCGCCCTGACGTGGGCGGGGGTGTCGAAGTCGGGTTCGCCGACCGTGAGGTCGAGGATGGTGAGCCCTTGGCTCTTGAGTTCACGCACGCGCTGCGCGGCCGCCGTGCTGGGCGAGGGGTTGATGCGGCGCACACGTGCCGCGACGGTGTCGGTGGGGGACATGGCTCTCAGCCCTCGCGGCGTTCGAAGTTCAGGCCGCCGGGGACCTGGAAGGTGGGCAGGATCTCGACGTGGCCGATGTTCACGTGCCGCGGGGAGTCGACGGCGAACTCGATGGCGTCGGCGATGTCCTCGGGCTTGAGGGACTCGTAGCCGTCGTAGAACTCGCGCTGGGCGGCCTCCATGTCGCCGAGCAGCCGGCCGAAGATCTCTGTCTCGACCCGGCCGGGGCAGATCTCGGTGACGCGCACGCGGCGGCCGTAGCCGTCGACGCGCAACTGGCGGGAGAGCGTGTGCACGGCCGCCTTGGTGGCGTGGTAGATCGTGTTGCCGCCGAAGTTGTAGACGCCGGCGATGGAGCTGATGTTGACGATGTGTCCGCGGTCGCGCTCGACCATGCCGGGCATCAGCAGTCGTACCAGGTGCAGGACGGCCTGGATGTTCACGGCGATCTGCTCGTCGACGGCGAACTCGTCGGCGGTCAGGATGTTGCCGGTGCGGGAGACGCCGGCGTTGTTGACGAGGACGTCGATCTCCAGGCCCTGCAGTACGGCGGTGAGCGCCTCGGTGTCGGTGATGTCGACGGCGTGCGGGATGCAGCCGGTGGCGTCCGCGAGGGCCCCGAGGCGTTCGGCGTTGCGGGCGACGGCGTGGACTTCGAGACCGCGCTTGGCCAGGCGTTCGACGACCACGGCTCCGATTCCGGTGGACGCACCGGTGACGAGGGCGGTCCTGTAGTCGGAGATGGGCATGAAGGTGTGCTCCTTGGAGGTGGGGGGTGCGGGTGCCGGTGTCGGTGTCGGTGTCGGTCAGGCGTCGCGCAGCGGGAGGTGTGCCCGGTCCTTGACGACGGAGACCGCGGCGAGCGTGCCGAGGGCGGTGAGGACCGCGTAGAAGGCCGGCATGTTGACGTTGCCGGTGGTGGCGATGAGCCAGGTCATCAGGAGGGGGGCGGTGCCGCCGAAGAGGGCCGAGGAGACGTTGTAGCCCAGGCCGTACGCGGAGTAGCGCACGCGGGTGGGGAAGAGCTCCACGAGGAGGATGTGGATGACGCCGGTGTGTCCGGCGAAGACCACGGCCATGATGCAGGCGCCGACGACGGCGAGGGCCAGGTTGCCGGTGCCGATCAGCAGGTAGCAGGGGATGCCGACGACGGCCATGGCGATCGCGGCTCCGGCGATGACCTTCTTGCGGCCCACCCGGTCGGAGAGCCTGCCCATGTAGGGGATGGCGATGCAGATGGCGACCAGGCTGGAGGCGGTGACGAGGAGGCTCTGGACCTTGCCGAAGTGCAGTTCGGTGTTCATGAAGGTGGGCATGTAGCTGAACAGGACGTAGTACCCGGAGCCGTTCATCAGCGGTATGAACAGGGCCAGCAGCATGGCGCGGCGGTGTTCCGCGGAGGAGAACGCCTCCTTGAGCGGGTTCCTGGCCAGGCCGCCCTCCTCACGAAGGCGGGTGAAGTTCGGGGTGTCCGTGATGCGCTTGCGGATGTAGATGCCCGTGATGCCCAGCGGGACGGCGAGCAGGAAGGGGATGCGCCAGCCCCAGGACTCCATGCGGTCGGCGCCGAGCCCGCTGGTCATGGCGGCGGCGATGAGGGTGCCGGTGAGCAGGGAGAGGAACGAGGCGATCTGCGCGTAGCTGGTGTAGAGGCCGCGCTTTCCCTCCGGCGCGTGCTCGGCGAGGAAGCTCATCGCGCCGGAGGCCTCGCCGCCGACGGAGAAGCCCTGGGCGACGCGCAGCAGGATGAGCAGGGCGGGTGCCGCGATGCCGATGCTGGCGTAGGACGGCAGCAGGCCGATGGCCGCGGTGGCGATGCTGATCAGCATGATGACGAAGACCAGCATGCGCTGACGCCCGATGCGGTCGCCGAGGTGGCCGCAGATGATGCCGCCGAGCGGGCGGAAGAAGAAGGAGACGGCGTAGCCGAGGAACACGAGTTGCACGGCGTTGTCGGAGCCGGGGAAGAAGACGGCGGCGAGGGTGCCGGCCATGAAGCCGAAGATGCCGTTGTCGTACAGCTCGGCGAAGATGCCGACGCATCCGGCGAGGGTGATCCTGCGGGCGGTTTTCGGGTCGACGGTGTTGGGGACGGGTTGAGCGGCCACGGTGGTCATGGCGTCTCCTGTCTGGCACAGGCATGGGTGCAGGGGCGAGCGGCTGCGTGCGGGGCGGCCAGGAGCAGCTGGGGGATCATGGTCAGCTGCAGACGGGAACGGGGAGGCGCAGGGCGTCGAACGCGCTGTGGACACGGGTCCGCAGGGCGTCGACGGCGTTGCGCTGGGTGCGGTAGGCGGTGATCGCCTGGTCCAGCGTGCGGTGGCGGAAGCGGACGGTCTGTCCGGGACGGACCTGGCCCAGGGCGGACAGTCCGGTGGCGGTGACCACGGCGAGGACGGGGTAGCCGGCCGTGACGCCGCGGCCGCGGTGCAGCACGAGGAGTTCGTCCCCTGCCGGTACCTCGACGGCCCCGATCGGTACGCCGCGGGAGAGGATCTCGCCCGTGGTGACGCGCCGGGGTACGTCGCCCCGCAGCCGCAGGCCGATGTGGTTGCTCTGCGGGGTGACGGTGAAGGGCGCCGCGAAGAGGCGGGCCGCGGTGTCGCCGAACTCGGCCCGGTCGGGGCCGTCGGTGACGTCGATCGTCCACGGGGCGGAGAACCTCGGGACGGGCGCGTTCAGGCGGAACAGGGGGATGCCGGAGTACGGGTGGGCGACGGGCGGACAGGCCGTCCGCAGGACCAGTTCGTCTCCGGTGCCCAGCCCGGTGCCGAAGCCGAGGACGGTGTCCGGGGCGCAACTGCCCTGGAGGTAGTCGGCTTCGAAGGAACCGAGTACGGCCAGGTAGACGCGGAGCCCGTGCCGGATGTTGCCGATCCGGATCGTGTCGCCCGCGCGGACGGAGACCGGTTCCCACTGCGGGCGCCGGACTCCGGCCACGGTGAGGTCGGCCGGGGCCCCCGTCACGGCGACGAGGATGTCGGCCGACGGGGTGCAGGCGAAGTCCAGAGCGGTGATCTCCAGCAGCGGTGCCCGGTCGTCGTTGCCGCACAGCACGTTGGCGACGCGCGCCGAGTGCTGGTCCGAGGCCCCGTTGGCGGGCAGCCCGTAGCGGGAGCGGCCGACCCGGCCCAGGTCCTGCACGGTGGTGAGGCCGGGGGTACGGATCACGAGGGTCTCAGCCATGGCAGGCCGCCAGGGGGGTGCCGGCGTGGTCGTCCCACTCGTCGGGGGTGATCGCGACGAACCGGAAGGTGTCCCCGGGGAGGTACGCGGTGAGGGGGTCGGCGCACGGGTCGAGGACGCGCACGGGGGTACGGCCGAGGAGCGGCCAGCCTCCGGGCGAGGGCATCGGGCAGATCACGGCCTGGCGGCCGGCGACCGCCACGCAGCCGGGCTCGACCCGGACGCGGGGTGACGCCAGCCGCGGTACCGGTACGGGGAAGGGCGGGCCGTCCATCATCGGCGCACCGGCGGGGGCGCCGAGGCAGCGCACCATGAGATCGGAGCCGGTGTGCAGGTCGACGACCTCGCTCGCGGTCAGTCCGAGCTGTGCGGAGACCTCGGGCAGGTCGGGGCCGTGCTCGCCGCCGTACACGACGGGTACGACGAAGCGTCGGGGTGCCCTCGTGCGGGGGACCGCCGAGGCGAACCGTGCGGCCTCGTGCCACAGGATGCTGCGCAGCGTGTCGTGGTCCGTGCCGGTGCAGTCGAATTCCACCAGCAGGGTGTCGTAGGTGGGTACGACGCCCAGCACGCCATGGAGCTGTACGGCGTCGAGCGCGTCCGCCAGGGCGTGGACGAGCCGCCAGCCCTCCTCGGCGTCCAGGCCCACGGCCCGGGCGATCAGGCCGGAGTCACCGCAGTCCGTGATCACGACGTTGCTGCGCATGTCAGTGGCCTTTGCCGATCAGGACCTCGTCGAGGCCGGTGATGCGGACGCCCGCGGTGAGGAGCTCGGCCCGGATGCGGCCGGCCAGCGCGAGGGCGCCGGGGGTGTCGCCGTGCAGGAGCACGGTGTCGCAGGCGACCGGCAGGTCTTTCCCCCCGACGCTGCCGATGACGCCGTCGGTCACCATGCGCAGGGTGCGCCGGGCGATCTCGTCCGGGTCGTGGATGACCGCGCCGGGCTCGGAGCGGGGCACGAGGGTGCCGTCGTCCCGGTAGGCCCGGTCGGCGATGCCGACGATCCCGACGCGCAGGCCGCGGTCCCGGGCCGCTTCGGCCAGCTCGCCGTCCTGGGCGAGCACGATCAGCGAGTCGTCGAGGGAGGAGACGGCGTCCACGACGGCCCTGGCGTAGTCCGGCCGGACGGCGACCAGATTGCCCAGCCGCCCGTGCGGAGCGACGTGCCGTACCCGGGTGCCGTACGCCGTGGCGAACGCCTGCAGGGCGCCGACCTGGTACAGCACGTCGGTGCGTACCTCCTCCGGCGTGAGGTCCATGGCGCGTCGGCCGAAGCCGGCCAGGTCCGGAAAGCTCGGATGGGCGCCGACGGCCACGTTCCGCCGCACGCACCCGCGGACGGTCGCGTCCATGATGCGCGGGTCGCCGGCGTGGAAGCCGCAGGCGACATTGGCGGAGGTGAGCAGCTCCAAGAGGGCTTCGTCGTCGCCCATCGTGTAGGCGCCGAATCCCTCGCCGAGATCGGCGACGAGATCAACCATGTGGGTCAAGGCGTCCTCCGGGAGAAAAGGGGGATGAAATCGCCGGGCACGGTCACGCATTCCGCATCGGAATCCGAATTCACCGGAGCGGAGACCGCGAATGCGAAGCGGTGGGATAATTCCTGGACGAACCGATGCACCGACGAACTCGCGGGCTGTCGGACGCTCGTCTTCGAGCAGATCCACGGGCGATGTTTCGCTCAACTTAATCGAGCACTCACCGGACCGCCAATACCCGTTCGGTTTGGCGTTATCGCGGATCAGTATGACTCAGCCCACATCCAGACCCTCCGGAGCCTGTGCTCCACCCCGGTGACTTCCTACGATGTGACTCCGCTCGACCGGAAGGCTCCCCCCATGGACACCAGACGGCTCTACTCGTTCATCAAGATCATCGATGCGGGGAGCATCACGCGCGCGGCCGACATCCTGCACATCGCCCAGCCCGCGCTGAGTCAGCAGCTCTCCTCCCTGGAGGCGCAGTTCGGCCAGCAGTTGCTGATCCGCAGCAAACGCGGGGTCGCGCCGACCGAAGCGGGCCGGGCCCTGTACCGCCATGCCCAGCTGATCCTGCGGCAGGTCGACCTCGCCCATGCGGCGGTCCGGGTCTCGGGCCGTGCCCCGGCCGGCAGCGTCTCGGTGGGCCTGGCCCCGTACAGCCTCGGTGCGGCGCTCGCGCTGCCCCTGCTCAAGAGCGTCCGGGAGCGCTACCCCGACATCCTGCTGCACGTCAACGAGAACTTCGGCGGCGTGATCAGCGAGGCGATCATGACGGGCCGGATGGACATGGCGTTCATCTACGGGGCGGGCCCGCTGCGCGGTGTGCAGTTCGAGCACCTGCGCACGGAGGACCTGTTCCTGATCGGAGCCGAGGACGGCACCGGATCGCCACCGGTGGGGGATGTCGGCCTGCAGCAGCTGGAGCACGTCCCCCTGCTGCTGCCCAGCCGGATCCACACCATCCGGCAGGTGGTGGACGCCGCCTTCCAGCAGGCGTCGCTGGAGCCGAACGTGGTCGGCGAGGTCGAGTCCGCCCTCACGCTCGTGAACGCCGTGGACGCCGGTCTCGGCGACACCGTGCTGCCCTGGTCCGCCGCCCGCGCCATCCTCGACGTCCGCTCCCTGAGCGCGCGCCGCATCGTCGACCCGGTGATCCAGGTCAAGCTCTCCCTGGTCACGTCCGACAACCAGCCGCTGTCCGAACCGGCACTGGCGGTGCACGATCTCTTCCTGGAGCTGGTGAGGGACTTTCACGACCGCTCCGACGACAAGAGCCGTGAATAAGAGTCTCGAATGAGAGTCGAGAATAAGAACTGCCGATAGCGTCACAGCGAACAGCTATTTGTGCCCGGCCAGGACGATGGTTAGCGTGTGCCGAAACCTCCTGCCCGGCCGGCCGGGCCCGATTTCGGCACTGGAGCCACAGATGACAATTCGCGTGCTCACCACCCGGGACGAACTGCCCGGTTCCGGGTTGCGGCGGCTGGCCGGGGCGGCGGACGTGGTGTCCTGGCACGGCCCCGCCAAGCCCGGCCCCGACGACCTCGCCGCGATCGTCCCCGGCAGCACCGGCGTCCTCGCGCTGGGCAACGACCCGGTGGACGCCGCGCTCATGGACGCCGCCGGCCCGTCCCTGCGGGTGATCGCGCTCGCCAGCATGGGCTTCGACAACGTGGACCGGCCCGCCGCCGCGGAGCGGGGCATCGTCGTCACCCACACCCCGGGGGTCCTCGCGGAGACCACCGCCGACCTCACCTTCGCCCTGATCCTCGCGGCCCGCCGACGGCTCGGCGCCGCCGCCGCGAGCTTGGCGCAGGGCTCCTGGGACCAGTTCCGGATGCACGACTACCTGGGCCTCGACATCCACGGAGCCACCCTCGGCCTCATCGGCTACGGGCAGATCGGCCGTGCGGTGGCCCGCCGGGCGCAGGGCTTCGGCATGCGCGTGATCCACCACGATCCGTACGCGGCCGACGACCTCCTCTCGGCCTCGGTGACCCTGGAGACACTGCTGGCCGAGGCCGACGTCGTCTCGCTCCACGTCCCGCTCACGCCGGAGACGCGGCACCTGATCTCCCACCGCGAACTCGCCGCGATGAAGCCGACGGCGACGCTGGTCAGCACCTCACGCGGCGGGGTCGTGGACGAGGAGGCACTCCTCAAGGCGATCCAGGAGGGCGGACTGCACTCCGCGGGCCTCGACGTGTTCGAGCGGGAGCCGATGGGCACGGAACTCTCCCCGCTGGTCACCGAGCCGTACGTGGTCACCCTGCCGCACATCGGATCGGCCACGGACAGCACCCGTGCCGCCATGGTGGACCTGGCCGTCGACAACATCCTCGACGTCCTCCGGGACCGCCCCGCACGTACGCCGCTGCCCGGCACCGCGGCCGTTCCGGGCGGGGTGCGCGCATGATCCACCCCGGGTTCGACATCACGGGAAGGACCGCCCTGGTGACCGGCTCCAGCCGCGGCATCGGCAAGGCGCTCGCCGCGGGGCTCCTGGAGGCCGGATGCACGGTCGTCCTCAACGGCCGTGACGCCGTGGCGCTGGAGAAGACCCGCGCCGAGTTCGCCGCCCTGCACGGCGACCGGGTGCACACCGCGGCGTTCGACGTGACGGATCCGGCGGCGGTGGCCGCCGGCGTCGCCCGCGTCGAGGAGGAGACCGGCCCGATCGCCATCCTGGTGAACAACACGGGGGCACAACACCGCGCCCCGCTGCTGGAGTTCACCGACCAGGACTGGCACCGTCTGCTCGCCACCAACCTCACCAGCGCCTTCCTCGTCGGCCGCGAGGTCGCACGGCACATGGCCTCCCGCGGCCACGGCAAGATCGTGAACATCTGTTCGCTGCAGAGCGAGGTGGTCCGGCCCGGCATCGCGCCCTACGCGGCCACCAAGGGCGGTCTGAAGATGCTCACCAAGGGCATGTGTGCGGACCTGGGCCCCCTCGGTATCCAGGTCAACGGCATCGGCCCGGGGTACTTCGACACGGAACTGACCTCCGCCCTGGTGGCCGACGAGGACTTCAGCGCCTGGGTCCGGGGGCGCACGCCCGCAGGCCGCTGGGGCAGGGTCGAGGACCTCGTCGGAGCCCTGGTCTTCCTCTCCTCCCCCGCGTCCGACTTCGTCAACGGGCAGATCCTCTACGTGGACGGCGGCATGCTCTCCGTCCTCTGATCCGGCCCCTGCCTCAGAAGGAAACCTCCACCATGCACGCCTGCGTCATCCACAAGGCGGGAGACCTCCGCGTCGAGGAGCTCACGCCGTCCGCGCCCGGTCCCACAGAGGTGGCGGTCACCGTCGCCTTCGGCGGCATCTGCGGATCCGACCTGCACTACTACCGCCACGGCCGTGTCGGTGACTTCACCGTGCGGGAGCCCATGGTGCTGGGCCACGAGATCGTCGGCCACGTGGCGGCCCTCGGTCCGGGTGCCGAGGGTCCGGCCGTGGGCACCCCGGTGGCCGTCCACCCGGCCACCCCGTGCGACCGCTGCGCCGAGTGCGGTGCCGGCCGGCGCAATGTCTGCGCCCACAGCCGCTACCTCGGCAGTGCCGCCCGCACGCCGCACGTCCAGGGCGGATTCGCCCAGCAGGTCACGGTCCCGGCCGCCCAGCTCCGTGCCCTTCCGCCGGGGCTCGACCCGCGCCGCGCGGTACTTGCCGAGCCGCTGTCCGTGGCCCTGCACGCGGTACGACGGGCAGGCGACGTACGCGGCAAGCGGGTGCTGGTCACCGGCGCGGGACCGATCGGCTGTCTCGTCACCGCCGTCCTGCACCACCGGGGGGCCGCCGAGGTCGTGGTGAGCGACCTGATGGACCCGCCGCTGCGGATCGCGGGGGCCTGCGGCGCCACCGGGCTCGTCCGCGCGGACGAGCCGGACGCCCCCGCCTGGGGAGCTTCGTTCGACGTCTCGGTGGAGGCGTCCGGGGCTCCCTCGGGACTGCGGACCTGCGTGGAGCGGACCGGCCGGGGCGGCACGGTCGTCCTCCTCGGACTGCTGCCTCCCGGCGAGGTTCCGCTGCTCGGGAACATCACCGTCACCCGCGAACTGGACCTGCGCGGCGCCTTCCGGTTCGACACCGAGTTCGACGAGGCGATCGAACTGCTCGCCGGCCCCCTGCCGGTCGACGCCGTCGTGACCCACACCTTCCCCCTCGCCGACGCGAAGGCGGCCTTCGACATCGCCCACGACCGCACGGTCGCCTCGAAGGTGCTGCTGGACCTGACACACGCCTGAGGACGAGTGGCCCCGACCGGGTCGGCGATTCGGTCCCATCGGTCGCCGAGGCATCTCCTCTTCGCGGTCCCGAGCACCGCTGACCAGCGAAAACGGCATCGCGGTACGATGTGGCCCGGCAGCAGCCTGCACCGGTACGGGGAGAGGGGTCAGGCGACGATGCACGTGTCGGAGGTCCGGCGTGCGGTGGCGGCGGCCCTGTCGATCGCCTCGTCACTCGGCCTGACCGCCGACGACGCGATCGTTCTCCATGACTCGAACAAGCTGACGCTGCGGCTGCTGCCCTGTGACGTCCTGGCCCGGGTGGCACCTGTGGCACATCAGGTCGCGCAGTTCGAGGTCGAGCTTGCCCAGCGGCTCGCCGCAGCCGGGTGCCCGGTGGCTGCTCTGGAGCCTCGGGTGGAGCCACGCGTCCATGAGCGTGACGGCTTCGCGGTCACGCTGTGGACCTACTACGCACCCGAGGCACCTCGTCGAGAGGTCCCACCGGCCGACTTCGCCCATGCGCTGGACCGGCTGCATGCCGGCATGCGCGAACTCGACGTCCCGACGCCGCACTTCACCGACCGGGTCGCACAGGCTCAGCGACTCGTGGCGGACCGCGACCGCACTCCGGCGCTCGCCGACGCGGACCGGGCACTGCTCGGCGACACCTTGCACGGCCTGGGACGAGCGATCGGCCGGCGCGGCGGCGGCGAGCAGCTGCTGCACGGCGAACCGCACCCGGGCAACGTGCTCACCACGAAGAACGGGCTGCTGTTCATCGACCTGGAGACGTGCTGCCGCGGGCCCGTCGAGTTCGACCTCGCCCATGCGCCCGAAGAAGTCGGCGAGCACTATCCGGGGGCCGACCAGGACCTGCTGCGCGCGTGCCGGATCCTCGTGCTGGCGATGATCACAACGTGGCGCTGGGACCGGGACGACCAGTTCCCGGACGGGCACCGGGTGGGCAGGGAGTGGCTCGATCAGATCCGGGCCGCACTCGATCAGGGCGGACCGGGCGCCCGCGGTTGATCGCAGACCTTCGAGGTCGCGGCCGGCAGCAGTCGGGCACCGAGCAGGACCGCGCAGGATCCGGCGGTCAGCAGTCCGCCGGCGAGGAAGGCGTCCCGCACGCCGGCGAGTGACAGGATCAGTCCGCCGAGCGCGGCGCCCGCCGCGATGCCGGCGTTGTAGGAGCCGGAGTTCGCCGCGAGTGCGAGGTCGGTGCGGCCCGGTGCGCAGTGCAGCATCTCGTTCTGGGCGGCCATGAACACCGGCCCGAGTGCACCGCCCATGAGGACCAGGAACACCACCGCCCCCACCGGATCCCCGCCGGCCGCATACAGGCCGAGCATGCCCACCGCCTGCGTGCCCACGGCGGCGGGCAGCGCGGCGTACGGGAAGCGGTCCAGGAACGCCCCGGTGATGCTCACTCCGGCCAGGCAGGCGGCACCGAACACCACGAGCAGGGTGGTGACGGCGCTCGGGGAGAAGCCGCCGACCTCGCCCAGGAACCGCACGAGGTAGGTGTACCCGGCGAACGCTCCCGTCGCGGACAGGGTCCCGGCCGCCAGTACCGTCCCGAACCGGCGGGCGTCGGGCCTGGTCGCGTAGGCGGCGGGCTCGTCCTGCGGCCGCGAGGTCGGCAGCAGCGCAGCGATCGTCGTCAGGGAGATCAGCCCGCAGGCGGCCGGTAGGGCGACCGGCACCCGCCAGTCGCTGTGCCGGCCCAGCCAGGTCCCGGCGGGAACACCGAGGACGAGGGCGCATGAACCCGCGACGGACAGCGCCCCGACCACGCGCCCGCGCACCCCTGGTGCGAACAGGCCCACCGCGACCGGCCCCGTCACGGCCCAGAAGAGCGCCTGGGCGAGCGCGGTCAGCAGCCTCGCCACGAGAAGCGTCCAGTAGGCGGTCGCCAGCGCCGCGACCAGGCTGGACACGACGAGCGCGGCCAGCAGCGCCGTAAGGACATGCCGTCGGGGCACGGCCCGTACGACGTGCGCGATCGGCACGGACGCGACGGCCACCGCGACGCCGTAACCGGTGACCAGGAGACCGACCGCCGGCAGGGACACCCGAAGGCTTCCGGAGATGAGTTCCAGGAGGCCGATCGGGAGGCTCTCGGCGGTGTTGAACGTGAAGGCGGCCAGCATCAGGGCCGCGAGCACCGCCGACCGGTGCCACGGAGCCGGCTGCCGTGCGGTCGCACGGCCGTGTCCGGGCCCTGCCCGTCGCACCTGTCCCGTGACGCCGTCCATCCCTACACCTCACCGGTCTCATGGAGCCCGCGGCAACCGAATTCCGTGTCCGGGAAACCGGGCGCAACCATTCGCCGGGGTGGCGTGTCTGAGTCAAACGTCAAGATCAACGCCGACCGGGTTCGGTCGGCCCGCCGAACTCTCGCGCCGGGACGGCGACTTGTCGTCGTCGCTCCCGGCGCTTCTCCCACGGAGAACACATGCGTATACGCACCACCGCGGCCGTCGCCGTCGCCTGCGGCGCCGCCGCGCTGACCTGTGCCGCCGTTCCGGCCGCCACCGCCGCCGATGCCCCGGCTTCCGTCCGGCCCTGGCAGCTCACCGGCACATCCGCCGGCAGCGGCGGGCAGACCGCCCTCACGGCCGCGACCGCGAAGGCCAAGCAGCCCTACGCCCTGGCCGTCACCTTCTCGAAGGTGAAGGTCGCCGGCGGCAGGTCCGCCGTGTCCGTGGGCACGGACGCCATCGTGCACCTGTCCTACAGCTTCGCCCTCACGGCGACCGACGTGGACGTCTCGGCCCCGGACTTCTACGTCGGTCTCGACCTGTACCGGGGCTCCGCCACCAAGCCGGCGAACGACCTCTACGGCGACCAGCCGGCCTCCTGCGACGTGACCTCCTCCGAGTCCTCGTCCGACAAGGTCGTCACCGGCATGAAATGCACGGGGAAGGTGGACATCTACCCGCGCTCGGACCTGCACGACGCCGACGCCGGGGCCACCTGGCATGCCGTGGCCTGGGCGATCGCCTACAACGGCCAGAACCAGCAGGAACCGGCCGACGTCAGCAAGATCGGCACCGCCGACCTGGCCGGGCAGTCCTCCCCCACGGTCCGCCGCCTGTCCAAGCTCACCGTGAACGCCACGCCCGAGCCGGTCGGGAAGGGCAGGACGCTCACCGTCACCGGCGCCCTCACCCGCGCCGACTGGGACACCCACAAGTACGCCGGCTACACCGGGCAGAAGGTCAGGCTCCAGTTCCGCAGGAAGGGGACCAGCACCTACACCACCCTCAAGACCGTCACCACGGACAGCCACGGCAAGCTCAGGGCGACGTACAAGGCGAGCGCCGACGGCTACTGGCGCTACTCGTTCGCCGGGACGACCACCACCCCGGCCGTCTCCGCCGCGGGCGACTTCGTCGACGTGAGGTAAGCCCCCGTACCCACGTCCCGTTGCCCTGAGTACGGCTACTCATGCCGCCCCGCGCCGGGGCCGGGACGATGGGCGGTGTCGGCGTGTGACAGGGGACGGAGACGGGGGCATGGGCAGACTTCTCGGAGGGGTGGCGGCCGTCGTGGCGGCGGCCGCGGCGTTGGTCTTCGCGTATGTGGCAGGGGCACCGCCCGCGGTGGTGTTCGCCGTGGGGGCGGGTGTGCTGAGCCTGCTGTGGCTGCTGCTCCTGCTCACCCTGCCCTGGAACCTGTACTTCCGGGCGCATGCGGTACTCGCCGAGATCGCGGTCAGCCGGGACAAGGGCATACAGGTCCCGGCGGCCCGGGACGCCGAGGCGGCGCGCATCGCCCGTGCGATGCTCAGGGCGGCGGTCGCGGGGCACGTCCTGACGGCGGTGGTCGTCGTCGCGGTCACCTGGGCGACGGGCGAGTTCACGGGGTACTGGTTCGCCGCGTTCTTCCTGCTGAGCACCTTCTTCCGGCCGGCCGGCGCGTACTTCGCCCAGCTCCGCAGGCGGCTTGGCACCCTCCTGAAGGACGTCAGGTATCCGCGGGACGACGTCGTCGAGCTGCACTCCCGGCTGAACCGGGCCGAGGCCGGGACCCGGGTCCTGGAGGAGAAGGCGGAGGAACAGTACCGGGCCCTCGCCGAACTGCGCCGGACCGTGGACGCGTTGGCCATGGGCTCGTACGAGCGGGCCGAGGAGGCGGACCGCAGGATCGCGGCGCTGGGCAGGCAGTTCGAGTCCACGGTCAACCGCCTCACCGACAACCAGGAGATCATCGCGGGCGTCAAGGCGTTCCTGCGGCTGCTGCACTCCGCCGACGCACCCGACGGCACCCCGGCATCGGGGTGAGCGGCCGCCGTCCCCGCCCGCGCTGTCTAGGGTTGGGGCATGGAAGCCAGTACAACACCCCCCGCCCCGGCCGCCGTTGACCCCGCGGAGCTGCTCGCCGACCCGTACGCCGGGTACGCCCGGCTGCGGGAGGCCGGGCCCGTGCACCGGGTCGCCGGCACCGACGGGCTGCCGGCCTGGCTGGTGACGCGGTACGAGGACGTGCGGCAGGCCCTGGCCGACCCGCGGCTCTCCCTCGACAAGGCCAACGCCAAGCCCGGCGGCTACCGCGGGCTCGCGCTGCCGCCCGCGCTCGACGCCAACCTGCTGAACATGGACCCGCCCGACCACACCCGCGTCCGGCGCCTGGTGTCCCGGGCGTTCACGCCCCGCCGGATCGCCCTGCTGCGCGAACCGGTCCGGCGGACCGCCGACGCGCTGCTCGACGCCATGGCACCCCTCGGCCGTGCCGATCTGATCGACGCCTACGCGGCGCCGCTGCCCATCGCCGTGATCTGCGAACTGCTGGGCGTGGCCGAGGAGGACCGGCCCGACTTCCGGTCCTGGACCGACGCCCTGGTCGTCCCCGACCCCGCCCGGCCCGAGCGGGCGAAGGAGGCCGTCGGGGCGCTGCTGGCCTTCTTCGCCCGGCTGCTCGCCCGCAAGCGTGCCGAGCCCGCCGACGACCTGCTCTCCGCGATGATCGCGGTACGGGACGAGGAGGACCGGCTCAGCGAGGACGAGTTGATGTCGCTGGCCTTCCTCATCCTGTTCGCCGGGTACGAGAACACCGTCCATCTGATCGGCAACGCCACTCTGGCGCTGCTCCAGAACCCCGCCCAACTGGCCGCGCTGCGCGCGGACCCGGACCGGCTCGGGCCGGCCGTGGAGGAGCTGGCCCGCTTCGACGGGCCCGCGCCGCTCGCCATCCGCCGCTTCCCGACCGAGGACGTCAGCATCGGCGGGGTCACCGTCCCGGCGGGCGAGACGGTGCTGCTGTCCCTGGCGGCGGCCCACCGCGACCCGCGCCGCTTCCCCGAGCCCGACCGGCTCGACATCGGCCGCGACGCCACCGGGCACCTGGCCCTCGGGCACGGCATCCACTACTGCCTCGGCGCACCGCTCGCCCGGCTGGAGGCCGAGATCGCGCTCGGCGCGCTGCTGCAGCGCTTCCCCCGTCTCGAACTCGACGTCCCGGCGGACCGGTTGGGGTGGCGTCCGTCGATGCGCACCCGGGGGCTGCTGGCCCTGCCCGTGCGCTACTGAGGGGTCCGGCCGGCGGGCACGCCGCGGCCCCCCGGGTGCTGCCGCACTGGCATCTCCGAGGGGCTGCGCTCCGGCGTGTCGTGCCGGGTGCCGGCGTCAGGTGCTGCGCCGGCGGGCCGGTGCGCGGGAGGCGGACTTGGGTTCCCGGGGCAGCGGCTTCGACGGTGCGGTGTCCCTGGTGTCGGGCACCTGGGCCTCGTCCCCGGTGTCGGGCACCCGGTCGCCGTCCTCGGTGGCGAGCACCTGGTCGCCGTACAGGTCCTGGAGCCAGTTGGTCTGGTAGATGGTGTCCAGGTAGCGCTCGCCGAGGTCCGGTGCGATGGCGACCGCGGTGAGGTCACCGGCGTCGTGCCGGGACAGCCAGTCCGTCGCGCCGCTGACCACGGTCCCGGTGGAGCCGCCGAACAGGAAGCCGTGCCGGGCCATGCGGTGGCACATCCGGATGGTGTCCGGCTCCTCCACCCGGATCACCTCGTCGACGAAGGACTCGTCGAGCAGCGGCGGGCGCATGCTCATGCCGAGGCCGGGGATCATCCGGCGGCCCGGTTCGCCGCCGAACGCCACCGAGCCCGCCGCGTCCACCGCGACGATCCGCACCGGCCGGTGCCACTCGCGGAAGTAGCGGGCGCAGCCCATGAGGGTTCCGGTGGTGCCCGCGCCGACGAACAGGACGTCCAGTTCGGGGAACCGGCGGGCGATCTCCGGGGCGGTCGTACGGTAGTGCGCCGTCCAGTTGCCCGCGTTGGTGTACTGGCTGAGCCAGACGTACCGGTCGTCCGACTCGCACAGCGAGCGGACGTACTCGATCCGGGTGCCCAGGAACCCGCCGTTCTCGTCCGGGTCGGCCACGATGTGCACCTCGCTGCCGAGGGCCTCCATCAGGAGTCGGGTCGACAGGTTGCAACGGGAGTCCGTCACGCACAGGAACCGGTAGCCCTTGCTCGCGGCGATCATGCTGAGTGCGACGCCGAGATTGCCGGAGGAGGACTCGACGAGCACGGAGTCCTCTTTCAGGATTCCGTCCCGCTCGGCGTTCTCCACCATCTCGTTGGCGGCCTTCAGCTTGATGGATCCGGCGAAGTTGAAGGCCTCGCACTTCAGATAGAGCGGGTGTCCGCAGATCGACTCCAGGTCGACGTAGAGATCGCCCTCGTTGAAGGCGTAGGGAGCGGAGATGACAGGCACGGCGGGCCTCCTGGTGCCGGGCCGAGGACGACGGCCTCAGCCGTACCGGCGCAGTTCGTGGAAGAAGTCATCGATGAGACAGAGGTCCCCGGCCCGGGACACCTCGTCGTAGACGTGCTTGCCGACGGCGAGGTCGAGGACGCCGAGTCCGAAGGGCGAGAAGATCACCGGGCGGTCGGGCGGCGGGGCGGCCCGTCCGGACATGACGTCGCCGAGGGTTCCGTTGAGGAAGTCGCGGCTGCCGGTGAGCTGTTCGACCAGGTGGGGTGACGTGTCGGCCTTGAGGCAGTGGTCGACGTCGTCGACGAAGTTGGCCGCACCCAGCAGGACCTCGGGGGCGAGGTCGCGCAGGGACACGTGCAGGACCAACGGGTTGTGGGTGAACCAGGCCGGGTCCGTGACATGGGGCCGGCCCGCGATGGTGGCGAAGACCACGAGGTCGCTGCCGCGGACCAGGTCCTCGGCGCTGTCGTGGACGGTGATCCGCGCTCCCGTGCCGGTCTGCTCCAGGTAGCCGCGGAAGCCGCCGGCGCTGTCTGCGGACAGGTCGTGCACGCCGATCTCGTCGAAGTCCCAGCCGGTGCCGGCCAGGAACATGTGGATGTAGCGGGCGATCAGGCCGGTGCCGAAGAACCCGACCCGGGTGGGACGGCCGCGGCCGCGGCTGAGCCAGTCTGCGGCCAGTGCCGCGGAGGCCGCGGTCCTGGTGGCGCTGATGATCGAGCTCTCCAGACAGGCGAACGGGTAGCCGGTGTCGTGGTCGTTGAGGACGAGCACCGCGGAGGCCCGCGGCAGCCCGGCGCCCACGTTCTCCGGGAAGCTGGAGACCCACTTCAGGCCGTCCACCTGGACCGTCCCGCCGAGGGAGGCCGGCAGCGCGATGATCCGCGAGGTCGGCCGGTCCTCGAAGCGCAGGAAGTACGACGGCGGGTTGACCGAGTCCCCGGCGTCGTGCAGCCGGTAGACGGTCTCGACCAGCTCCACGAGCTGTTTCTCGCGCCCGCTCAGCGCTCGCTGCACCTGCGCGCCGGTGATCACCGCGAAGGTCGGCACGGAGGCCCGGTCGGGCCCGGCCGCCCGGGCGGCCGAGGACAGTACGTCGGTCATCGCTCGCTCGCCTCCAGGGCCGGGCAGTCCTCGGCCGGCCGGACGGGTTCGCCCATGCCGACCACCACCTGCCGTTCGCCGGTGAACGCCTCTCTGCTGTGCGCGGTGCGGATGTTGTCCACCAGCAGCAGGTCGCCGCGCTGCCAGGGTTCGCGCCGGGTGTGTGCCTCGTAGGTGCTGTTGATCAGCTGGACGACGTCCTCGCCGATCGGGGTGCCGTCGCCGTGGCGGGTGTTGAACGGCAGTCCGTCCGCGCCGTAGACGTCCACCAGGTACTCGCGCACCTCGGGGGCGAGGGTCCACTCGTTGAGGAAGGCGATCTGGTTGAACCAGCAGCGCCGGCCCGTGAGCGGGTGCCGGACGACGGCGTTGCGGCGCTGCTCGGTGCGCAGGGAGCCGTCGGGCTGCCAGGTGAAGTCGATGGCGTTGGCCCGGCAGTAGCGTTCGATCTCGGCGTGGTCGCCGGTGCCGAAGGACTCGGTGAGGCTCGCGCCGATCTCGTCGTTGTAGGTGCGGGTGAGGATCCAGCCCTCGCGCTCGAAGCGTTCGACGAGCCCGCCGGGCAGTGCCCGCAGCACCTCTTCGGCGTCGGCCACCGCCGTCGCCCCGCCCTGTTCGGGCGCGGTGATGCAGGCGAACAGCATCAGGCCGGGCACCTGGAGCGGGTAACTCAGCTCGTGGTGCATGCACATGGGCTGGTTGGCCGGCCAGGGCGTGGACGCGTACACACCGGGCCGGTGGGCCTCGCGGGGGGCGAAGGCCTCCCGCTCCGTGAGGAGTTCCCCGGCCAGCTGTCCGAAGACGGCACCGGCCTGGTCGGGGTCGCGGAGTCCGAGGCCGCGGACGACCAGTGCGCCGTGCTCGGTGACCTGTGCGCGCAGCGCCTCGCGGTGCTCGGCCGCCCACTTCGGTGGGTCGTCGGGTGGATCGACGTGCAGGAGTGCTGGCTTGTCCGGCCGCAGCTCCACGTCGAGCGGTGATGCCAGGGATGAGAACGGCATCTCGGGTTCCTTTCGGTCGACCGCCTGGGGTGTGACGGGTCAGGAGGAGGCGAGGGGGAGGACGGTGGTCAGGACGGCCTGCGCGGCCTCGGCCGGGCGGGTGCGCAGGAAGTGGTGGCCGCCGTCGGGGAGTTCGTGCAGCTCGACGCGGTCGGCCAGGAGCAGCCAGTCCCGGTGGTGGCGGGCGTGGCCGGCGGTGTGCGGGTCGTCGGCGGCGACGACCACCGTGACCGGTGCGGACACCTTGCCGGGCGGCGGGGCTTCCAGGGCCGCGGCGAAGTAGCGGTGTGCCGCGACGCAGTCGTGCCGGTAGGCGGCGGCGATGTGGGCGGCGTGCCGCGGGTTCAGTTCGGCGAGTTCGGTGTGGCCGCCGTCGGCGGTCAGCCGTGCCGCGATGTCGGCGTCGCTCAGGTGCGCCAGTTCGGTGACGGCGGTGTGCCGTTCGGCGGCGGTGCCGAGCAACTGCGCGCCGAGGAAGAGCCGTTCCACCTGTACGCCCCGTTGCCAGAGTCTCCTGGCCGTCTCGACGGCCGGTGCGGCTCCGGAGGAGTGGCCCCAGAGCATGACCCGGGTCAGTCCGCGTGCCGTGATCTCGGCGGCGACCCGTTCGGCCACCTCCTCGACGGGTGCGAACGGCTCGGGGGACGCGGCCAGGTTGTGGCCGGGCGGCTCCACGGCGAGGACCGCGAGGCCGCTGCCCGCCAGGGCGCTCGCCATCGGCTGGTAGTTGACCGCGTTGCCGCCCGCGTACGGGAAGCAGACGAGGGCGCACGCGGAGGTGCCGTCGCCGTCCGCCAGGGTCAGCAGCAGCTCCGGGCGCTGCCGGGCCGGGCTGTCGAGGAGGGCTGCCAGATCGGCGAGGACCGGGTTGCGGGTGATGTCCTTCAGGGACACCGCGCGGTCGAGGGCGAGGCTGAGCTTGACCGCGGTCAGGGAGGTGCCGCCGGAGTCGAAGAAGTGGTCGGTGCGGCCGATCTGTTCCTCGGGCACGCCGAGCAGTTCGGCCCAGGCCGCGGCCAGCCTCCGCTCGGCCGGGCCGAGTTCGTCCCCCGCCGCCCGGTCCGTGCCGCCGGTCGGGCGGTGCCGGACACCGGCCGGGGCGGTCTCGGCCAGCCGGGTCAGGGCCTTCTTGTCGATCTTGCCGTTGGCGGTCAGCGGAAGGCTGTCCTGCCGGTGGAAGGCGGACGGCACCATGTAGGCGGGCAGCGCCGCGCCGAGCGCCTCGCGCAGGGCCTGCGGCTGCTGCCGGGTGCCGGAGTAGTAGGCGATGAGCTGCTTGCCGCCGCCGGGCCGCTCGGCGACGACCACCGCGCCGTCCCGTACGCCGGCCACCCGCAGCAGGCAGTTCTCGATCTCGCCGATCTCGATCCGGAACCCGCGGATCTTGACCTGGCTGTCCCGGCGGCCGAGGAACTCCAGCTTGCCGCCGGGGTGCCAGCGCCCCCAGTCGCCGCCCAGGTAGAGGCGTTCACCGGGCCGGTGCGGGTCGGTGCGGTACGCCTCCCGGGTGCGCTCGGGATCGTTGACGTAGCCGCGGCCCACGCAGACACCGGAGAAGGCGATCAGTCCGGGGGCGCCCAGCGGTACCAGGGACAGGTGCTCGTCGACGACGTGGACGCGGACGTTGTTGACGGCCCGGCCGAGCAGTACCCGCTCGGGCACCTCCCGGAGGAGCTCGTGGTTGGTGTCGTCCGACGTCTCCGTGAGCCCGTAGGCGTTGAGGAGCGCGATGCCCGGCTGGACCGCGAACCAGCGCTGGACCAGCTCCCGTTTGAGCGCCTCGCCGGTCACCGACACGCAGCGCAGGTCGGGCAGGGTGCGCGGGTGCTGCTCCAGGTAGGAGGCCACGACCTCCAGGTACGACGGCACCAGCTGGGCCACGCCGACCCGGCCGCGCTCCAGGGTGTCGGTGAACCGGGCCACGTCCGTGATCACGTCCTGCTCGACCAGCAGGGTCCGCCCGCCCACCAGCAGCGGGGCGACGAGCTGCCACAGGGAGATGTCGAAGCACTGCGGGGCGGTCTGCGCCACCACGGTCCCCTCGCCGATCGCGAGGTCGTCGATCTTGGCGTGGAGGTGGTTGAGCATGCCCGCGTGCTCGCACATCGCGCCCTTCGGCTCGCCGGTGGAGCCGGAGGTGAAGTAGATGTAGGCGAGCTGGCCGGGGTCGACGCGGATCCCGGGGTCGTCGTCGGCGTGCGGTTCGGCGTACGCCGTGTCGAACGGCAGCTTCTCGACGTCCGGCAGGGAGGCCAGCGCGGCGTCGAGGTTGTCCGTGCTGCCGGGCTCGGTCAGCGCCAGCCGGCAGCCGGCCCGGGACAGGGTGGCCTCGATCCGGCCGGCCGGGAAGTGCGGCTCGATCGGCAGGTACACGCCGCCCGCCTTGAACACGGCCAGCACCGCGGCCAGCCAGTCGAGGGTGCGCTCGGAGACGACGGCGACCACGTCCTCCCGGCCCACTCCCCGGGCCAGCAGGGCGCGCGCCAGCCTGTTGGCACGCCGGTTGAGTTCGTCGTACGTCCACTCCCGTGCGCCGTGTACGGCCGCCACGGCCCGCGGATGCGCCCGCACCCGCTGTTCGAAGAGTTCGTGCGCCCGGACGTCCGGCAGCGGGCGGTGCGGCCCGGCCAGGTCTTCCAGCTGCTCACGCCGCTCCTCGGCCGACAGCAGGCTCTGCCGGCTGTGGTCGGCGTCGGGGTCCGCCGTCAGCAGCCGCAGCGCGGCCAGGTGGTAGCCGCCGATGCGGGCGGCGGCCTCGGCGTCCAGGACGTCGGTGCGGTATCCCACGTGCAGCGTCAGCCGGCCGTCCCGGTCGGACCAGCGCACGTCCAGGACGCTCTCGCCGGCGGGGGTCTCCTGGACTCCGAGAGGGCCCCAGACGACCTCGTACGGCGGCTCGGTCAGCCCGAGTTCGCGGCGCAGCTTCGCCACCGGGTGGTCCCGGTGCGCCAGCACCTCCGCCTCGGCGTGCCCGGCGGCCGTGAGCAGGGCCGCCCAGCTCCCCGGAGGGACGGGCACCCGGCACGGCAGCGGCTCGCCGGCCGCGGTGCCGGCGTGGCCCGTGACCACCTCCGGCTCGCCGGAGAGCACGGCCAGCACCTTGAGGTGGGCGGCGAGCAGCGGCGCGCCGACCGGCAGGCCCTGCCGCCCGGCCAGTTCACGCACCGCCCGCGTCACGTCGTCCGGCACCGGCGTCTCGTGCCCGGCCGTTCCCGGCAGCGGTGCCCGCACCCACCGGGGCACGGAGGTGGCACCGCCTGCGGTCAGTGTCCGGGTCCAGAACTCCCGGTCGGTCTCCACGCGCGTTCCCATCGAATGGCCTTCCTCAACTCACGGTCGCCGTGGCGGCGTCGACGGCTGTCGCGACCCGGCCGGCGCCGGCGGAGCTGCTGTCGCGGTCCGGTGTGTCCACCGCGGGATTGCCGCCCCACTGGGCGTTCGGGGGGACTTCCTCGCCCTTCATGAGGAAGGAGTCGGGCGCCAGCACGGAGCCGTCGCCCATGGTCACGCCGTAGTGCACATGGGCGGCGACGCCCAGCGTGCAGCCGGCGCCGAGCCTGGTGACGTCGGACTTGAAGGTGCCGTCCTCCTGCGAGTGGCACTGGATCTTGCTGCCGGCGTTCAGGGTGCAGTCGTCGCCGATGGTGCCGAGGGTCCGCTCGGTCAGGTAGCAGCCGTCGTCGAACACCCGGCGGCCGATGCGCACCCCCAGCAGCCGCCAGACCAGGCTCTTGAACGGGGTGCCGTTGAAGATGTTGAGGAAGTGGTCCGGCACCTTCCACAGCCGTTCGTGCCACCAGAAGTACGGGTCGTAGATGGAGCACAGCCGGGGGCGCAGCGCGCGGAAGGAGCCGAGGCAGCGCTCCACCAGGATGAAGTACCCGGCGGAGAAGGCGAGGGTGAGCGCCAGGTAGCCGGCGATCACCACATGTCCGAGCACGCCGTACAGGTCCACGGAGGCGAGGCCGAACAGGGTGAGCGCGAAGGTGTGCAGCCAGCGCACGAACAGCATGAGCGCCATGGAGCGGAGGTTGTAGCGGTTCTTCGCGGCCAGCCGTTGACGAAACGTTTCGCCAGTCCGGAGATGGTCGAACCGGGTATCGCGCTCCACCGAGCGGGGGATCTCGAAGCACGGTGAGCCGAGGAGCCCCACGCCCTCCCGGATCTCGCCGTCGAGGGGAACCATCACCTTCGTCGCGAGCAGGCAGTTCTCCCCGGTCCTGGCGCCCGCCGGATAGGCGATGTTGTTGCCCAGGAAGTTGTGCGCCCCGATGGTGGCCCGGGACAGCCGGAAGGAGGTGCTGGAGAAGTCGGCGTTGAGGACGGAGAGGCCGTCGGCCACCATCGTCCCGCTGCCGACACTGACCAACAGCGGTGTCTCGTGCTGCACTTCGGTGCCGAAGTTCGACCCGGTCTGCTCCACCTTCGACAGGTCGTATCCGATGCCGCGGAGGTAGCCCACGATGTAGGAGCTGTCGCCGAAGAGCCAGGCGAAGAACTTGATGTTGGTCATGCGGGCCGTGGTGCGTTGCAGCGCGTAGTGGAATCCGTAGAGCGGATAGACCTTGTCGGGCTTGACCAGGAGGCCCACCAGGCGCGGCAGGGTGCACAGGGCGGCCAGCCCCAGGACCAGGAACCCGAAGAACAGCACGCCGGAGAGCAGCAGCGCGTCGGGGACCAGCTGCGACCAGCCGAGCGCGACCGTGGCCGGGTTGAGTCGCTTGCCGATCGCCGGTACCTCGGTGAACAGCATGTAGACGCCGCCGACGGCCAGCGGGATGTACAGGAAGACCAGCTGGAGCAGGGTGCCGAGGCCGAACCAGGCGCGGCGCAGGGTGCCGCAGCTCGCCGGGGCGACCCGGATGTAGTCGGTCCGGGTGGGCTCCGCCGGGGATCCGTGCCAGCGCTCGTCGTCCGGGACCGCCTGGCCGCGGTGCAGGGCCGAGGAGTGGCCGAGCTGGGCGCCGTGGCCGAGGGAGGTGTCGATGTCCAGGACGGTCTTCTCGCCGACGAAGGCGTCCGCACCGAGGGTGATCCGGCCGGTCTGGATGTGTCCGGCGTACGCCCGGTAGCCGAGGAAGAAGGAGTCCTTGCGGATCACCGTGCCCGTGCCGATCGTCAGCAGGTCGGTGCAGACGGGAACGGAGTGGGAGAGGATCGTGACGCCCCTGCCGATCCGGGCGCCGAGGGCCCGCAGGTACAGCACGTACAGCGGGGTCCCGGTGAGGAAGACCATCGGGTTCGCGTGCAGCAGCACCTTGACGAGCCAGAAGCGCAGGTACGTCAGGCCCCAGACGGGGAACTCACGGGGGCGCCAGCGCCCGACGAGCACCCATTTCGCCAGCACGGGGATCGCGCACAGCGCCACGAACGCGGCGCTTCCGAAGAGCAACGACCGCAGGTAGATGTCGGCCAGCCCCTTGCCGGAGGCGATCCACTCGTATCCGGCGGCGGTGACGAACCCGGAGACCAGGGAGTAGCCCAGGAAGAGCAGCAACTGGGCGGTTCCGCAGAGCAGATGGGTCCACCGGTTCCCGCGCCGGTCCGGTGCCGGCATCGGCACGGGCGGCTGCGGGGTGTGCACCGGGCCGGCGGGGGCGGCCTCACCGAGCGCCGCCGCCAGGCTCTGGATGGTGGGGTGCCGGTAGACGTCCCGCATGGACGGCGACGGCAGATCGGCGGTCTTCCGTATTCGCGCGCAGAACTGGGCCATGACCAGGGAGTTGGCGCCGAGGTCGGTGAAGAAGTGGCCGTCGACCGGGACGGACTCGGCGTCGAGGAGGTCGGCCAGTGCCTGTGCGAGCCGCTGCTCGGTCTCCGCCGCCCTGGGGTCGGTGCCGGTCAGGGCGACGGCAGGTCCATCCGGCTCCGAAACGACCTCGGAGGACTGTTCCACCATGCGATCTCCTGGAGAACGTGGATGTTCCTGATCACGAACCGGCGGATTCAGTTTGTCCGGATAAGGGCGCCATCTGCCACTTGTCCCGTTGATTTGGGCGAGCGCCCGTCATGAGCCGTCAGGCCTGTATTCCCTTGGTTTCACGCCAGGGAGGGGAGTACGCGAATCACCCGAACGGCGGCCCCCCGGGCGGCGGCCTCACCCTGATCCGCCCCGCGCCGGCGGGAGTCCTCACCGGCGGCGCGGGGCCCGGATCCTCAGGGCGGGTCAGTCCTCGGCGCCGGCCCCGGCCATGGCGGTCTCCTGTGCCGCGATGCCGACGAAACGGCGTACGGCCTCCACGGGCATGTCGAGCCCCTCGGAGGCGGCAGGCTCATCACCGAACACCTGTACTGCCTCGGCGACGGCGACCGCCAGCTCGGCCTCCGCCTTGCGGACCTTCACCTCGGCCTTGTCCACCATGTCGACCACCGCCAGCTGGCGGCGCTGCTTCTCCTGGAGTCGCTGCTTACGAGAAGGCGTCGTTCTGTCAGAGTTCTGCACTGTCACGACCAAGATCATATGCAGGCCTGCGCACCCGCAGGAAATCGGTAACTCAGCCTTCCCGAAGACCCGTTCGACGCCCCGGCGGGCTCCCGCGTCAGGCCGTCAGCGTCGCCCAGACCGCGTGCCCGCTGGTGAGCCTCGACCGGTCCACGCCCCAGGAGTCGGAGAGCTGCTCGACGAGCAGCAGCCCCCGGCCGCCCTCGTCGTCGGGGCCGGGCTCGCGCCGGGGCAGGCCGCGGCCGGAGTAGTCGTGGTCGTGGACCTCGACCCGCAGGCATCCGTCGGCGACCAGTCCCATGCCGCACAGGATCCGCACGCTCAACGTGTGGATGACGGCGTTGGTGGCCAGCTCGGAGACGAGCAGCACCGCGTCCTCGCACAGGTCCCGGGAGAGTCCCCACTCGCTGAGCCGGGCTCTCACGGAGCGACGGGCGACTCTGACGCTGGAGCGGTGCGAGGGCAGCTCGAGCCAGTGCGCCCGGTCGGGCGCGACGACGTCCAACAGGTCGCGGGGGGAGGTCACGTGGGGGGACACGATGGCTGCCTTCCGTAAGGCGGGCACGGCGGAGAGCGGGCGGAACAGGCGGAACGGGCAGAGCGCGGCAACGGTCGCACGGGGAGCGGGGCAACTCCCGTGATCGAGACCGCGATTTACCCAAGTAATCATGCGCGCATGCGAGTTCAGGCTGCAACCGGCTCCCTGATAATTTCAGAATGCGGGTATCGGTCTGGCCGGTTCAGCAAGTGCCTGTCACACTCGACCGGGTGACAGTCCCTCAGGAGGTAGGGCGTGAGCGAAGGCCGTTCGAACGCGGGTAGCACCAGTGCGCCCACCGTGCTGCGCATGATCCTGGGCCGCAGGCTCCAGGAGCGGCGCCAGGGCGCGGGCGTGTCACTGGAGGACGCGGCACGGGCGCTTCGGGTCACCCCCCTGACCATCCGCCGCCTGGAGAAGGCGGAGGTGACGCTCAAGCCCCTCTACGTGGAGAAGCTCCTCGAGACCTACGGCGCCGACCGGCAGGAGCGGGACGAGTTCGTCGCCTTCGCCGAGCGGGCCAACGAGCCCGGCTGGTGGCACACGTACCGGGATGTGCTGCCCACCTGGTTCAGCGCCTATGTGAGCCTGGAGACCGGCGCGAAGACCCTGCGCACGTACGAGCCGCACTACGCCACAGGTCTGTTGCAGACCCGGGAGTACGCGCGCCACGTGCTCAGCGGCGGCTTCCCGAACGACAGCGACGAGGACCTGGAGCGGCGGGTGAACCTGCGGCTGCGCCGGCAGGTCCTGCTGGAGCGCTCCGACGCGCCGACGCTGTGGGTGGTGATGGAGGAGGCCGTCCTGCACCGGGTGGTCGGCGGGCCCGAGGTGATGCGGGAGCAGATCGAACGGCTGCTGGAGGTCTCGGAGCTGGCCCACGTCAGCGTCGACGTCGTCCCGTTCACCGCCGGCGCCCATGTGGGCGCGTGCGCCCCGTTCACGTACTTCCGTTTCGCGGAGCCCGAGCTGCCGGACGTCGTCTACACCGAGGTCCTCTCCGGCGCGATGTACCTGGACCAGCGCTCCGACGTCGTCGCCCACCTGGAGGCGCACAACCGCATGTCCCTGCTGACCTCGGACGCGCACAGCAGGGCGCTCCTGAACCGCATGCGCAAGGAGTACTCATGACCACCTTCGACACCTCCTTCGACACCTCCTTCGACGGCAGTGCCCACGACGTGTACAACGGCATGCCCGCATCGGACCTGGGCGAGCAGGGCTGGGAGTCGCCCTGGAGCGGTCCCAACGGCGGTCAGTGCGTGCAGACGAAGCAGCTCGCCGACGGCCGGATCGCGCTGCGGCAGTCGACGGATCCGGCCGGCCCCGCGCTGATCTACACCCCGGAGGAGATCACCGCGTTCGTCGCGGGGATCAAACGGGGCCTCGCCGACCACCTGACCACAGGCTGACCCCTCCCCCGCGCTCCCCCTTCGAAAGGTTCAGGATGACCAACTCGCCCGTGGCCCGGGACATCGACACCAGCAGGCCCCACTCCGCCCGCATGTACGACTACTACCTGGGCGGCAAGGACCACTTCGAGGTCGACAAGCAGGCCGCGGAGAGCGTGGCGTCCGCCTACCCGGGCATCTTCGTGTGCGCGCGGGAGAACCGTGCCTTCATGCACCGGGCCACCCGTGTCCTCGCGCGCGAGCACGGCATCCGGCAGTGGCTCGACATCGGCACCGGCATCCCCACCGAGCCGAACCTGCACCAGGTGGCCCAGTCCGTGGTCCCCGACGCCCGGGTGGTGTACGCCGACAACGACCCGCTGGTGCTGAAGTACGCCGAGCGTCTGATGCGCAGCACGGCGGAGGGCCGGACCACCTACATCGAGGCGGACGTCAACGACCCGCAGACACTGCTCGACGCCCCCGAGCTGGCCGAGATACTGGACCTCGACCGGCCGGTGGCCCTGTCCCTCAACGCCCTGATGCACTTCGTGACGGACGCGCAGGACCCGTACGGCATCGTCAGCCGGCTGCTCGACGTGCTTCCCTCGGGCAGCGCGCTCGCGCTGAGCCACTGCACGCCCGACTTCGATCCGGACACCTGGCAGAAGGTCACCGACATCTACAACACCGCCGGAACCCCGGTGCAGTTCCGCTCGCGGGCGGACGTGGCGAGGTTCTTCGACGGGCTGGAACTGCTCGACCCGGGCGTGTCCGTCGGCCACCACTGGCGCCCGGACACCGAGCCGACCGCCACCGACGCGGAGGTCAGCCTGTGGACCGGGGTGGGCATCAAGCCGTAGGACCACTGCGAGGGGGGAAGAGCCTCCGGGCTGTCGTACCGCATGGGGGTGCGGTACGACAGCCCGGGGGTGTCAGCCGATGTGGTAGCTGTCGCCGTACACCTTCCAGTCCAGCGGGGTGTTCAGGCACAGGTTGCCCTTGTTGAGGAAGACCCGCTGCTCGGTGTCGACCCGGGTGGTGTCGCTGTGGGCCTCCTCCTGCTTCATGGCCCAGACCCGGGCGTCGAGGAAGGCGTTGAGGTACGTCGTCTCGTTGCCGCCCTGGGCCGGGGGCTTGGCGTGGCCGAGGGCGCGCTTGCGTATGTTGCGGAAGCTGGTGGCGTCGTCGCCGTCGCCGTGCATGACGATGGCGTCGTAGTAGGTGAACTGCCCCAGCGTGCCCAGCCCGTCCGTCTTGCCCTGCTGCACGGCCGGGTTGAAGTACACGCGGTCGCGTTCGTCGTTCTGGGCCTGCTGGAAGACGGTGTCCTGGGCGGCCTTGCGCCAGTCGGCGGGGAAGTTCGGGTCGAGGCCGCTGTGCGAGTCGGTGCCGTTGACCTGGCGCAGCGCCGGCAGGTACTTGGCCAGCACGTTGCCGGGCTTGCGGTCGGTGTAGAGCTGGACGAGGTCGAGCATGTCGCCGGTGCCGGAGCAGAAACCGATGATGCCGGCGGTGTAGCCGCGGCCGTCGCCGATGTCCTCGATGTACTTGTACTGCGCCTTCCAGTCGAGCGAGGAGTTCTCCGCGCTCGACACCAGCTTCATGGCGATCTCCTTCTTCGCCGGGTCGTCGAGGCCGACACAGCTCGCGGCCGCCTGGGCGGCGGAGGCGTGCGCGGGGCGCAGCAGCACGGCCCCGGCACCGACGGCGGACGCGCCGAGCAGGGCGAGCACGGCACGGCGGGAGGTCAGGACGGGGTTCGTCGTGGTGGTGTCGTTCGGATTCCGCACAGGGGCTCCAGTGGGGGGTTGAGATGAGTTTCCGATAGGAAGGTTTCCTATCAGTAGTCCCCACTGTTGTGTACCCGTCACACAGAAAGTTCGTAGAGTCGAACAAGGCCGCCGGTGCGGTGCGGTCACCCCGTGGCGGTCCAGGCTTTCGGCCCGATGCCGCGCCACTCGATCAGCTCGGGGTCGTCGACCGTCGTACTGGCCTCGGGCAGCCCCGCGCGACTCAGGAACTCCACGACGTCGAGCAGGTGGTACGCGGTGCCGACGTACTCTCCGCGAATGGTGACCCGCCGGCCACCGTCGGCGCCCGGCGGCTGCACGATCACAGGCGCGCCTTCCATAGTGTCCGAATGCCCCCGAGCAGCACAGATCATGCGGGGCCCCCGGCGCCCGGCCCGCCGGGCGCCGACATGGCCGTCCGGCGCGGGCGGGGCTCTCGCAGGCGGGGGCCGGAAATCGGTGGTTGGCCGAGAGTCTCGGGGGGCGGAGCGACGGGAGGGGAGGTCGGTGCATCCGATACGAGCCAATGTCCGCCGCCCGCGATGGCCGAACGGCCCCCGCTACGGGATCCGCGGGGCGGCTCGGGCGGATCGCCCGGCACTTGCGTATTTTGCCGGTCGATTACGGCTTCACATGCCGGTTACGGCATCTTCACAGCGCACGCACTTCAGGTCACTCGGTGTGCCGGACCGCTCACCCGGGGAGGCGTCCGCGCACGGGCCTGCCTAGCCTCCCCGCCATGCGATCACCACTGATGAGACGCTTCGGCCTCGGCGCCGCCCTCGCCCTGGCCCTCGCCCTGTTCGGACTGGCCCCCAGCGCGAGCGCCGACCCGGCGCCGGCCGAGCTCACCTTCGCCACCGACACCGCGACCACCACGCCCGGCGGCACGGTGAACCTGTCGATGACGATCACCAACAACAAGACCTACGACATCTGGTTCGTGTACCAGACGATCGACCCGACCTACCTGACCACGCAGCGCCCCGACCTGAAGTACAGCTTCACCGGATGCAGCCTGGCCGCGTCCGACGGCTCCGTCACCGCCTGCTCCGGCACCGGGCCCACCAACCTCGGCACCGACTACGGCGCCACCATCCCGCCCGGCCAGAGCCGCACCGTCACCCTGACGCTCAGCGTGGCCGCCGACTCCGGCTGCAACGGCAACATCGGCTTCTACTCGTACTACTACGCCGAGTTCAGCGACTCCACGAACACGAGCGGCGGCCCGGTCTACACGCCCGAGACCCGTGTCCTGTGCGCCTGACAGCCTGTCGGGGATGACCTGAAAAGGCCCGCGATCAGCCGACGATCCAGGGCCGGGCGCTCTCGCCCCCGTAGAGTGCCCGGCCTGCACCGCGGACGGAAAAACTGCCAACTCGGTTCCATAGAAGACCTGTTGGTCGCCTGCTTTTTTCCGTCACGTTTCGCAACACGACCGCGAAAGCTACACACAGCCACCACTATGTGACGCGACGGATGCGTCGACGACTGGCCTCTCAGGGGGAAGCCGGCGTCGGTGCAAAGGGGTGCGTCCGCTCTACGGAGCCATGCTCGCCGCCGTCCGGGGAGGGGACTTCACCGCATGAAGCGGACCTTACGCACGACCGTGCTCACGGTCGGTGCGCTCATCGCCGCGCTCGGCCTGCCGGCCGGCGCGGCCCATGCAGACGACGCACCCAGAATCGATCTACGCGTGTTGCTGGTCAGCGACGGCGGACCGTCGACCGCCGCCATCGCGGCCGAACTGACCGATGACGGCACCCCGTTCACCGAGATCGACCTGACGCAGTCCGGACGCCAGGTCATCGACGCGGAATTCCTCGCGGACACCGTCGACGGACGGGCCCGCGCCAAGTTCCAGGCCGTCGCTCTGCCCAACGACAACCCGTTCGCGACCGGTTCGACCGAGATGGCCGCGCTCACAGCGTACGAACAGGTTTACCAGATACCCCAGGTCGATGCCTATACCTACGCGCGTCCACAAGCCGGTCTCCAGTACCCGGTCGGCAGCACCGGCTACTCCGGCAGCATCGACGGCACCCAGGCCGACGTGACGGCCGCGGGCGAGGCAGGCCCCTTCGGCTACCTCGACGGCACCGTCCCCTTCGAGGACAACGACCCCTCCGTCGGTGAGAGTTATGCCTACCTCGCGCAGCCGGCGGCCGGCGCCGACTTCACCCCCTACGTCGAGGCGACCATCCCCGGGTCGTCCACCAAGGGCTCCCTGGTCGGCGAGTACCGGCACGACGGCCGGCGCGAGCTCGTCGTGACCTTCGTCTACAACCAGTACCAGGAGCAGTTCCGGCTGCTGGCGCGCGGCATCGTCGAGTGGATGACCGGCGGGGTGCACCTGGGCGCCTCCCGCAACTACTTCGCCGTGCACGTGGACGACGTGTTCGCCGAGGACGACCGCTGGGACAGCGAGCTCAACTGCACGCCCGGCGACGTCGACTGCACCGACTCCGACGCCGAGGCCGACCCGATCCGGATGACGGCCGCCGACGTCGACTACGCGGTGGCCTGGGAGCAGAGCAACAACTTCACCTTCGACCTCGCCTTCAACGGCTCCGGCAGCGTCGACCAGCGCGACGACAACAACGGCGTCGACCAGCTCGCCGACAAGCTGATCGCGGACAAGAACGACTTCCGCTGGATCAACCACACCTACACGCACGCCTTCCTCGGCTGCGTGCAGAACACCGCCGTGGTGCCCTGGGTGTGCGAGACCAACGCCGACGGCAGCACCCAGTGGGTCGCCGAGAACGACATCTCGGACGAGATCGCCAACAACCGTGTCTGGGCCGAGACCAACGGACTCCCCCTGGAGAACGACGAGTTGGTGACCGGCGAGCACTCCGGGATGCGGATCCTGCCGCAGCAGCCCGACGACAACCCGAACCTGGCGCCCGCTCTCGCCGCCAACGGCATCGACTGGCTCGGCTCCGACAACTCCCGTGACCCGCAGCAGCGTCAGGTCGGCGGGGCCGAGACCGTGCCCCGCTACCCGATGAACATCTTCTACAACGCGGGCAAGGCCGCCGAGGAGGTCGACGAGTACAACTGGCTGTACACCAGCCGTGCCCAGGGCGGCAGCGGTATCTGCGAGGACAACCCGGCCACCACCACCTGTCTGTCGGCGCCGCTGGACACCAGCACCGGCTACACCGGCCAGATCGTGCCGCTGGAGACCCGGATCGACCTCGGGCACGTGCTGTCCAACGACCCCCGGCCGCACTACATCCACCAGTCGAACCTGACCGAGGACCGCATCGCCTACCCGGTGCTGAACGGCGTACTCGACGGCTACCGGGCCCTGTTCGCGGACAACACCCCCGTGGTGAACCTGCGGATGAAGGACATCGGCACCGAGCTGAAGCGCCGGGCGGACTGGCAGGCCGCGCTCCAGGCCGGCCAGGTCACCGCCTACCGCATCGGCGACGCCGTGACCGTCGAGGCACCGGCCGGCCTGGAGGTCACCGCGACCCTGCCGACCGGGACCACGGTGGGCGGCGCCGCGTTCGGCTCGGCGTACGCGGGCGCGGTCTCCGGCTGGACCGCGTCGACGGGCGACCCGATCAGCCTCACCCTCCCCGCCACCACGGCGACCCCGGCTGTCACGGCGTCCGACGGCTCCGCCCCGGCCACGGATCCCGCACCCGGCACCCGGGTCCCGGCGGGGGTGGCCGATCCGGTCACCGCCACCGTCACCAACTGAACAGCGCTCCGCCGCACCGACGACCGAAGCACCGACAGATCCGCGGTTCCGGCCGCCCGCCGGCGGCCGGAACCGGCACGACCACCCCCCACAACTCGGCCGTGGAGCACCCGATGTCCCTTCCCGACGGCGCGCCGCCCACCCGCACTACGCGCGTCACCCTGCTCACCGAGGGCACCTACCCGCACAGTCACGGCGGTGTCAGCGTCTGGTGCGACCAACTGGTGCAGGGCATGCCCGACATGGACTTCGACGTGGTCGCCGTCACCGGCACCGGACGCGAGCCCGTCGTCTGGGAGTTGCCCGCGCACGTCTCCCAGGTGTGGTCCGTGCCGATGTGGGGCGACCCGCCCGCGGGCCGGGCGCCCCGGGGCCGGGCCCGCCGTGAACTCACCGACGCCTACGGCCGGTTCCTCGCCGCGGTGCTCGACCCGCGGGAGGAGAACGGCTTCCCGGCCGCCCTGTACTCCATGGCCCGCGCCGCGGCGGACGGTACGCTCAGTCCCTTCCTGCGCTCGGACCCGGCGATCACCGTCCTGACCTCGCTGTGGAACCGGCCCGGCGTCGCCGTGCGCGAGGCCCGGCCCACCCTGCACGACGCGCTCACCGCGACCGCGCTCCTGGAGCACGCCCTGCGCCCGCTGACCGCTCCGCTGCCGGAGACCGGCGTCGCGCACGCGGTGAGCGGGGGCGTCGCCGCGCTGCCGGGGCTGGCCGCGCTGGAACAGCACGGGGTCCCGCTGCTGCTCACCGAGCACGGCGTCTACCTGCGAGAACGCTACCTCGGCTATCGCACCGCGCCCTACCGCTGGCCGGTCAAGGCGGTCGTGCTCGGCTTCTTCCGGCTGCTGGCCCACGAGTCCTACCGCAAGGCGGCCCTGATCACCCCCGGCAACCGCTACAACCGGCTCTGGGAGGAGGAGGGCGGCGCCGACCCGGAGTCCATCCGCACCGTGTACAACGGCGTCGACCCGGCCGCGTTCCCGGCGGCCGGACCGGAGCCGGAGGTGCCCACGCTCAGCTGGGCGGGCCGGGTGGACCCCATCAAGGACCTGGAGACCCTGATCCGGGCCTTCGCCCTGGTCCGCGCTCAACTCCCGGAAGCGCGGCTGCGGTTGTTCGGCGGCACGCCCCGGGGCGGCGAGGCCTACCGGGAGCGCTGCGCGGCGCTGGCCGCCGAACTCGGGCACGGCGACGCCGTCACCTTCGAGGGCCGCGTCGACGACATCAAGGACGCCTACGCGGCCGGCAACGTCGTGATGCTCTCCAGCATCAGCGAGGGCTTCCCGTTCACCCTGATCGAGGCCATGTCCTGCGGGCGGGCCACCGTCTCCACCGACGTCGGCGGGGTCCGGGAGGCGGTCGGCGACACCGGGCTGGTCGTCGCCCCCAGGGATCCGGCGGCGATGGCCGCGGCCGCCCTCGAACTGCTGGCGGATCCGGCGCGCCGCCGGGCGATGGGCGAGGCGGCCCGGCTGCGGGTGATCGAGCAGTTCACGCTCCGGCAGACCATCGACACCTTCCGGGCCATCTACCTCGAACTGCCCGACCGGGCAAGGGAGTCGGCGGCGGCAGCGCCAGTCCCGGCCGAGCCGCCGGCCGCGTCCGTCTCCGGGAGCGTGGCCCGGTGAGCGGACCGATGTCCCTGGAACCCGGCGGCTCCGAACAGGAGACGCTGGCCCTGCGCCTGGCCGAGCCCCGGCCGCCGCGCCGCCGCCGGCCGCGCTGGGCCCTGGACGACACCACGCTGACCATCCGGCTGCCCCGGCGCGGCCCGGACGAGGACGCGGTCAGCGAGCTCGCCGCCGAACTCGCCGACCGCATCGGCCCCGCCGTCCACGCCTACGAGGTGGCCGCCCTGCTGGAGTCGGAGGGGCTGTCGGCCGCCGTGATCAACGAGCGGTACGGCCACCCGAACCTGTTCTCGCTCGCCTCCGCGCTCTACGAGCGCGTGCCCAGGACCTTCCCGGAACCCGCGCCCGCGGCCGACCCGTGGCGCCCGGACACCGTGCGCTGCCTGCTGCGCGGGGTGCTGTTCGCGCTGCCCGGACTGGCCTATCTGCTGACCGCGCCGCTGTGGAACGCGGGCGGGCAGGCCCCGGCCCTGATCGTGGCGGGGCTGGTGTCCTGGGCGTGGGGGCAGGCCCTGGGCCACCGCGCCCACCTGCGGATGGTGAGCGGACGGCGCGAGGCCGGCCGTACCCTCCTGCGCGGCGCTCCGGTCGGGGCGGTGCTGGCCACGGGGGCGGCCGCCGTGGCCGCCGGGGGCGGACCGGTCGTCCTGGCCGCGGCGGCCCAGTCGGGCTACCTGGCCGCGGCGGGCGTGCTCCTGGTACTGGCCAGGGAGCGGCTGCTGCTGGCCGCGCTCAGCCCGCTGATCGCGGGTGCGGCCGTGCTGCCCTGGTGGGAGCCGGGCCGCGTGCTGCGGGCGGGGCTGCCGCTGCTGGCCCTGACCGCCACGCTCGGCGTCACCGGCTGGGTCCTGTGGCGCACCCTCGCCGTGCCGGCCGCCGCCGCGGCGGGCCGGCCCAGGGTGCTGTGGTCGCTGCCCTACGGCCTGTTCGGTCTGTCGGCCGGGGTGCTGGTGCTCCTGGAGGGGCTCCGGGAGCCGCACGCGCCGTACGCGGTGATCGCCCTGACGGTGAGCATGGGTCCGGCGGAGTGGCTGCTGTACCGCTATCGCGGGCTGTCGGTCGCCGCATTGCGCGCGACCGCCACCCCGGCCGGGTTCCTGCTGCGCTCCGCCGGGATCCTCGCCCTCTGCCTCCTGCTGTACCTGCTGCCGCTGCTGCCCGCCGCCCTGGTCACGGGCGCCGACCCGGCCGCCCTGCTGCTGCTCGCGGCCACCCTGTGGACCGCGCTGCTGCTCCAGGCGTTCGGCGCGGCCTGGCCGTCGGCCGGGCTCTGTCTCACCGCCGCCGCCGTCGCCGGCGCGGCCACCCTGCTTCGCCTCCCCGGGGCCGGTCTCGCCCTGCCGCTGTGCTGCGGCGCCGCCGCGCTCTGTCTGGCGGCCTGTGCCCTGGCGCTGCTCGGCCGCCCCGCCCCGCACGGATAGTCACTCCCCCCACGCACAACCGACTGGAAGGACACCGCAGTTGACCTCCCAACCGCTCGCCGCCGTCACCGGGGCCGAGGGTTTCATCGGTTCGCACCTCACCGAGGCGCTGGTCGCCTCGGGGCACCGGGTGCGGGCCATGGCCCAGTACAACTCCTTCTCCTCCTACGGCTGGCTGGAGACCCTCGCCCCGGACGTCCTGGACCAGGTGGAGATCGTCCTCGGCGACGTCCGGGACCCCGGCTCGGTCCGCGGCCTGCTCGAAGGCGCCGACACCGCCTACCATCTGGCCGCGCTGATCGCGATCCCGTACTCCTACCGGGCCCCGCACAGCTACGTGGACACCAACGTCACCGGCACCCTGAACGTCCTGGAGGCGGTCCGCGCGCTCGGCACGCCCCGGCTGGTGCACACCTCGACCAGCGAGACGTACGGCACCGCGCGGACCGTGCCGATCACCGAGGACCACCCGATCAACACCCAGTCCCCGTACGCCGCTTCGAAGGCCGGCGGGGACCGGCTCGCGGACAGCTACCACGCCAGCTTCGACACCCCGGTGGTGACGCTGCGGCCGTTCAACACGTTCGGGCCACGGCAGTCGATGCGCGCGGTGATCCCCACGGTCATCGGACAGCTCGCCGCCGGGGAAAGGACGATCACCCTCGGCGACCTGCGCCCCACCCGGGACTTCCTGTTCGTCAAGGACACCGCCCAGGCGTTCCTCGCGGTCGGCACCGCGCCCGCCGACCAGGTGGTGGGCCGCACCTTCAACGCCGGTACCGGCACGGAGATCTCGGTCGGCGACCTGGTCGCGCTGATCGGCAAGGTCATGGACACCGCCGTCGACGTCCGCGCGGACGAGGCCCGGATCCGGCCGCCGGGCTCGGAGGTGATGCGGCTGGTCGCCGACGCGAGCAGGCTCACGGCGGCCACCGGCTGGCGGCCCGCGCACTCCCTGGAGGAGGGCCTCGCGCAGACCGCCGGGTTCTTCCGCGACCCGGCCAACCTCGCCCGCTACAAGACCGGCATCTACAACATCTGACCTCGTCCGGCACGTCTGCGCACGTATACGAAGGAGGAGCCCCATGCACGCAGTGATCCTGGCCGGAGGCAAGGGCGTCCGGCTGCGTCCCTACACCACCGCGCTGCCCAAACCGCTCGTCCCCATCGGCGACCAGCACGCGATCCTGGAGATCGTGTTACGCCAGCTCTCCACGGCCGGCTTCACCAGCGTCACCCTCGCCATCGGCCATCTCGGCGAGATCATCCGCGCCTATGTCGGCGACGGTTCCCAGTGGGGTGTGACCGTCGACTACGCCACCGAGGAGAGCCCGCTGGGCACCATGGGCCCGCTGCTCAACCTGCGCCACCGGCTGCCCGAGACGTTCCTGGTGATGAACGGCGACATCCTGACCGATCTCGACTACGCCGACGTCCTCGCCCGGCACAGAGCCTCCGGTGCCCCGCTGACCATCGCCACCTACGCCCGCAAGGTCCACATCGACTTCGGGGTGCTGACCACCGACGACAGCAAGGTCGTCGCGTTCACCGAGAAGCCGAGCGTGGACTACCGCGTCTCGATGGGCGTCTACGGGCTGTCCCGAGCCACCCTCGACGACTACACGCCCGGACTCCCGCTCGGCTTCGACGAGTTGGTGATCGACCTGCTGCAGGCCGGAACCCCGCCGCACGCCTACGAGTTCGACGGGTACTGGCTGGACATCGGCCGCCCGGACGACTACGACCGGGCCAACGCCGAGTTCACCACCCGCAAGTCGCTTCTGCTCAAGGGAGCCTGAGCTCGTCATGCGCATTCTCGTCCTGGGCCGCACCGGCTATCTGGGCACCCATGTCGCCGCGGGGCTGCGGGCCGTGCCCGGCGCACAGGTCCTCGGCGGCGGCCGCTCGGCCGGTGCGGAGCACGGCGTGGAGCACCGCGTCGACCTCGCCACCGTCCGTCCCGAACAGCTGGCCAAGACCCTGGCGGCGGTCGCGCCCGACGCCGTGGTCAACTGCGCGGGCGCGACCGGCGGCGACGCGGTCGCCCTCGCCGAGCTCAACGCCCGCGGCCCGGCGGTGCTGTGCGCCGCGCTGCGCGACGCGGCCCCGGCGGCCCGCCTGGTGCACCTGGGTTCGGCCGCCGAGTACGGCCCGGGCACCCCGGACGTCCTGGTGACCGAGTCGGCGCCCACCAGCCCGGTGGGCCCGTACGGTGCGACCAAGCTCGCGGGCACGGTCGCGGTGACCGCGGCGGGCCTGGACGCGGTGGTGCTGCGGGTGGGCAACCCGGTGGGGCCCGGGGCGCCGGCCGCCTCGCTGCCCGGCCGGATCACCGCGCTGCTCCGCGAGGCGGGGCCGGACGCCGCGGCAGTGCTGCGGCTCGGGGACCTGTCGGCGTACCGCGACTTCGTGGACGTACGGGACGTGGCCCGTGCGGTGGTGCTGGCGGCCACCGCGCCCGGACCGCTGCCGCCCGTTCTCAACGTCGGCGGCGGCCGGGCCGTCCCGGTGCGCGAGCTGGTGCACGCCCTGGCCGGCCGGGCCGGCTTCCGGGGCCGTGTCGAGGAGAGCACGACCGGCTCGGTGCGCTCGGCGCGGGTGTCGTGGCAGTGCTCCGACATCTCCGCCGCCGGGCGGGCCCTGGGCTGGCGCCCCGCCCACACCCTGGACGACGCGCTCACCGCGCTGTGGGAGAGCGACGGTACCCGGTGAGCCTGCTGATTCCGCTGTACGTGCACCCCGCCGAGGACCCGGGCGCCTGGCACCGCCTGATCACCGCCGCGCACCGCACCTACGGCGTGGTCCTCAACCCGGCCAACGGCCCCGGCGACCGCCCCGACCCGGCGTTCACCGCGGCGGCCGACGCGCTGCGGACGGCCGGGGCGCTCCTGCTGGGGTACGTCGACACCGACTACGGCATGCGCGGCCAGGTCCAGGTCACCGAGGACATGCGCCGGCACGAGGAGTGGTACGCGGCCGACGGCTGCTTCCTCGACCGGGTGACGGCGACCCCGCAGGCCCTGCCCGCCTGCCGCAGACTGGTGCGCGCCGTACGGAAGGCGGGCGCCGGGACGGTGGTGCTCAACCCGGGCGTCCACCCGGCGCCGGGATACCTCCGGCTCGCCGATCTGACCGTCACCTTCGAGGGCCACTGGTCCACGTACGTCTCGGCGTTCACCCGCCCGGCGTGGGCCGGCCGGCCGCAGCCGGAGCGGCTGTGCCACCTGGTCTACGGCGTGCCCGAGGCCCTGGTCCCGCTGGCCGTGCGCACCGCGCACCAGCGGGGCGCGGCGGTCTGCGGCCCGGTGACGGGCGAACCTCCCAACCCTTGGGCCCAGTTGACACCGGCGCTGACCGGGGCGGAGGCGGAACGATGAGGACCCCCGCACGGCCGCGGGCCCGGAGCCTGCTGCCCGTCGCCCTGACCGCGGCACTCCTGGCGGGCTGCTCCGCGCACCCCGGCTCCCCCGCCCCGGACCCGTCCTCGTCCAAGGGCTCCCCCACGGCCGGCCCTGCCGCGGCGGTCTGGAAGCCAAAACCCGGCCTGGCCTGGCAGTGGCAGCTGGACGGAGAGGTCAAGCCGACGGTGGACGTACCTGTCTACGACATCGACGGCTTCGAGAACTCCAAGGGGGACGTGGCCGCGCTGCACCGGGCCGGCCGGAAGGTCATCTGTTACGTCAACGTCGGCGCGTGGGAGAACTTCCGGCCCGACAAGGACGACTTCCCCCGCTCGGTGCTCGGGAAGAACAACGGCTGGGCGGGGGAACGATGGCTGGACATCCGCAAGGTGTCCGTACTGCGGCCGATCATGGAGCGGCGCTTCGACATGTGCCGTGACAAGGGCTTCGACGCGGTCGAGCCCGACCTGGTGGAGGGCTACGGCAACGACACCGGGTTCCCGCTCACCGCCGCCGACCAGCTTCGCTACAACCGCATGATCGCGGACATCGCCCATGAACGCGGCCTGTCCGTGGGCCTCAAGAACGACCTTCCGCAGATCCCGCAACTGCTCGCCGACTTCGACTTCGCGGTCGACGAGGAGTGCGCGCAGTACGACGAGTGCGCGCTCCTCACCCCGTTCATCAAGGCGGACAAGGCGGTGTTCCACGTGGAGTACAAGGAGCCGACCAGCGCCTTCTGCGCCGAGTCCCGGCGGCTGGGCCTGTCGTCGATGCAGAAGAAACTGGAACTGGGGGTGTGGCGCAAGCCCTGCTGACGGCACCCGCGGGAGTCCCCCTCCGGACAGTCCCCAGCGTCCCGGCCCTCCCTGATATTCCGTGACGCTCCTCGCACTCACCAGGTACTTGCTTGCGTAGTAAAGTACTCACGAGACGAAAGCAAGCCGCACGACCTGGTTCGGCATGCCGTCTTCGCCATGCCACCGAGGAGACGTCATGAAGGAATGGCACCGCATCGCCCTGGGCGCAGTCCTCACCGCCGCCCTCGGCGGCCTGACCATCGCCGGCGCCGCGGCGAACGCGGAACCCTCCACCGAGACCGCCGCCGTGTCGGCGGTGGCTGCCCAGTTCCACAACGGCGAGTCCGCACGGGTCGCGGCCGACAAGAGGGTGGTGCAGGCGTTCATCGCGGACGTCCTCGACGCGCACCACGGAGAGCGCGCCGGCCGCTACTTCACCCCGGACGTGCAGTGGCACGGCGGCACCGCCGGTGACTTCGCCGGACGCGACAGCGTCGCCGGGCTCATCTCGGGACTGGTGACCTCGATCCCCGACCTGCACGTCTCCGCGCAGGACATCGTCGCCCAGGGCGACAAGGTCGTCGTCCGCGCCGTCGTCACCGGCACACAGAGGGGCCCGCTGCTGGGCATACCGGCCGGCAACCGGGCCCTGAGGTGGGACGCCGTCGACGTCTTCCAGGTACGGAACGGCAGGATCAGCGCGGAGTGGGCCGGCGAGGACCTCACCGCGATCCCCGACGACACCGGCACCTACCAGGCGCCCTGGATCCAGTGATCCGTTCCGGCACGGCCACCCCCTGAGAGTTGGTGGAATATTCAACCACCTGGATCCGTTGTCGGCGGCGAAGGAGGTCACGTGGACACGACGTACTACGACCAGGGAACCGCCGCCGAACGCTGGGTCCGGGCCCAGCTGTTCTTCGACGCCAAGGACTACGCGGGCGCCGCGCGGGTGCTCGCCGGGCTGGTCGAGGAGGTGCCGGAGCAGACCGGACCCCGGCTGCTGCTGGCACGCGCCTACTACCACTCGGCCCAACTGCGCCGCGCCGAGGCAGAGTTGCGCGAGATCGTCGAGCGCGACCCGGTGGAGCACTACGCCCGGCTGATGCTGGGCCGTACGCTCCAGCGGCAGGCCCGGCACGAGGAGGCGGAGCCGCATCTGCGGATCGCCTCGGCGCTGGCCGGGGACTTTCCCGAAGACTGAGCACCGGTGCCGAAGGGCCCCTGGAACCGCCGCGGTTCCAGGGGCCCTTCGGCCGTCACCACGGCGTGGCCGCGTGCAGGACCAGGAACAGGGTGACGGCCGGGCCGGTCACGCGGTCGGCGGCAGGACCAGCGGCAGCAGGACGAAGACCCCCATGGGCGGTCAGTCTTCCGTACCGCCGTGGTCCGCGGGCGTGGTGTTCCGGGTGTTCACCCGGCCCGGCCCGGCGGCCTCCAGCAGGGCCCGCAGCACCTGCTCGTCACCGGGCGGCAGGGCGGTGACGAAGCTGGTGAGCACCGCCTCGCGGTCCCGTTCGCCGTCGAGGAGACGGCGCATCCGCAGGGCGGCGAGGCTGGCCACGTCGGCGGTCGGCGTCCACAGGAAGGAACGGCCCTGCCGCTCGCGGGCGACGACGTCCTTGGCGAGCAGCCGGGTCAGGATGGTCACGACGGTGGTGTGGGCGAGGTCGCCGCCGAGCCGCTCCTGCACCCAGGCGGCGGTGACGGGACCGCCGGCCTCGCGCAGCGCGCCCAGCACCTGGCCCTCCAGTTCCCCCTGCCCCCGCCGGACCCGCGCCATGGTCCCGTCTCCCTCCGGCGTAGGCGTGTGGTGACACGCGCGTCGGCGTGTCCGTCCACGCTACTTCACGCCGGCGCCGCCCCCGTGGGATCGCCGCCCGCCTCGGTGTGCGATCTCACCGAGCACGATGTCCACGGCCAGAAAGGCGGCCAGCGGGATCCCGAGCAGCGGCACGAAGTAGCCGAGGACCGCGATCACCGCCATCGCCGGGACGAGGAGGTACGGCGGGACCTCCGCCCAGGCCCCGCGCGGGATCGGCCGGCCGAAGGAGGAGCCGCGGCCGCGCTGCCACCACATGCGGTAGCCCCACAGGATCAGCAGGATCAGGGAGAGTGCGAGCAGGGCCAGGGCGAGCTGGTTGACGAGGCCGAAGAGGATGCCGGTGTGCAGGTCGATGCCCCAGCGGGTGAGTTTGGCGAGGACCGGGTAGTCGGCGAAGCGCAGGACGTCGGTCACCTCGCCGGTGCTCGGGTCCACGGCGACGGAGTCCTGCTTCTCGGGCCAGCTGCGCTGGACCTGCCTGACCACGTAGGCGCTGTCCGCGTCGGCGGGCGGGACGATCTCGACGGGGTCGCCGAGCCCTTCGCCGCGGGCGGCCGCCAGCACCTTGTCCAGGCCGACTCCGTGCTCGGCGTCACCGCCGGTCCCGGCCGCCGTACCGTGTCCCGCGTGCTCGCCGCCGCTCGCGGCCGCCGAGACGGACGGGGTGGCCTGGCCCAGGGAGGTGCGCAGCTCGTCGATGTTGGCGCCGGCGTAGGTGGACCAGGTCAGGCCTGTCGCCGAGAGGAAGACGAAGCCGGCCGCGGCCCAGACGCCGACGGTGCCGTGCAGGCCCAGGGTCCGCCGCCGCCCGCTGGTGCCGCGCACCTTGCGCAGCGCCCGCCGCCGGGAGAACCACAGCACCAGGCCGCCGCCCGCGATCACCCACAGCCAGCTCGCCGCGAACTCGCTGTAGAGCCGTCCGGTGTCGCCGAGGTGGAGGTCGCGGTGGAGTTCGTCGATCCAGGTGCGCAGCGGCAGCGCGCCCGTCGAACCGTACTGTTCGAGCGCGCCGCGCACCTTGCCGGTGTACGGGTCGACGAACACCGCGAGGGTGTGGTCCGGGTCCACGCCCGCGACGCCCGACAGCAGCACCCTGGTGGTCGCGTCCGCCTCGGGCGACGGCCGTATCGCGGAGACCGTGCCCTCCGGGTGGGCCTTGCGGGCGGCGGTGACCTGCTCGGAGATCGGCAGCTTGGTCTCGCCCACCGGGACGGTCAGCTCATGGGCGTACACCAGTTTCTCGGCCTGGAAGGAGAAGGCGTACAGCAGGCCGGTGGTGGCGGCGACGAGCAGGAAGGGGGCGACCAGGACGCCGGCGTAGAAGTGCAGGCGCAGGACGAGGGGGCGCAGCGGGGCCCAGCGGCTCGGGGACGCGGCCGGGACGGCGGGTTGCGGGGCCTCGTCCGATGGGGGTCCCCCCGATCGGGCGGAGCCGGGACTGGGGGAGGTCGGGGAAGCGGTGGACATCGGCGGCTGCTCCGGGGACTCGTGGCTGAGCGGTGACGGTCCAGTAGTCGGGGGGTGCGGGGGCCGAGTTCCCGGCAGCCCAAGTGACCCGCGTCACACTCCACTCCATGGCATGCTGGCGCGATGGCATCTCCCCGTGATCACGCACCCCTTGCCGAACGGATCGAGGAACTCCTCGGCCCGGGCGGCCCGTTGCCCATCGTCGCGGCCGGGGACCCGGTCCTGCGGCGCGGCGCCGAGCCGTACGACGGCCAGTTGGCCCCGGCCCTGCTGGCCCGGTTCGTCGAGGCGCTGCGCGTCACCATGCACGCGGCCCCGGGCGTCGGCCTGGCCGCACCCCAGGTCGGCGTCCCGCTCAGGATCGCCGTGATCGAGGACCCGGCGCCGGTGCCGGAGGAGGTGGCGGTGGCCCGGGGCCGGGTCCCGCAGCCGTTCCGGGTGCTGGTCAACCCGGCCTACGAGCCCGTCGGCACCGCCCGCGCCGCGTTCTTCGAGGGCTGCCTGAGCGTGCCGGGCTGGCAGGCGGTGGTGTCCCGGCACGCGAGCGTCCGGCTGACCGGCACGGATGAGCACGGGCACGCCCTGGACGAGGAGTTCACGGGCTGGCCGGCCCGCATCGTCCAGCACGAGACGGACCACCTCGACGGCATGCTGTACCTGGACCGGGCGGAGCTGCGCTCACTGTCGTCGAACGAGGCGATGGCAGCGCGCTGGACCCAGCCGACCCCGGCGACGGCGGCGGAGGCGCTGGGCTTCAAACTGACCTGAGCGTTCGGCGCCCCCTCAGGGGCGCGGGGAACTGCGCGACCAGCCCCCACCGGCCCGCAGCCTACCCACGCCCTTCCTCCCCCCTTCGGCCCTACCCCCGGTACGCCTCCAGCAGCCGCAGCCACACCTCACTCAACGTCGGATAAGACGGCACCGCATGCCACAGCCGGCTGATCGGCACCTGCCCGGCGACGGCGATCGTCGCCGAGTGGATCAGCTCGCCCACCCCCGGCCCCACGAAAGTGACCCCGCGCAGGATCTCCGTCTCCAGGTCGACGACCATCCGGGCGCGCCCCTTGTAGCCGTCGGCGTACAGCCCCGCCCCGGCGACGGAGGAGAACTCGACGTCGACGGCGCGGACCCGGTGCCCCGCCTGCTCGGCCTCCGCGAAGGAGAGCCCGACGGCCGCCGCCTCCGGCTCGGTGAAGACGACCTGCGGTACGGCACCGTGGTCGGCGGTGGCCACGTGCGCACCCCACGGCCCGTCCAGCAGCGGCGTGTCCGCCGCGCGCGCCGCGATCGCCGCGCCCGCGATCCGGGCCTGGTACTTGCCCTGGTGGGTCAGGAGCGCCCGATGGTTGACGTCCCCGACGGCGTAGAGCCAGTCGGTGCCCTCGACCAGCAGGGTGTCGTCGACCGACAGCCAGGAGCCCGGTTCCAGGCCGACCGTGCCGAGGCCGATGTCGTCGGTGTGCGGGACGCGCCCCGTGGCGAAGAGGATCTCGTCAGCCTCGATGCGGTCACCCGCGTCGGTCACGGCCACCACCGTGCCGTTCTCCCGGGTCACCGACTCGACGGAGGTACCGGTGCGGACGTCGACGCCGGCCTCCTTGAGCGCCTCGGCGACGAACTCACCGGCGAACGGCTCCATGCGGTTGAGCAGGCCCTTGCCGCGGACCAGCAGGGTGACCCGGGAGCCGAGCGCCTGCCAGGCGGTGGCCATCTCGGTGGCGACGACACCGCCGCCGACGACGATCAGCCGCCCGGGTGCCTCCTGGGCACTGGTGGCCTCGCGGCTGGTCCAGGGCTTCACCTCGGCGAGGCCGGGCAGGTCGGGCAGTTGGGCGCGGGTGCCGGTGGACACGGCGACCGCGTGCCGGGCGGTGAGGGTGGTGAGGGTGCCGTCGGGGCCGGTCACGGTGACCGTGCGGGGTCCGGCGAGGCGGCCGTGGCCGCGGTAGAGGTCGGCGCTGATGCCGTCCAGCCAGGCGACCTGGCCGTCGTCCTTCCAGTTCGAGGTGAAGTAGTTGCGGCGGGCGAGGACCGCCGGGGTGTCGAGGGGGCCCTGGACCGCCTGGGCGAGGCCGGGCAGGCGGCGGGCGTCGGCCTGGGCGATGACCGGGCGCAGCAGGGCCTTGCTGGGCATACAGGCCCAGTACGAGCATTCGCCGCCGACGAGTTCGCTCTCCACGACCGCGGTGGTGAGGCCGGCCGCACGGGTGCGGTCGGCGACGTTCTCCCCCACGGGCCCGGCCCCGAGCACCACGACGTCGTAAGCGATGGATTCCGTTTCCGTCATGGGGCCAGTCTTGCCGGTGGCGTGCGCCCGGGCCACACGGGTAGGGGGCGGAATACCTGCCCGGCCGGACATGTTGTGCGGACGGTTCCGCCCCGTCCCGGGGCGCCCCCCACGTCAGGAAGAGGGAAGCGCGCATGAGCAGCACCGTGGAGCTCACCAAGGAGAACTTCGACCAGACGGTCACCGAGAACGGGTTCGTCCTCATCGACTTCTGGGCGTCCTGGTGCGGCCCGTGCCGGATGTTCGCGCCGGTCTACGAGAAGGCCGCGCAGGACAACCCGGACCTGGTGTTCGGCAAGGTGGACACAGAGGCGCAGCCGGAGCTCGCGCAGGCCTTCGGGATCCAGTCGATCCCGACCCTGATGATCGTCCGTGACCAGGTCGCCGTCTTCGCCCAGCCGGGTGCGCTGCCGGAGGCCGCCCTGACGGACGTCATCGGCCAGGCCCGCAAGCTGGACATGGACGAGGTCCGCAAGAGCATCGCCGCGCAGCAGGGCAGCGCACAGGGCGAGTGAGACTCACTAACGTGCGTTAGAGCCATCAACGTGTGTTAGAGCCTCCAACGTGCGTCAGATCCCCCAATGGGCGTTAGAGCCGCTAACGGGTGTTAGAAGGGGTACGGTGCCACGTCCCCGCGCACGGTCGTCCACCGCACGTCCGTGAAGGCCTCCAGGTTGGACTCGCCACCGAACCGGGCGCCGGTGCCGGAGGCGGCGACTCCCCCGAAGGGGGCCACGGCCTCGTCGTTCACGGTCTGGTCGTTGATGTGGACGATGCCAGTCGGGATGCGTTCGGCCAGGTCCAGGGCGCGGGCCGGGTCCCGGGTGACGATGCCGAGCGAGAGGCCGTAGGAGCTGTCGGCCGCGAGGGCGGCGGCCTCGTCGGCGTCGGCGAAGGCCCGGACGGGCGCGACAGGGCCGAAGACCTCCTCGGTGTAGGCGGGTGTGCGGTCGTCCACGCCGGTCAGGACCGTCGGCCGGTAGAAGAGGCCTTCATGGGTGCCGCCGGCGGCGAGTCGCGCGCCCTGGGCGGTGCTCGACTCCACCAGGCCGTGGATCTTGGCGAGTTGGCCGGCGTCGATGATCGGACCGAGGTGGACCTGTTCGCGGTGCGGGTCGCCGACGGCGAGCGAGTCGGCCTTGGCGGCGAGGCGTTCGGCGTACTCCTCGACGAGCGAGGCGTGGACCAGGTGCCGTCCCGTGGTCATGCAGATCTGGCCCTGGTGGAAGAAGGATCCCCAGGCGGCCGTGGAGATCACCGCGTCGAGGTCGGCGTCCTCCAGGACGATCAGGGCGGAGTTCCCGCCGAGTTCGAGATGGGCGCGCTTGAGGTGGCGGCCCGCGGCCTCGCCGACCGCGCGGCCGGCCGCCGTCGAGCCGGTGAAGGAGATGACCGGCACCAGCGGGTCCTCGACCAGCGCCGCGCCGACGTCGGCCCCGCCGGGCAGCACGTGCAGCAGCCCCTCCGGCAGCCCGGCCTCCGCGAACACCGCGGCGAGCGCCAGCCCGCCGCAGACGGCGGTGCGCGGATCGGGCTTCAGGACGACCCCGTTGCCGAGCGCGAGGGCGGGTGCGACCGAGCGGATGGACAGGATCAGCGGCGCGTTGAACGGGGATATCACCCCGACGACACCGACCGGGACCCGGCGGGTGTACGACAGCCGGGGCGCCTCGCTGGGCAGCACCTGCCCGGCCGGGCGGGAGGCGAGGGCGGCGGCCTCGTAGCACTCCTGGGCGGCGACGTGCAGTTCGAAGTCCGCCTTGCCGGGTATGGAACCGGACTCCCGGACGATCCACTCGCGCAGTTCCTCGGCGTGCGCCGTGAACAAGTCGCCCGCCTTGCGCAGGACTTGGGCACGGACGAAGTGCGGTACCCGGGCCCAGTCGCGCTGCGCGGCGCGGGCGGCCGTGGCGGCCGGGGAGACGTCCGCGGGGGCGGCCAGGGTGACGGTGCCGAGCGTGTCGCCGGTGGCGGGCTCGGTGACGTCGTACGGCGCGCCGGACAGGGCGCCCGCCTGCCAGGTCTTCGGGTCGAGCAACGGCATGACGGCTCTCCGATCGATCACCCGGGTTGCACGGCCCACGGCACATCCTTGAGCCGTTTGGTTGAGCGCGCAACATCCTAGCCGGGGGGCCCGGAAAAGCACCGCCCCCGACCAGGGTCACCCATCAGCTGGAGTCGCGCTGGACCACCGAGGCGCCGAGCACCCGGTGCATCTCCGGTTCGCCGCCGGGATCGCGCACCACGCGGTCGACCAGCTCGGCGAGGTCGCGGCCGGAGGGCAGGTCGATGTGGATCGTGGAGAGCCGGGGCCGCAGCAGCCGGCCGAGCATCAGGTCGTCGGCACCGAGCACCGCGGTGTCCTCGGGGATGCGCACGCCCGCGTCCTGGAGGGCGCGCATGAACAGCATGGCGTACTCGTCGTTGTACGCGAACACCGCGTCGATCCCCAACTCGGGCCAGCGTGCCGCGAGTCGGGCCGCGGACTGCTCGGTGTAGCCGAGCGGCAGCCCGGTCACCTCGGCGTCGGTGTCGCACAGCGCCTGGCGTACGCCTTCGAGGCGGGGCCGGGAGTACGTCTCCAGGCCGGTCTCCTCGGGGACCAGGACACCGATCCGGCGCCGGCCGCGGGCGTACAGGTGGCGGCCGGCGCAGCGGCCGACGGCGTCGTGGTCCATCAGCAGGGCATGGGCGCCCTCGACGCGTTCGGCGCCGAAGGTGACCACGGCGCGGGCCCCGGACCGCTTGAGGACGGAGACCCCCTCGGGGCCGAGTTCGGCGCCCGGGACGAGGACGGCGACCGGCCTCAACTCAGCCCAGGCGCGGGCGGCTTCGTCGCCGCAGAGGCCCGCGGTGCCGTACTGGACGACCGTGTAGTCGAGGCGGCTGAGGGCCCACTGGAGGTCGGTGATGAACTGCGCGTACAGCGGGCCCATCGGGATGGCGGGGGCGGGCATCAGGACCATCCGGCTGTGCCCGGCGCGCAGGCTGCGGGCGGCCGCGTGGGGGACGTACCCGAGTTCCTTCGCGGCCTCGTGGACCCGGCGGCGGGTGGGCTCGCTGATCCGGACGGCACTGGTGTTGTTGAGGACGTAGGAGACGGTCGCGCGGGAGACGCCGGCCAGGCGGGCCACGTCGGCGCTCGTGGGGACCGAGCGCTGGATCGGCGACGCTGCCGAGGGCGGTTTCGGGATGTGCACCATGACGTACGGCATCTTGGCAGAAGCACAGGGAGGCGGGACCGGCGGGGCAAGGTGGTTGAGGGTTCGACGAGTTGGGCCCCGGTCACCTGGTTCACGGGCTCGCCGCGAAAATCTACGAACATGTTCGTCACGAACTTGTTCTCCGCGAACATGTTCGTTATGGTCGACGCATGCCACCAACTCCGCGCTCCCGCCGAGAGCGTCCCGCCAAACCCGCCCTGACCAGGGAGGGCATCGTCGCCACCGCCGTGGAGATCCTCCGCACCGAGGGCCTCCAGAAGGTCACCATGCGGCGCCTGGCCCAGGAGCTCGACACCGGCCCGGCCTCGCTGTACGTCTACGTCCGCAACACCGCCGAGCTGCACGCGGCGGTCCTGGACGAACTGCTCGGCACCCTGGGCCCGGCCCCGGCGCGGGGCGACTGGCGGGAGCGACTGGAGCAGGTGCTCGTCGCCTACACCACGATGCTCCTGGAGCATCCGAGCCTGGCCCGCTCCGCACTGACCTCCTGGCCGAGCGGCCCGCACTACCTGAACCTGATCGAGACCCTGCTGGGCCTGCTCGACGAGGGTGGGGTGCCGCGCGAGCGGGCCGCCTGGGGCGTCGACCTGCTGCTCCAGCGCGCCACCGCGACCGCCGCCGAACACGCGGGCGGGGAGTCCCAGGGGGACTGGGACGCGCTCGGCCGGGCGCTCGGCGAGGTGTCGGAGCGGACCCACCCGCACATCGCCGCCGCGTCCGGGCTGCTCCTGTCGGGGCCGCCCGGGGCCCGTGCGTCCTGGGCGTTCCAGGCCCTGATCAACGGCATCGAGCGCACCGCCGTACCCGGACCCCACGACTAGGAGACCACCATGTCAGTTCCCCACCACCCCATAGCGATCATCGGCGCCGGTCTCGGCGGGCTCACCCTCGCCCGGGTGCTCCATGTGCACGGCGTTCGGGCCGCCCTCTTCGACCTGGACGCCTCCCCCGCCGCCCGCACCCAGGGCGGCATGCTCGACATCCACGACGATTCGGGCCAGGTGGCTTTGCGCGCGGCCGGGTTGCACGAGGAGTTCCTGGCGCGCGTCCACGTCGGCGGCCAGGCGGTGCGGGTGCTGGACAAGGACGCCCGGGTCCGCTTCGCGGCGGCCGACGAGGGCACCGGCGGGCGTCCGGAGATCGACCGGGGCGAGCTGCGCCGGCTGCTGCTCGGCTCACTGCCCGAGGGCGTGATCCGCTGGAACGCGAGGGTCGCCGGCGCCCGTCCGCTCGGCGACGGCCGGCACGAGGTGCTCCTGGAGGACGGCGGCTCCTTCACCACCGATCTGCTGGTCGGCGCGGACGGCGCCTGGTCCCGGGTGCGCCCGCTGGTCTCGGACGCGCGGCCCGCGTACACCGGGATCTCGTTCGTGGAGGCCGACCTGCCGGACGCGGACGTACGGCATCCGGTGAGCGCCGAGGTCGTCGGCGGCGGGATGCTGTTCGCGCTCGGCGCGGGTCGGGGCTTCATGGCCCACCGCGAGAGCGACGGCAGCCTGCATGTGTACACGGCCGTGGAGGCGTCCGAGGAGTGGCTGGACGGGATCGACTTCACCGGCACCGAGGCGGCCAAGCGGGCTGTCCTCCGGTCCTTCGACGGCTGGGACAAGAGCCTGCGGGCGCTGGTCGCGGACGCGGAGGGCACGCTGGTGCCCCGGCGGATCCACGCTCTTCCGGTCGGCCACCACTGGGACCGGACGCCCGGGGTCACGCTGCTCGGTGACGCGGCCCATCTGATGTCGCCGTTCGCCGGCGAGGGCGCCAACCTGGCCCTGATCGACGCCGCCGACCTGGGCCTGGCCCTCGTCGCGCACCCGGGCGCCACGGAGACCGCTCTGGCCGCCTACGAGGCGCGGATGTTCCCGCGGGCCGAGGCGGCCGCGGCGGAGTCCGCGGCGGGCAGCGCGCTGTTGTTCCACGCCGACGCGCCGCAGGGCCTGGTCGAGATGTTCGCCGGCCGGCCGGAGGTCAGCGGGTCGGCTCCGTCCGCGTGACGCGGTCGACCAGGTCGATCCAGCCGGCCTCCAGACGCTCCATCGGCATCCCGCACTGCCTGGTCAGATGGTGGATCTGGGCGGGGTCGAGGTAGGCGAGCAGCGTCTGGGCGAGCAGTTCGCAGTCGGCGTCCGGCTGGGCCTGCCGCAGCAGCATCGTGATGTGCGTGCGCAGCGCCTGGATCGGCGGATTGGCGTAGCGCCGGGTGGGCTCGGGCTGGGCGGCCAGCTGGAGGTCCAGCTGGTCGGCCGAGCGGTAGAGCACCGCGACGCCGAACGCCCGGAGCCGGTCGACCGGCGGGGCGCCGGGGCCGAGGGGCGGCGGGCCGCCCAGGAAGTCCGCCTGGAGCTGCCGCGAGGAGTGGTCGAGCAGCGCCATCAGCAGTCCGGTGCGGTCGCCGAAGCGGCGGAAGACCGTGCCCTTGCCCACCTCGGCAGCCGCCGCCACCGCCTCCATGGTCACGCCGGCCACCCCGTGCTCGGCGATCAGCCGGGCGGCGGCCTCCAGCAGCCGGGCGCGGTTGCGGGCCGCGTCGGCGCGCAGGCACGGCTCCTCGGGAGCCGGACCGACCTCGAGCAACTGCGGGGTGTCGAAGGGCTCCTGGGGCTGCGGAAGGGGCGGCAGGACGCTGGACATGAAGACAGCGTAAAGCATCGGGAACAGAACTGGACCGAGGTCCGTTTATGATGCTAGAAATTAAGCGGACCTCGGTCCGGATTCGTAACGGCAGTGTTTCAGCCCCCTCTGGAGTTCCTCATGTCTGTCCGCATCCTTGCTCTCGTCGGCAGCCTCCGCGCCGGTTCGCACAACCGCCAGCTCGCCGAGGCGGCCGTCAAGCTCGCCCCCGAGGGTGCCGAGGTCGAGGTCTTCGAGGGCCTGGCCGACATCCCGTTCTACAACGAGGACATCGACGTCGCGGACAGCCTCCCGGCCGCCGCCGCGAAGCTGCGCGAGGCCGCCCAGGCCGCCGACGCGTTCCTGCTCTTCTCCCCCGAGTACAACGGCACCATCCCGGCCGTCCTGAAGAACGCCATCGACTGGCTGTCCCGCCCGTACGGCGCCAGCACCTTCGGCGGCAAGCCGGTCGCCGTCATCGGCACCGCGTACGGCCAGTACGGCGGCGTGTGGGCGCAGGACGAGGCCCGCAAGGCCGTGGGCATCGCCGGCGGCAAGGTGATCGAGGACATCAAGCTGTCCATCCCCGGCTCCGTGGTCCGCTTCGCCGAGACCCACCCGGCCGACGACACCGAGGTCGCCGCCCAGCTGACCGAGGTCGTCGCCCGCCTGCACGGCAACGTGGGCGTGGCCGCCTGAGGCACCACCTGAAAGGGGCCGGCACTCGCCGGCCCCTTTCGCGTCCTTCAGTCCCGCTCCCGGTCACTCCATCCCGGCGAGCCGCTCGACGGCCGGGACGGCGAAGCTCTCCATCCATCCCGAGGTCTCGCCCAGGCGCGGGGACAGGATGACGGTGTCGAGGCCGAGCTTGGCGTAGCCCTGGATGTCCCGGGTGAAGGCGTCGAGGTCGCCCGCGGTGGCCGGCTCGGCGCCGTACGCGATGGTCTTGCGGATGGCGTCGTAGTCCCGCCCGACGGTGTCGCAGTGGCCGCGCAGCACGTCGAGCTTGTGCCGCAGCTCCTCCGGGGAGGACGGGATGAGGTTGCAGGCGTCGGCGTACTGGGCCACCAGGCGCAGGGTCTTCTTCTCGCCCTGGCCGCCGATCATGATCTCGGGGTGCGGGGTGCTCACCGGCGCCGGCACGCAGAGCGTCTCGGCGAGCTGGTAGTACTCGCCCTCGAAGGGGCCGTTGTTCTCCGGGTCCCACATCTGCAGGCAGATCCGCAGCGTCTCCTCCAGCCGCTCGAAGCGCTCCGCGAGCGGCGGGTAGGGCACGCCGAGCCCGTGGTGCTCACGGTCGTACCAGGCGGCGCCGATACCCAGCGTGGCCCGGCCGCCGGACACCACGTCGAGGGTGGTGGCGATCTTGGCGAGGAGTCCGGGGTGCCGGTACGTCACTCCGGTCACCAGGGCGCCGAGCCGCACGGTGGAGGTGCGGCCGGCGAGGTAGCCGAGGGTGGTGTAGGCCTCCAGCATGGCGTCCTCGGCGCCGCCGTTGAACTCCATCTGGAAGTAGTGGTCCATCACCGAGACCCAGCTGACGCCCGCCGCCTCGGCCGCGGCACCGGCGGCGGCGAGTTCGGCGCCGAGGGCGGGGCCGCCGCCGGAGTGGTTGAACCGGTTGATGTGCACGCCCACGCGCATGGCCGTTCTCCGTTCCGCCCTGATCGTCGTCTGCCTTCCCGACGCTAGGTCTTCGAGCGTGCTCGAAGTCAAGCCCCGGCGCCGGATGCCGGGCGTGTCCGGAGACGTCTGCGGACACGTACCCGCCGGATGGCGGGGAGCTTCCGCCGTCCGGCGGCCCCCGGGGAGCGCACGACCGCGCGGATCATTGGCCTACGAGCCGCAGCGCACCACCGCGAGGAGCCGCCATGACCTCCGTACCGCCCCCGTTCGACCCCGAACTCTCCGCCGCCCTGGAGCTGATCAAGGACGTGATCTCGCCGTCGTTCACGGCGGCGGACATCGCCGCGATCCGGGAGGGCGTGGGGATCCAGCTGCTCGCCGACCTGGACCTCACCATGGACGGGGCGTTCGAGGTGGCGGAGCACACGGTGCCCGGCCCGGCGGACGCCCCCGAGGTCTCCCTCCTGGTCTGCCGCCCGGTCACCGCTCCGGCCCCCGGTCCGCTCCCGGTGATCTACCACGTGCACGGCGGCGGCATGGTGCTCGGCAACAACCGGGTGGGCCTGGACGTCCCGCTGGCCTGGGCGAAGGAACTGGGCGCGGTGGTGGTGTCGGTGGAGTACCGGCTGGCCCCCGAGCATCCGCATCCCGCGCCGGTGGAGGACGTGTACGCCGGGCTGCTGTGGACGGCGGAGCACGCGAAGGAGATCGGCGGCGACCCGGAGCGGATCGTGATCGCCGGCGCCAGCGCGGGCGGCGGCCTCACCGCGGCCCTGGCCCTTCTTCTGAGGGCCCGTCAGGGCCCGTCCGTGATCGGCCAGATGCTCATGTGCCCGATGCTCGACGACCGCAACGACACCCCGTCCGGCCACCAGATGAAGGGCCTCGGCGTCTGGGACCGCACCTCCAACGAGACCGGCTGGACCGCCCTGCTGGGCGAGCGCCGGGGCGGCCCCGACGTCTCCCCCTACGCGGCCCCGGCCCGCGCCACCGACCTCACGAACCTGCCCCCGGCCTTCCTCGACGTCGGCTCCGCCGAGACCTTCCGCGACGAGACCGTCGCCTACGCCTCCCGTCTCTGGCAGTCCGGCGGCATCGCCGAACTCCACGTCTGGCCCGGCGGCTTCCACGGCTTCGACGGCTTCGCCCCGCAGGCCGCTCTGTCCCAGTCGGCACGAGCGGCCCACGTGGACTGGCTGCGGCGGCTGCTGGCGCGCTGAGCGGCACCGGCGGGGCCTACGGTCAGGGTCAGCGCAGGCCCAGGCCCAGTTCCCTGCGGTACGGCCGCCTCGGGCCTGCGTCGGCTGTGATGGCGGTGCAGGCCGGGTGGGCGGTGCAGGGGGTGTTCGGGGTCAGGAGGGTGTTGGCCGTGAAGTGGAGGTGCCGGGGGTCGCCGCAGTCGGGGGCGGGGGGCCAGGCTCCCGGGTAGGGGCGGCGGCGGAGCCAGGTGGGGACCTTGTCGTCCCAGTAGTTGCCGGTGTAGCGGATGTTGCGGACGGGGCGGTTGCCCCAGTTCTCGCTGCAGCCGCCGATGGACGCGACGTAGTCGTGGACGACGTTGTCGCGGACGGTGATGCGGTTGCTGGAGTCGTCGGTGTAGATGCCGACGTTCCAGACGGCACCCGGGCTGTCCGTGACGGCGTTGCGGGCGACCAGGGCGCCGTCGGAGTAGGAGGGGCCCTGTTCGCCGCGCAGGTAGATGCCGCCGCCGTCGGCCAGCAGGCGGTTCGTGGCGAAGACCCGGTTGCCGAGGATGCGGTTGCGGCGGGTCAGGCCGCGCAGGTCCTCGCTGGGGCCGGAGAGGATGCCGGTGTAGGGGACGTGGTCGACCTGGTTGTGGGCGATGAGGGTGTCCTGGGTGGCGCTGTTCCAGACGGCGGAGGCCGCCCGGTACTCGGCTCCGATGTGGTGAAGCCAGTTGTCCGTGACGCGGTTGCCCGTGTTGGTGCCCCGGGTGGCCGGTGGCAGGACGCCCAGCGCGATACCGCCGTCGGAGATGTCCGTGAAGACATTGCCGGTGACCGTGTTGTGCGAGGTGTCCGCGGTGAGGGTGAGGCCCTGGGCGCCGAGGTGGACGAAGCGGTTGCCGGTGAGGGTGATGCGGTCGGCGTGCCGGAAGGTCACGTTTCCGGGGACCGTGAGGGGGGTGATGTCGCCGCCCTTGCCGGGGCGCATGTACATGCTCCAGGCGGCGGCGAAGCCGGCCGGCTCGTCCGGCGCCAGCCAGGTGGCGTGCGCGAAGGTCAGGCCGCGCAGGGTGAGGTCGTGGAGGGGGCGGGCGGCGGAGGTTCCGGTGCCGCTCAGCAGGGTCTGGAGGGTGGGGACGATGACCTCGGTGCGGGTCATGTCCTCGCCCGGGCGGGGGCGGTAGAGGAGAGTGTGGTGGGCGGGGTGGGTGCGGTCGAGGTACCAGGTTCCCGCCCGGGTGACGAAGTCGGGGGCGTTCTCGACGTCGTGGGTCCGGGCGAGGGCGGCCGCGCCGTAGAGGGCCCGGGCCATCCGCCAGCAGGGCTGGTCCATGGTGATCGCGGTCCGGCCGGGGGCGGGTGCGGAGACCGCCTTCACCCCGCAGCGGCCCTCCACGTAGTCGTAGCGGTAGACGACTTCGAGGTCGGCGGGGCGGTGCCAGGAGAGCGGCGTCCTGCTGGTCGTCGTGTAGCCGGTGGCGGTCACCTTCGGTTTTCCGGGCAGGGGTGCGCCGAGGGAGGCGCGTGGCGCCCGGCGGCCGTCGACGTAGAGCTGGCGGGTCTGCAAGGCACCCACGTCGGCCCGCCAGATGCCGGGGCGGCCGGGGTCGGGGCGCCAGCCGGTGACCGGTCGGCCACCGCTGAGGGTGACCGGCTCCTGGTGCCCGGTGCCGTAGCCGTACGCCTGGTAGACCACCCGGTGGCCGTGCCGGCCTGAGTCGGCCGGGGTCAGGCGGAGGGGGGAGGTGAGGCGGTAGGTGCCGCCGCGCAGGTCGACCGTGATGTCCGAGGTCATGTGCGGGGCGAGGGCCCGTATCGCCTGCTGGGCGCGGGCCGGGGTGGCGAAGGGGCGGTCGAGGGTGCCGGGCCAGTGGTCGTCGCCCCAGGGGGCCACGTAGAGCCGGGTGGTGGGTGGGTGGTGCGGGGCCGGTGCGCCGGCCGTCGATGCCAGTACGGCCGCCACGGCCAGGGCGGCGGCCGCACTCCCCCGTGCTGTCCTCACGTGTTGCCTCCCGCTCGTCGGATGGGATGGCCCCATCGTCGGGCGGGAGCGGCCGCGCGGACATCGGCCGAAGGTCTGCGCCCGCGCGTCGATCGTCCATGCCCGCGCGTCGATCGTCTGTGTCCGGGCGTCCATCGTCTGTGTCCGGGCGTCTTCGGTCGCCGTTCGCGCGCCGGGAGGAGAAGCGGGGCCGGGACTCAACCCCCGTTCGCCGCCGCCTTCTTGATCGCCTCCCTGATCCTGGAGTAGGTGCCGCAGCGGCAGACGTTCTCGATGGCGTCGATGTCGGCGTCCGTCGGGTGCGGGGTGCGTTTCAGCAGGGCGGCGGCCGCCATGATCTGGCCCGGCTGGCAGAAGCCGCACTGGGCCACGTCGCAGTCCAGCCAGGCCTGTTGGACGGGGTGCAGGGTGTCGCCGTCGGCCAGGCCCTCGATGGTGGTGACCGTGCGGTCCGCGCAGTCGGCGACCGGGACCGTGCACGGCTGGATCTCCGCGCCGTCGAGGTGGCTGGTGCAGGCACGGCAGACGCCCACCCCGCAGCCGTACTTGGGGCCGGTGACGCCGAGCAGGTCGCGCAGCACCCAGAGCAGGGGCATGTCGGCGGGGGCCTCGACCGTCACCGGTTTGCCGTTGAGGACGAAGGAGTACGAACGCATCGGTGTCTTCCGGGAGTTGGGGGCGGTGGGTCAGAAGTCGAGCGGGAAGGTACGGGGCTTCCTGCCGGTGGCGCGGGCGTAGGCGTTGGCGATCGCGCCCGCCGCCGCGGGGACGCCCAGTTCGCCGGCGCCGCCGGGTTCCCGGCGCGAAGGGAGGATGTGCGCCTCGAACTCCAGTGGGGCGTGCCGCTGGCGGGCGTAGTGGAAGTCGGCGAAGCTGCCCTCGCGGACCGCGCCCCGGTCGATGTGCAGTCCGGCGCGCAGCACGGTGGAGATGCCGTCGACGGCGGTGCCCATGAGCTGGGCCTCAAGGCCGCGCGGATTGACGGCCGTACCGACGTCGGCGGCCATCACCACCTTGGTGACCCGGGGGTTCTTCGGGTCGGTGGCGTCGATCTCGGCGAGGCAGGCGACGGCGGACCCGTACTCCTCGTGGACGGCGACGCCCTGGGCGGTGCCCGTGGGCATGGCGCGGCCCCAGTGGCCGGCGGCGGCCGCCTTGGCGAGGACGGCCCGCACCGTTGCGCCGCGCAGGGTGCTGCGGCGGAAGGCGACCGGGTCCCGGCCCAGTGCGCGGGCGATGTCGTCGACGACGATCTCCTCCGCCGTGCGCGAGGTCCCGGAGTCCACCGAGCGCCAGGCGCCGAGCGGTACCGGCAGCTCGATGCCGCCCGAACCGCCGCCCACCCGGCCGAAGTTGTACAGCCCGCTGTCGCTGGGCAGCGGCCGTACCGCACCGGACTGCACGGTCGGGCCCTGCCCGTCGGAGGACTCCGACACCGAGGCCGACAGGTGCTGGAAGGCCACCACCCGGCCCCCGGCGACACTGGCCCGGATCCGGTGGTGGTCGGCGGGGCGCATCCTGCCGTGCCGGATGTCGTCGTTGCGGCTCCACATCAGCTTCACGGGCCGGTGGGCCGCCCTGGAGACGAGCACCGCCTCGATCGCCTGGTCGAAGTTGAGGCGCCGGCCGAACGAGCCGCCCCCGCGCAGCACATGGACCCGTACCGCGGTCTTCGGGAGCCTCAGCAGGTCGGCGACGGTCTCGCGGGCGTCCATCGGGGTCTGGGTGGCGAACCACAGCTCGGCCCGGTCGGCGCGGACGTCGGCGACGGCCGTGAGCACCTCCATCGGGGCGTGGCTGACGAAGGCGAACGCGAACTCGCCCTCGATCTGGGTCGATCCGCGCGGCGGAGTGCCGAGCCGGGGCACCGCGGCCCGCAGCCGGGAGCGGATCTCCTTGTCGGACAGGGGCACCAGCGGCCCGTCGGCCCAGGTGGTCCTGAGCGCGTCCCGGGCCTGGAAGGCGTGGTGGAAGGTGTCCGCCACGACGGCTACCCCGCCCGGGATCCGCACGATCGCCCGGACGCCGGGCAGGGCGCGGGCCGCCGTGTCGTCCAGGGAGACCAGCCTGCCGCGCAGGGTCGGCGGCCGGGCCACCACGGTCGGCTTCGCGCCCGCCACCGCCAGGTCACCGGCGTACTTCGCGGCGCCGGTGACGATGTCCCGGGCGTCGATCCTGGTCGTCGGCTTCCCGATCACCCGGTGCCGGGAGGCCGGCTTGGGCTTGCTCGACACGTCCGGGGTGCGGATCCGGGCGGCGCTCGCGGTGAGGGAGCCGAAGGTGGCCGTCCGGCCGTCGGGGGCCACGACCCGGGTGTTCCGGGTGCGCAGGCTGTGCGCGGGGAGCCGCCAGCGGCGGGCGGCCGCGGTCACCAGCCGGGCGCGTGCGGTGGCGGCCAGCTGCCGGGCCGGGCCGTACAGCGAACTGACCGAACTGGAGCCCCCGGTGTACTGGTTGCCCTTGCCGCGGGCGTCGGCGAGCGGGATCCGGACGTCGGCGAGGCGGGCGTCCAGCTCCTCGGCGATCATCATGGCGACGGCGGTGGTGATGCCCTGGCCGACCTCGACCCGGGGCAGCCGTACGACGACCTCGTTGTCGGCGGTGACCTCCAGGACGAGCATCTCGTCGTCGGTGCCGGTGACCAGCACGTCGGAGGGCGCGGTGGCGCCGGCGGCCCGCGGGGTGTCGCAGCCGAGCGGGGCGGCGACCGTGAGGGTGGCCGCGGCCACCGTGTAGACCACGAATCTCCGGCGGGACGGTCCGGCGGCCCGCAGGGGCTCGGTGCGGTCCAAGCGAGGGCTCCTGTCGGTCGGTACCTGTCTCGACAGCTATGAGGGGCGAGCGTGTGCGTCGGTTGCCTGCGGGTGCACGGCTCTCCTCGGCGGACGGCCGGATGGCGCATGATGGCCGTATGAAAGAGCTGGCGGGACGGCTGGCCGCGGTGGACCCGGATGCCGGGGCGGCCGTCGCGGTCATCGCCTACTTCGACCGGCTGGCCGAGACCCGGGCCGGTCTGGAGGCGCTGGTGCGCGGGGCGGCCGTGCTCGCCGGGTGTCCGGCGCGGCTGGCCGACGAGGAGCGCGGGGTCCGGCTGCGGGTGGAGCCGGACGGACGGCGGTCGGATGCCATGGGCGCGCCCGGGCCGGGCTGGCCGTGCGCACCGCTGGTGCCCGGCGGGCCGCCGGCCCTGTGGCTGGAGCGGGCCGGGGCCGACGGTACCGGTGTGGTCGACGCGGTGATCCTGGAGCGGGCCTCGGCAGCCGTACGATCCGTGCTCGACCGCACCCGGGGGCGGGCGCCGGGGTCGCCGGTGGACGATCCCGCGCTGGTCGAGACGGTCCTGGACGCCGGCGCGCCGCTACCGGCCCGGCTGCACGCGGCCCGCCGGCTCGGCCTGGACACCGCCGGTCCGGCGGCGCGGTTCCGCGCGGTGGCGGTGGCCGACGGACCGCCCCGGATCATGCCGGACGGCCCGCCCCGGATCATGGGCGACGGACCGGCACCGGTACTGCCGGCGGGGCGCGCGGGCGTGGGTCCCGCCGTGGCCGTCGCGGATCTCCCCCGGTCCTGGGCGGCGGCCCGTACCGCGCTGCGGTTCGCCTCGGGCGGCGACGCGCCGGAGCCGGGCGGCCCGTCCGTCGTGCACGCCGACGAGCTGGGCGGGGTGGCGCTGCTCGCCGGTCTCGTCGTACCCGGTGCGGAACCGGCGCCGGACGTCCGGGCCGTGCAGGCCGCCGCGGCGGACGCTCCCTGGATGCTGCGCACGCTGCACGCGGTCGCGTCGACGGCGAGCCTGCGGGCGGCGGCCGCCGGGATCAACGTCCACCACTCCACGCTCCAGGACCGGTTGACGCACGCCGAGCATCTGCTGGGCTGGTCGGTGCGCACCCCGCAGGGCCGGTTCCGGCTGCAACTCGCCCTCACCATGCGTCACCTGATGGAGAGTCAGTAAAGGTTCACCGGCCCGTCAGTAGACGTCTCGGCCGTAACGCCGGTCCGTGGCCAGCTGCTTGACGTACACCGTCGCCTCGTCCTCGGTGAGTCCGCCGTGCACGGTGGCGATGTCCTTCAGGGCCCGGTCGACGTCCTTGGCCATCCGGGAGGCGTCGCCGCAGACGTAGAAGTGGGCGCCGCCCTGGAGCCAGGACCACAGCAGCGGGCCGTGTTCGCGCATCCGGTCCTGGACGTAGACCTTGGCCCGCTGGTCGCGGGAGAAGGCGGTGTCGAGACGGCTCAGGGTGCCGTCGGCGAGCAGGGCGGTGAGCTCCTGCTCGTAGTAGAAGTCGGTGGCCCGGTGCTGTTCGCCGAAGAACAGCCAGTTGGGGGCGCGGTGGCCGCGGGCACGGCGCTCCTCCAGGAAGCCGACGAACGGCGCCACGCCGGTACCGGGGCCGACCATGACCATGGGGGTCGCCGGATCGGCGGGCGGGCGGAAGTGCGGGGAGCGCTGGACGTGCACCGGGACCGGTGTGCCGGGTTCGGCGTCGGCGAGGAACGGCGAGCAGACGCCCTGCCGGGGCCTGCCGTGCAGGTTCTCGTAGCGGACTACGGAGACGGTGAGCGAGACCTGGTGGGGGTCGGTGAGCGGGCTGGACGAGATGGAGTACAGGCGCGGCTGGAGCTTGCCGAGAAGTCCCGCCCATTCGTCGGCGGCGGCGCGGATGCCGAACTCGGCGACGACGTCGACGGCCTGCCGGCCCCAGGACCACTTGGCCAGCTCGTCCTTGTTGTCGGGGCGCAGCAGCTTCCGCAACTCGCGCGGGTCACGGGTGCGTTCGGCGGCGAAGCGGAGCAGGTCGGGGGTGATGCGGGTGATGTCCAGGTGGCGGGAGAGGGCTTCGGCGAGCGGGACTTCGCCGACTCCGTTGACCTGCACCCCGGTTGTCGCGTCGAGGCCGGTGACGGACAGCCATTCCGCCACCAGGTCCGGGGAGTTGAGCGGCCGGACTCCGAGCGCGTCGCCCGCCTCGTACACCAGCGGGGTCTCGCTGTCGCGGCTGTCGAAGGTGAAGCGGCGGACCTCCTTGCCGGCGCCGGGCAGGCTGAGCAGCTGGTTGCCGACGAGCCGGGCGGTGACGGGGGCGGGACGCCGGGACGGGGCTGAGGCCGCCGCGGAAGCGGAGGCCGGCACGGGAGCGGAGGCCGCCACGGGACCGTGGGTGGCCGCGGATCCGTCCTTGAGGGCGCCGAGGACCTGGTCGAGCCAGGCCTCCGCCTGGGTCTCGTAGTCCGGTTCGCAGTCGGAGCGCGGGGCGAGCCGGACCGCGCCGAGTTCGTCCATGCGGCTGTCCAGGCGCCGCCCGTGTCCGCAGAAGTCGTCGTAGCTGGAGTCGCCGAAGGCCAGGACGGCGTACCGGCGGCCTTCGAGGCGCCCGGCGTCGAGGGCGGCGAGCCCGTCCCAGAAGCCGGCGCCGTTGTCGGGGGCGTCGCCGTCGCCGAAGGTGCTGGTGATCAGGAGCAGGTCGGCGCCCGTGGGCAGGGTGGCCGGGTCGGCCTGGTCCATGGCGACGAGGGAGGCCGCGTGGCCGCCCGCGGTGAGGCGCTCTGCGGTGGTGGCGGCGAAGTCCTCGGCGTTGCCGGTCTGCGAGGCCCACAGGACCACCACCTGACGGGTCGGCGACACCGGCGCCGACGCGGTGACCGGGGCCGCGGCCGAGCGGGAGTACATGCCGGCGAGGGTGCCGTTGACCCACAGGGCGTGCTCGGGGCTGAACGGCGCGTCCGGCGGCAGCACGGGGACACCCGGGGCGCCGGCCGGTATGCCGGCGAGGAAGCCGACCAGGTACTGGCGCTCGCGCTCGGTGAGGACCGGCGGCGGAGCCGGGTCGAGGCCGAACACGGAGGCGGCGGAGGGCAGCACGGCCGTGGGCGCGACGGCGGCGGAAGCGGGTAGGACGGCGGCAGCGGGTACGGCGGCGGCCGGGGTCCGCTCGGTCCCCGGCACCTGCACGCTCACCGGCGTGGACACCTTGGTCAGCGACACCGCGCACACCTTCAACTCGGGCTGGAAGGACAGCGGGTCGACCGCGTCGCTGGTCACCGCGTTGACGCTGAGGTACTCGCCGAACAGGTCGTTCCAGTGGAACGGCGCGAAGCAGGACCCCGGCAGCACCCGGTCCGTGACGACCGCCGGCAGCACCGCCCGGCCGCGCCGTGAGGCGACCTCCACGGAGTCGCCCTCGGCGAGCCCGAGCGCGGCCGCGTCCTCGGGGTGGACCTCGACGAACGGGCCGGGGTTGAGCTTGTTCAGCTTGGCGACCTTCGCGGTCTTGGTCAGGGTGTGCCACTGGTGCTGGAGGCGGCCGGTGTTCAGGACGAACGGGTAGTCGTCGTCCGGCATCTCGGCGGGGTCCACGTGCGGCCGGGCATGGAAGACGGCGCGGCCGGAGGCGGTGGCGAAGGTGAGGGAACCGTCGGCGCCGACGTACCGGACGGGGTTGCGGTCGGGGCCGTCGGCGGTGGCGGCCGGCCACTGGACGGGGGCGGTGCGCAGCCGGTCGTAGGTCACGCCGCGCAGGTCGTAGCCGGTCTGCGGGTTGTGGAAGCCCTTGATCTCCTCGAAGATCTGCTCGGCGCTGTCGTAGGAGAAGCCGTCCTCGAAGCCCATCGCGCGGGCCACGCCGGCGATCAGCCGCCAGTCGGCGGTGGCCTCGCCGGGCGGGTCGGCGGCGGGGCGGGCGAGGGTCAGGTTGCGCTCGCTGTTGATGAGGACGCCCTCGGTCTCGGTCCACAGGGCGGCCGGCAGCACGACGTCGGCGTAGGCGTTGGTCTCGGTGTCGGTGAAGACGTCCTGGGTGACGACGAACTCGGCGGCCTCCAGGCCCTCGATCACCGTCCTGCGGTTGCCGACGGAGGCGACCGGGTTGGTGCAGATGATCCAGCAGGCCTTGATCTCGCCGTCGGCCAGCTTCCGGAACATCTCGACGGTGCCCTTGCCGACGCCGTCGGCGCGGACCGTGCCGGGCTCCAGACCCCACCGCTCCTCGACGAAGGCGCGGTCGGCGTCGACGAGGACCGACCGCTGGCCGGGCAGCCCCGGCCCCATGTAGCCCATCTCCCGGCCGCCCATGGCGTTGGGCTGGCCGGTGAGGGAGAGCGGGCCGCTGCCCGGACGGCAGATCTTCCCGGTGGCGAGGTGCAGGTTGACCAGCGCGTTGGTGTTCCACGTCCCGTGCGTGGACTGGTTGAGGCCCATGGTCCAGCAGCTGGTCCACTCCCCCGCCTCGCCGATCAGCCGGGCGGCCGCGCGCAGGTCGTCCTCGGGGATCCCGGTGATCTCGGCGACGGCGGCGGGCGGGTGGTCGGCGAGGAACTCCGGCATCGCCTCCCAGCCCTCGGTGTACGCGGCGATGAAGTCGGGGTCGGTGTGCCCGTTCTCGTACAGGAGGTGGAGCAGGCCGTTGAGGAGGACGAGGTCGGTGCCGGGTTTGACCTGGAGGAACAGGTCGGCCTTCGCGGCGGTGGCGGTGCGGCGCGGGTCGACGACGATCAGTTTCGCGCCCGCCTTCACCCGGTCCATCAGGCGCAGGAAGAGGATGGGGTGGCAGTCGGCCATGTTGGCGCCGATGACCAGGAAGACGTCCGCCTTGTCCAGGTCCTGGTAGGAGCCGGGCGGGCCGTCGGCGCCGAGGGAGAGCTTGTAGCCGGTGCCGGCGCTGGCCATGCACAGCCGGGAGTTCGACTCGATGTTGTTGGTGCGCAGATAGCCCTTGGTGAGTTTGTTGGCGAGGTACTGGGCCTCCAGGCTCATCTGGCCGGAGACATAGAGGGCGACCGCGTCCGGGCCGTGCTCGTCGACGATCGCGCGCAGCCGCCGCGCGGTCTCGGCGACCGCCGCCGCCACGGCCGACGGCACCGCCTCCTCGCCCCGCTCGGGCCGCAGCAGCGCGGTGGTCAGACGGCCCGGCGCGGCGAGCATGTCGGCGGTGGTGGCGCCCTTCGTGCACAGCCTGCCGAAGTTCGCGGGGTGCTCCTTGTCGCCGGAGGCCTTCAGGACGGTACGGCGGCCGTCCGGGCCCATACCGATGTCCAGGACCATGCCGCAGCCCACCCCGCAGTACGAGCACACGGTCCGCACCCTGCCGGTGTCGGTGCTGCGCGAGTCCGGCGCGGCCACGGGCGCCCCCTGTTCCTGCTGGTCAGCCTCTTCCATTCGACCCCGACGGTATGTACGGCTGATTACGTCGGCGTCACCGCTCCTGATCAACGGGGGTTAAGGCCACCGCACAGACCGGCTCCGGGCGGTGTGAGCGGAGGCGTCCGGTATACCGGACGGGACGGTCTAAGGATGCCAGGACGCCTGGCCCGGCGGCCGCCCCGCACGGCCGCCGGGGCCGCTCCCCGGACGCTCCCGCACGGGAGCCCGGCCCCCGGTCCCGGGATGCGTCGCGCCGGGACCTGGTGGAGGATGAGGGCGGCCGAGGGAGGGGGCAGGCGAGGAGGATCGGGTGGACAGGGACACCTCCTCACGACGACCGGCAGCACCGGCTCCGCCGGCCGCACCGGGGCTCGCGGCCGCACCGGCGGCACCGGTCGCGCGGGGCAGAGCAACCGCGTCGACGGCGTCGGCGGCACCGGGCGTGCCGCCCGTCGACATCGGCTACATCGACCTGCTGCGCGGCATCGTCGAGGACGCGGCCGTCGGTTTCGCGGTCCTGGACACCAATCTGCGCTACCTCTACGTCAATCCCCATATGGCCCGGATGACGGGTCTGCCGGCCGCCGCCTACCTCGGCCGCACCCAGCACGAGGTGCTGCCGCACATCCAGCGGCCCGACCAGGTGCTGCGGGACGTCATCCACGACGGACGGCCGCGCGAGGCCGTCGTCACCGGACGGACCTGGGCGGACTCGCCGTACCAGGTCCGCGAGTGGCGGTGCGTGTACCACCGGCTCGTCGACAGCACGGGCAAGGTGGTGGGCGTCGCCGCGGTGGGCCTGGAGATCAGTGAGCCGCAGCAGTACCTGTACGAGCTGGAGCGCGCCCACCGGCGGCTGGCGTTGCTGGACAAGGCCGCCTCCCGGATCGGCACCGGCACCGACGTCGCCGGGACCTGCCGGGAGCTGGCGGAGTTCGTGGTACCGGAGCTGGCGGACGCGGCCGGGGTCGAGCTCAGTCCGCCGGACACCGCGTCGGCGCGCCGGACGCCGACCCGGCTCGCAGCGTACGCCACCCGGCACGGGCTGGTCACCGGCCTCGCGGCCCTCGACGCGCGCGGTGAGCTGGTCGGCTGGCCGCGCGGCACCGGGACCCGGCGGAACCTGGCGGCGGGCCGGATCTGGCGGCGCAACGCGATCACCGCGGCGCAGTGGCGGTCGCTGATCCCGCGCTGGCCGCCGGCCCGGGCGTGTCTGACCGCCCGGGTCCACTCGGTGCTCCTCGCCCCCCTGGTCGCGGACGGTCGGGTGCTCGGCATTCTGCTGCTGGCCCGGGCCGGGGACTCCGGGTCGTTCTCCAACGAGGACGCCACCGTGGCCCGCGAACTCGCCGCCCGCGCCGCCCGCGCCCTGGACCGCGCGGTCCGCTTCGAACGCGAGCACACCATGGCCCTGGAGCTGCAACGGGCCCTGCTGGCCGAGCCGGGCCAGCTCCAGCAGCACGCCGGGGTGGAGACCACGGCCCGCTACCGTCCCGCCGACGACGGCTCGCTGGTCGGCGGCGACTGGTACGACGTCCTGGCGCTGCCCGACGGCCGCACCATGCTGGTCATCGGGGACGTGATGGGGCACGGGGTGGACGCGGCGGTGGCGATGAGCCACTACCGTTCGACGCTGCGCGCCCTGGCCCTCGCGGGGCTCTCGCCGCGCCGCATCCTCCAGCACGCGGACCGCATGGTCGCCGACTCCGGCTTCGACCGGGTGGCCACCTGTTTCCTCGCGCTGGGCGACTCGGACGTGGCCACGCTCACCTACGCCAGCGCCGGCCACCTGCCGCCGGTCTGGCTCAGCCCGCAGGGCGACATACAGCTGGTCCCGGTGCCGGTCGGCCCGCCGCTGGGCAGCGGGCTCGGCCGGTACGAGCAGCGCGTCACCCCGGAACGCGGCGGGGTGCTGCTCCTTTACACGGACGGGCTGGTGGAGCGGCGCGGCGAGGACATCGACCGCGGCCTGGCACGGCTGACGGGACTGTCGCTGTGTCCCACCGATCCGCTGGACAAGATCCTCGACACGGTCCTCGCGCACCTCGCCGGCGGCTCCGAGGACGACATCGCACTGCTCGCGGCCCGCGCGGTACGCGGCTGAGCGCACGCTCACACTCCCGAGAACGGGAAGGCCTCACACTCCCGACAACGGGAAGGCCCGCCGACGGCGATCTGCGCGACGGCGGGCGCGGCATGCCCGTGACCGGCGGGCGGTCTGTTCGGTCGTAGGTGAGGTCATTCGTAGGTGAGGACCATCCGGAAGCGAGCGGCCCCGGTGACCATCTTCTGGTACGCCGCGTCCGCCTGCTCCAGCGGTACGGTCTCGATCGTCGGGCGGATCCCGTGCAGGGCGCTGAACTCCATGGTGTCCTGTACGTCCTGCGCGGTGCCGGAGGGATGGCCGCGGACCACGCGCGCGGTCCCGACCAGCTGGAACGGGCTGACCCCGAGCGGCTCGGGGTCGATGCCGATCACCACCAGCTCGCCCCGGGGGGCCAGCCCGTCCATGGCCGCCGAGATCGCCTGGGAGTTGCCCGCGGTGGCGAGCACGGCCGTGGCGCCGCCGAGCGACTGGAGGGCCTCCGCGACCGGGGTCGCGGCGGTGGAGTCGACGTAGTGGTGGGCGCCGAGCTGCTTGGCGAAGTCGGCCTTCTCGGCGCCGCGGGCGACGGCCACCGTCTCGAAGCCCATGGCCACCGCGTACTTCACCCCGAGGTGGCCGAGCCCGCCGAGACCGACGACGGCGACCAGGTCGCCGGGCCGGGCCGGGCTGTGCCGCAGGCCGTTGAAGGTGGTCACGCCCGCGCAGCCCATGGGGGCCGCGTCGGCCGAGGTCAGCCCGTCGGGGATCCGGGCCAGGGCGTCGACCGGTGCGATCACCTGCGCGCCGAAGCCGCCGTCGTATCTCCAGCCGGGCGTCTTCATGTTCTCGCAGACGATGAAGTCGCCCTGGCGGCAGGGCTTGCAGTGGCCGCAGCTGCCGCCGAACCAGCCGACCCCGACCCGGTCGCCGAGCTGCCAGCCCCAGTCCTCGATGCCCTCGCCGAGCTCCTCGATCCGCCCGGCGATCTCGTGCCCCGGCACCACCGGGAACGTGATTCCCGGCAGTGCGGCGGTGACGAAGAAGGTGTCGCTGTGGCAGATGCCGCAGGCCTCCACGGCGATCCGCACATGGCCGGGGCCGGGCCTCGGCACCTCCCGCTCGACGATCTCGAACGGCCCGCCCAGGGCGGGCACCTGCGCGACTCGGTAGATACTCATGCGTCTCTCCCGGAACGGGTACGACGGGTACGGTCCGAAGCCCCCTCACCCAGCACACCAGCTCCGGCCCGATCGCGCGCGTCGAGCCCCGCACGGCCCCTGATCGCCTGGTCAGGAGGTGATGCCGTTGTACTGGTCCCAGGTGTAGGCGAGGTCGGGCGAGGAGGGCTTGCCGGGCCAGTCGAAGTAGTCCCAGACGAGTTCGGCGGGGTCGGTGGCGAGGTAGCCCCGGCCGGGCAGGTCGTTGGCGTCGTCCCAGGCCCAGGGCGGATTGGCGGCGTCGGTGGCGCAGGCGCCGTTGGCGGGGCCGAGGACCCCGCCGGCGCCGCACTTGGCACCGTAGGGGTTGGAGCTGTCGTCACCCGCGAAGTTGTTGGGCGTCGCGAACAACGTTGTCAGGGTGCGGTTCGCCCACATGCCGTTGGCGGCGAAGACGTCGGTCAGCGTGTACTGCACGTCGCGGTCGTTGGAGCCGGACGGCACCTCGGCGGTGGAGCCGGGGTAGTAGACGATGCCGTCGCCGCTCGCGTACTGGCTGCGCTCCTGGGACAGGTATCCCTCGGCCCACGCGGCATGGGTGTTGGGCTGCTGGGTCGTGAACGGGCGTCCGTGGCCGTCGTCGTGCGGGTCGCCCTGGAGCTTCAGCGTGCCGTCGACGGTCTCCTGGCCGCTCGTGAAGTCGCTGCCGGCGGGCACCCAGGAGTAGAAGTTGCTGTGCGCGACGGTGATCGCGGCCTTCAACTGGCCGTGCGCGGAGCCGTCGTTGGCCACCACGACGAGGACGCCCTCGGCGTCGTTCTCGTGCTCGGTGAGGTCCTCCTGGTAGTTGTCGAGGACTCCGTCCGACCAGTCGCGCGGGTGGAAGAACGTGTACAGCAGGTAGGAGAAGGACGGGGTCTGGACGACCGAGTAGTACACGTGCGCCGCGAGCGGGAACCGGCTGGTGTTCTCCCAGTTGTTGCGGCCGTCGAGGTCGCCGTCGTAGTCGTACGACGTGATGTAGTCGGACTTGCCGCCGAGCGCGGTCTCGCCGGTGGAGTCGACGTCCTGGAAGTTGACCGGGGCCCACCACTGGGCGAGGGCCGCGCGGTCGGTGGCGGCGTCCGCGCGGGCCGGGGTCGGCCGGGTGAGGCAGGCACAGCAGACGGCGGCGAGTGCGGCCGCCACGGCGAGGGATCTGCGTCGGGTCAGCGGCACACGGGAGCGACGGGAGCGGCTGGTTGCCACGGTTCCTCCGGGGGGTGGCGAAAGGAACCGGCACGTCGTGAAGTCGACGTGCCGGTAAGGGAGTTGAGGCTGCGTTCCGGTGGTGCGTGAGATGCCGCGGGTACGATACAGCGGCGCCCGGGCGCACCGGAACGCGTGCGTCAGCAGGTGATGGTGCCCCTGCGCAGCGCGTGCCCGCTGTCGTTGCTGTCGTCGGACCACCACACGGGCTTGGTGCCGCCGCTGCACGCGTCGGAGCCGGAGACGGCGAAGCCCTCGTTGTTCAGGTTGTCCATGCCGGACGGGCGGTTGTAGATCGCGGTGGTGGCGAGGACGCCGGAGGAGTTGATCTGCATGGTGCGGTGCTGCCCTGAGCAGGTGTCGTCGCAGACCACCCACAGGCGGGAGGCCTGCGGTTCCCACTGGAGTTCCATGACGCCGGCCATGCCGCTGCTGACGGACGCGACCCGGGTGAAGGTGCCGCCGTCCTTGAGGACGTAGCCGTAGATCATGCCGGTGCCCTCGACGCCGACGAAGAACACCCCGCCGGTGTGCGAGCCGTAGTTCGCCGGGTTGTAGGCGGCGCCCGTCGAGGCGTCCCTGAACCCGGCGGCGGTCAGGGTGGCGTCGGGGACCCAGGTGATGCCCTCCAGGCCGAGGTTGGAGCCCACCGACGGCAGGTCGGAGGTCAGGTTCCACTCGGTGGTGGCGGTGAGCGTGGTGGCGGTGCCGCTGACGTCGTACCGGAGGACGGAGAGCCGGCTGGTGCCGGACGAGTCGGCGTTGCGTTCACTCGACACATACACGCCACCGCTGGAACCGGAGCCGGTCAGTGTGACGCCCTCGTCGTCGGGCGTGCCCGAACCGCCCGGGAACTTGAGCGTCTTGCCGGACGTCCAGCCGCCTGCGGTGTCGGCCTTCCAGGCCGTGGAGCCGTTCGGCACCAGCCGCCAGAGCTTGCCGCTGTTCTGTGCCGCCCACATCACGCTCCCCTCCTGGTAGAGGCCGCTCAGGTCCGTGCCGAAGGCGTTCTTGGTGTCGGCGGTGGCGACCGAGCTGCCGCCCGGCCACGCCGTCGCCGAAAGCCCGCCGGAGCCGCAGTCGTTGGCGGCGCCGAGGGTCACCGCGGCCGAGCCGAAGGCACCGGTGCCGTCGGGACAGCGCGACCACGACGGGGCGGAGTGCTGGGTCCAGCCGAAGCTGTCGACCAGGGTGGTGCCGTCCGCGAGGTAGAGGCGTGCCTCGTCGTCGGAGCCCAGACCGAAGGCGTTGTGCACGTCGAAGGCGACGAAGCCGCCGGGGGCCAGCGTGGTCCCGGCGGCTATCGCGTACGTGGAGCTGTCGTTGTCGTCCCGGAGGATCCAGCCGGAGAGATCCACCGAGGCGGTGCCCTTGTTGTAGAGCTCCACGGAGTCGTTGACGTCCCCGGTGGTCACCACCTCGTTGATCCGGATGTCGTCGGCCGCCGCCGCGTGGGCGGGGGACGCCGTCAGGGCGCCGACGGCGAGCGTCGGTCCGGCGACGGCGACGAGCAGAACACGGAGGCTGCGGCGCCACCGGCGAACGCGTGATTCGGTCACCAAGTCCGTCCTGGGGTTTCGTTGTGACAGGCCGCCAGGACCTTTCCGGCGTGGCCCTAACGGCTGCCTTCGCGCAGGTGAGAACGTTATGAACGGTGAGCGAACCGCCAAGATCGACGGGGGTGGCCGGGACCGCGCGGGGCTGCCGTCGAGAGCGTGGCCAGCACTGCACCGGTTACCAGGACGAGGAGGAGCTGGGAGGTGTGGGTTCCCGCGCTGTCCGCCACGCGGGCGACGGGGTTGGCCAGGCCCAGGCGGTCCAGCAGCCAGCCGAGGGCCGCGACGGCGGTGAGTCCGGCACAGGCGGTACGCACGGCGGAGTGCCGGCGCAGCCGGGTGAGGCAGATCAGGCTCGGCAGGGCGAGCAGGACCAGGACGAGCTGCATGCATTCGATACCGAGATTGAATCCCGCGAGGCTGAACGCCAGTTGGGAGGTGGAAAGGTGCATCTCGGCGAGGGTGAGGGAAAAGGCCAGTCCATGTCCCAGACCGAAGACACCGGCGACCACGGCCTCACGTCCCGGGAAAAGCGGACGAATTGCGTGGACGGCGCCGACGAGAATACTGAAGGCGATGAATACCTCGACCGGTTGGGCCGGGATGTCGAGACGCCCGAATGCACTCACGGCGAGCGCGACGGAATGCCCGACGGTGAATGCCAGTGTGGTACGGCCGATGCGGCCGACGGCGGTCCGTGTGCTCGTCAGTCCGCGCCAGCGGTTTCCGGCGGCCGGCAGGGGTGCGGGCAGCAGCAGAATGAGCAGGAACAGCAGATGGTCGGTGCCTTCCAGAATGTGGTGGGCGCCGAGCCGGAACATGGCGTAGGTACCGCTCCAGATGCTCCCGTTCTCCAGGTTGACGGCGAGCGGGGCGACGGTCATCGTCCGGGTGTCGATGCGGATGACGCCGACCTGGGTCGCGTTGTGCCGGCCGTCGCCGGCCACTTTTCCGGTGGCCCAGTCCTGGCGGACGGAGACCAGGACGGTGTGGGTGACGACCTGGTGGACGATGACGTCGTAGTCGAGGACGAACCGGCGCGGGTCCCCGCCGGCGGGCGGGGTGAGCGTGGCCCGGACGGTCAGTTCGCGGTAGGGACCGGTGGAGGTCTGCTCGGTCCGGCTCAGGCCCATGGATCCGAAGGTGACGGTCCAGGCCTTGCCCCCACGGGTGGTGGGGTGCACATGGGCGGCCAGGTAGTGGCGGATCGCGGCTTCCCGTGCCGGCAGCTGCCGGGCCGTGGTGGCGTCGTCCAGGTCGACTCCGCTGGCCCGGGAGAAGTCGCTGAGCGGGAGCTCCAGTTCGGCGGCCACCGACGTCTCGTGCACGTCGAGCAGGAGCACCGAGTGCGGCATGGGGTGCGCGGCGGCGGGCGGCGCCGCCAGAAGCAGCGCCGCCGTGACCACCGTCGCGATCCCGGCCAGCATGCGCAGCGCATGCGACAGTGAGATCGGCGGGCGGTTCATCAGAACGAGAACTCTCCCCCGTAGTCGGTGTCGTGGTCCCGGTAGACGGTGTGGTAATGGACCTGGTTCTGGTACACCACGCCGTTCTGGCAGACGAACTCGATCCAGACGCCGGGGCCGTCGATGCGCACGTAGTCGCCCTGGGCACTCAGGTCGGAGCTGCCGGAGTACGCGATGTAGGTGTCGTCGAGGTCCGCCTGGTAGTCACCGAGCACGGAGGCGGCGGTGGTGTCGTCCGCCACGTCGACCCAGGGCTCCATCGCCGCGAGGACCAGTTCCTGCTGGTCGTCGGTGAGTTCGCTGACCTTGAGGCCTTCCTTTGTCTCCGGGAAGTCGCCGTCCTCGCCGGGGCCGAGCAGTACGTCGCTGAACGACTCGGAGAGCTTCGCCTCGGACAGTTCGTCGTCGCTGAGGCCGGCGAGCATGTCCTCCATTCCGTCGTGCATCCCGGCCAGGGGTGCGTACGATGTGCCGTCGTCGCCGGTCCAGCTGGTCGGCTCCACCCCGATGAAGAACGGGGTGGTGCCCTCGACCTCGCCGTCCTTGTAGGTGAGGTTCAGCGCGAGGTGGTGACCGCCGAAGTGCAGCTGCCAGGTGCCGTCCGTGCTCGGGGTGCCGAGGAACGCCAGGTAGTAGTTGCCGCTGCCGTAGCCGCTGGCGGTCTCGCCGAGCTTGTCGTCGGCCGCCAGGATCTGGCTGATCTGGTCGTACCCGGTGCCGCTGCCGGTACCGGTGGCCGCCTCGATCACCGCCTCGGCGGCGGTCAGCTGTTCGTCGCTGAGGGTGCTGAACTCGATGCCGACCCGGCAGGTCGAGCCGCACGGGAGGTTCGACCAGGCGGTGGCGTTCGCCTCGGTGAAGTCGAGGAGCACGTCGGACTGCTGGTCGCTGTCCAGGGTGTCCAGGAACGCGTTGGCGGCGTCGACCACGTCCGACACGGACGACGCGGCCTCGGTGGTGGCCGTGGTCCCGTCGGCCGACGTGTCACCGGCCGCGGAGTCGCCCGGGGTGCTCGCGGCGTTGGCGTTGACGTAGACACCCCCGAAGAGCAGGGCGGTCCCCGCGGCGAAGGCCACGCCGGCGCGCTTCCACCTGCTCTTTAACCTGCGGTGAGTTTGGGTTTCTGGCATCTTTCCGGTCCCTTCGAAAGATGATGTGCAGAGAATTCTGGAAACGGTCCTCATAAACGCAGCCGCCAGATCTCCCTGCCCGTTGTGTGAAGGAGATAAATTCCACCAGCCGCCGCTATGGATGCCATCGAGCGGTACTCGGATTTACCTGTGTCTTACTGTGCGGCACGGCCAAGATTTTCAGTTTCGCCACCCGGTCGCGATCGGCCCGGGTTCACGTCCTGACGTGGCGTCATGTGCCCTCTTCACGCGGCAGGTTCACAAGGTGATGGCTCGTATGCCGGTCGCCGATGCCCAGAACGCGGATTCACAGGCGCCGCCTCCTTCTGCCGCTCCCGCACTCGCTGCTTCACTCCTCACCCGCCCCCGCGGTCCGGGTGTTCCCGGACCGTTGGCAGACCCTGGAGCCCCTGGAGCCCCCTGTGCAGCCACATCACTGGAAACGCATCCGCCTCCGACATGTCGCCACGGTCCTGGCCGCCGTGCTGGCGTTGACGATCGGCACCGTCGGCGCGCTGACCGGGAGTTCGGCACAGGCCGACAGCACGACCACCGCCTCCGCCACGGCCCCCGCCATCGGCTGCTCCGCCGTCACGGGGCTCGATCTGAGCGGCATCCCGGGCGCGCCCACGCAGATCGCGTCCGCGACCGCCCTGGCCGCCGCCGACAACGCCCTGGGCGACTGGGCGGCCTGTGAGGTGAAGGGGCTCATCGCCCCGCAGATCCAGTTCGATCTGCGGCTGCCGACGACGACCTGGCAGGGCAGCTACCTCCAGGTCGGCTGTGGCGGCAACTGCGGTGTGGTCAGCAGCGGCAGCGCCCCGGCCGCCACGGGCTGCGTGCCGCTGACCGACGGCGCGTTCGCGGTGGCCTCGGACAACCAGGGCCACTACGGCACCAGCATGAGCTCCGGTCTCTTCGGCACCGACCCCACGCTGAAGGCCGACTTCGGCTACAAGTCCGAGCACCAACTCGCCGTCGTCGCCAAGCACATCATCAAGCGGTTCTACGGCACCTCCACCACCCGGGCCTACTACGACGGCTGTTCGCAGGGCGGTCACGAGGCGCTGACCGAGGCCCAGCGCTATCCGACCGACTTCAACGGCATCGTCGCCGGCGCCCCCGCCAACAACTGGACCGCCCACACCTTCCAGCACGCCTGGAACGCCCAGGCCGTGTTCTCCGGCACGGACGGCGCCGCCACCCTGACCACGGCCGACCTCACCCCGCTGCACAACGCGGTGCTCAAGGCGTGCGGCGCCACCGACGACGGGATCATCGAGGACCCGCTGAGCTGCACCTGGGACCCGGGCAGCATCGCCTGTGCGAGCGGGCAGACGTCGGCCTCCGACGACTTCTGCCTGACCGCCGCCCAGGTCACCACCGTACGCAAGCTGTACTCGGGCCCCCGCGACCAGGACGGCGAACTCCTCTACCCGGGCTGGCAGTTGCGCGGCAACGAGCTGAACTGGGCTGGGGTCATCGTCCCGACCACCGCCACCGGTTCCACGACCGGCCAGACCAACGTCAACGAACGGGTCCGCTACCTGCTCTATCCCGAGGCACACCCCGAACTGTCATGGAAGGACGTCAAGTTCACAGACGTCTCCTACAAGAAGCTGATGAAGCCGAACGAGGGGACGATGGACGCCACCGACCCCGACCTCTCCGCGTTCAAGGCGGCCGGCGGCAAGCTGATCGTCTGGCAGGGGCTGGCCGACCCCAACATCTCCTCCGTCGCCGGGATGGCCTACTACAAGGCGGTGGAGAGGACGATGGGCGGCGAGGCGGCCACCAAGGAGTTCGCGCGGCTGTTCCTGCTCCCGGGTGTGGCGCACTGCGGCGGCGGCCAGGGCCCGGACAGCATCGACGCGCTCACCGCGGTCGTCGACTGGGTCACCGCGGGCCGGGCACCGGACAGCCTGCTCAGCCAGACCATCGACAGGACCGGCAAGGTGACGGCCGCCCGGCCCGTGTACCCGTACCCCTACATTGCCCTCGACACCACCGGCGGATCCGCCGACGACCCCGACAGCTACACGGCACAGCTGTCCACCGCCGAGAAGGACCTGAAGGTGAACTACCTGGGCTCGTTCCGCTCCGGATACGAGACGGTCAGCGGTTGGGTCGACGGGAAGTGGGTGACCCGGCCCGGCAAGAGCTGAACCCCGGCCGGTGATCGGGCACCGCGTGGCACGCGGTGCCCGATCAGGACGGTCCGCGTCCTAGAACTGGGCCTCGTACTGGGCCGGGTCGATACGGGCCTCGATGAGCAGCGGTCCGGTGCGGTTCGCGAGGCCGGTCGTGGCCTTCTCCAGTTCGGCCGCCGTGGTCACGCGCACGCCGTCGCAGCCCATGGCGCCCGCGAGTGCTATCAGGTCGATGTCGGCCGGCCGGGTGGCCGTGCTGCCGTAGCCGAGGGCCCGCTGTTTGAGCTCGATGCGGTTGAGGCTGCCGTCGCAGAAGACCACCACCGTCAACCGCAGCCGGCGGGCGACGGCCGTCCCTAGCTCGGTCGCGGTCATGGCGAAGCCGCCGTCGCCGATCAGCGCGACGACGGGGACCTCACCCAGGGTCATCTGGGCGGCGATCGCCGCGGGGAGTCCGAAGCCCATCGAGGACAGGCCGTTGCTCATGAGGACGCCCCGGGGCGCGCGGGCCTGCCAGCCCTGGCCGACGAGGAGTTTGTGCGAGCCGACGTCACAGGTGACGACGGTGTCGGGCGGAGTACGGTCCCGGACGACGTCGATGACGTCGGTGGGATTGAGACGGCCGTCGACCCGGCCCGCGTAGTAGGCCGTGCGGAGCCGGCTGCGGTGGGCGGCGACGTCCGCCTCGGTCCAGCGGGGCTCGCCGCGCCAGCCGTCGGCGAGCCAGTCCAGGCTTGCCGCGACGTCCCCGACCAGTTCGCAGTCGCTGGGATAGACCTGGTCGACGTTGGGCGTGGTGTCGACATGCAGGACGGGCGTGTTCACGGACCACGGCCTCAGGAGCTCCACGGGGTCGAAGCCGGCGGCGACGACCAGGTCACTGCCCGCCAGACACTCCCACACCACCCGGTGGCATGCCATGTCGAGAACCCCGGCGAAGAGCGGATGGTCCTCCGGGAAGACACCCTTGGCCATCGGTGACACCACCACCGGTGCCCCGGCCGTCTCCGCCAGCCGGACCAGGCTGCCGGAGGCTCCGCACCGGGTCGCGGCGGTGCCGGCCAGCACCACAGGGCGCCGGGCCGACCGCAGCAGCGCCACCGGGTCCGGACCGGCGGGGGCCCGCTGCACCCGGACACCGCCTGCGGCACCGTCCAGCGGTGGCGGCGCGATGCCGGAGTCGGGCGCGGGGGCGGTGAACGCCTCGGCGGAGCCGGTGAGATGAACGGCGCCGGGCCGCTCCGCGACGGCCAGCCGCAGCGCCTTGCGCAGTACCGCGTCGACCGACCGGGGGTCGATCCGGCCGGCCCACTTGGCCACGGGTGAGAAGAGCAGCTTGTGGTCCACCACCTGGTGGGTGACCAGGTCTTCGCGGCCGGGGTCGATCTGGCCCGAGATCGCCAGCAGCGGGACCCGGTCCCAGGTGGCGGCGGCCACCCCGTTGACGATCGAGGTCGAACCGGGCCCCAGCGTCGACAGACAGACACCGGGCCGCCCGGTCACCATCGCCTGCGCCTCGGCCATGAACACGGCGGTGCCCTCACGACTGCCGGCCACGACCTCGACGCCGGCGGCCCGGAACGCCTCCATCAGCTCGATGATCGGATCGCCCGGGTAGGCGAACACGCACGGCGCCCCCATGGCCCGCACATACTCGGCCACCACTCCGGCCGTCCTACCCATGCCACCCCTCCCGTCCCGCCTCGTCCCGTCCCCGCTCGCCTCTCCCGTCTTGCCCCGTCCGCTTCCTCCGTCCCGCCTCATCCCCCTCCCCCCTCGCCTCTCCCTTCTCGGGACCCCCGGCTTCCCGGGATTGGTCGGCCGCGGTCACGTCTCGCGCAAGTTCGCCGGTACGAGCCGGTCGTAGTCGGGATCCTTGGTGATGAGGCCCGCGGAGCGGTGGAAGGTGACCGCGGTGTCGAAGGAGGAGCGTTTGAAGGCGTTCGTCGCCGGGATCTCGCTCCTCAGCAACGGGAGCAGGGCGTCAAGGGTGGCGTCGGGCAGGCCGCTGCGGTACTCGGCGAGCAGCTTCTTGACCCCTGCCGTGTCGTCGCCGTGGATGTCCTTCTTCGCCCGGACCAGTGCCCGCTGGAAGGCCGCGACCTCCTTGGCCTTGTCCTTGAGGATGCTCTGCGTGGTGAAGATGACGCCGTGGGCCACGTCGACGAGGCCGGGGATGTCGCCGCGGGCCGGGGAGATGTAGAGGGTGCCGACGCCGGTGCCCGCCGCCTGCTGGCCGAGTGGCTGGGCGAAGGACAGCGCGTCGACCTGGCCGCCCTTGAGCGCCCCGAGCGCCGCGCTGGGCTCGCTGCCGAGGTTGACCAGCTGGGCGTCCTTCTTGGAGTCGAGGCCCACCTTGTCGAAGAGGTAGATAACGAGCGCCTCGGTGCCGCTGCCGGGTCCGGTGATGCCGATCTTCTGGCCGCGCAGGGACTTGATGCGCTCGTCGAGCGTGGCGTCGGCCGCGGCGCCCTTGAAGTTCTTCCCGGTGATGATGTCGATGTAGTACCGGTCCACCAGGTCGGCGACCAGCCGGATGTCGTCCTGGATCGCGGCGAGTTTGAAGACGTCGGTCATGACCGAGCCGCCGAGTTCGATGCTGCCGGACTTCAGCGCGGCGGCCACCTTGGAGCCGGTGCCGAGGATCGGCGGGTCGCCGAAGCTGACGCCCTCGTCCTTGAAGTAGCCCTTCTTGGTGGCGATGAACAGCGGGAAGAAGGCGATCGACTGGCTGACCTGCCCGACCGAGACCTTCCCGGCCCCGGTGGAGGCACCCGACTTGGCGCACCCCACGCCGGTGAGGGCGACTGCTCCGGTGGCGAGCAGGCCCTTGACGAGTTGCCGGCGGTCCATACGCTGTCTCATTTCCGGCCCTCCAGTGGCTTCCAGCGGTTGGCCCTGCGGTCGATGAGGCTGACGATCAGGTTGAGGACGGTGGCGATGGCCGAGAGGACGACGAGCGTCGCGAAGACCCCGGCGGTGTCGAAGTTGGCGGCCGCGTCGCTGATCAGATAGCCCAGCCCCCGGTTGGAGGCGACGAGTTCTCCGATCACGGCGCCGATCAGCGAGTACGGGACGGCGACCTTGAGTCCGGTGAGCAGGCCGGTCATGGCCCCGGGCAGGACGACCCTGAGGACGATGTCCCGGCGCCGGCCGCCCATCAGCCGTACCGCGTCGATCAGTCCCCGGTCGACCTCCCGTACGCCGACGGCGGTGTTGAGGAAGACCAGGAAGAACACGGTGACGGCGGCGAGCAGCACCTTCATCTGCATGCCGATGCCGAACCAGACGATGAACAGCGGGGCGAGGGCGACCTTCGGCAGCGAGTACAGCGCCACGATGAACGGGTCGACCATACGGTAGAAGGTCGGCAGGGAGGCGAGGACGAACCCGGTGACCGCACCGGACCCGGCGCCGAGCAGGAAGCCGAGGACGACCTCCTTGAGGGTGACCCAGGTGTTGGACCAGAGCAGGCCCTGACGCTGCCAGTCGGCCAGCCGCCGTACGACGTCGAGGGGCCTGCTGGTGAAGGTGAGGTCGAAGACCCGCCCGGCGCACAGCTGCCAGGCCACCAGCAGGACGACGGCGAGGACCAGCCGGCCGCCCCAGATGACGACGGTGCCGCCGTGCCGTTCCCACCAGCCGCGGTTCAGGGGCACGGTGACCGACTGCCCGATCGTCGTCTCCGTCTCCGGGTCCGCCGGGGTTTTCGCGTCGACCGTGTTCACCGTGCCTCCCGAAGCGCCGCCGTCATCTCCTTGTGCAGGCGGACGAAGTGCGGGTCCACGCGCAGTCCGTCGGCGTCCCGCGGCCTCGGCAGGTCGATCGCCTTGTCGAGGACGATCCGGCCGATCCGGCCGAGCACCACGACCCGGTCGCCGAGCAGCAGGGCCTCCTCGATGTCGTGGGTGACGAAGACGACGGTCTGGCCGCTGCCCTGCCACAGCCGCAGCAGTTCGGCCTGGAGCACCGAGCGGAGCTGGGCGTCGAGGGCGCCGAACGGCTCGTCGAGCAGCAGTACTTCGGGGTCGCCGGCGAGCATCCGGGCCAGGCTGGCGCGGCGCCGCATGCCGCCGGAGAGTTCGCGCGGGTAGTGCCGTTCGAAGCCGGTGAGTCCGACCCGTTCGATGAGGTCCGCCGCGCGGTCCCGGCGTTCCCCGGCGGCAACCCCCTTGATCTCCATGGGCATTTCGACGTTGCGGCGGACGTCGCGCCAGGGCATGAGGGTGTCGGACTGGGTGAGGTAGCCGACCTCGGTGCGCGGCCCGGACACCTGCATGTCCCGGTACGTCACCTGGCCCGAGGTCGGGGGCATCAGCCCCGACATCATGTTCAGCATGGTCGACTTGCCGCAGCCGCTGCGGCCGAGGACGGTGAAGAAGCAGCCCTCCTCGATGCCGAGGGTCAGGTCGCGGAGCGCCACGATCCCGGTGTCGTCCTTCACGAACTGCTTGCTCAGCCCGCGGAGTTCCAGGACGGCGGTCATCGGTCCTTCACCGCTCCGGCCAGCCAGCGGCTGTTGTCCACGGCCATGACCCGGACCTCGTGCTCGGTGAAGCCCGCGGCGAGCAGCCGTTCGGCGAGGAGCGGGAGTCCGTCCTCCACCGGCGGGTTGAAGGGCTGGCCCAGGTCGCTGGAGAGCACGGAGTGCTCCGGGCCGACGGCCCTGATGTGTTCCAGCCACAGCTCCCAGGAGACCTTGCCGGTGTACGGGGTGGTGAAGCACCGTTCCAGCAGGGCGCCCTTGGCGGCCAGTTCGCGCTGCCGTGCCACGCCCACCCGTTGCGAGGTGAACTCCGGGTGGGTGACGACGATCCGGCGTACGCCCTCCTCGACCGCCGCGCCCACGACGGCGGTGATCTCGTCGGTGCCGAGGTGCCCGGTGGCGAGGGTCATGTCGTGGGCGGCGATCACCCGGAGCACCTGGCGGGTGATCTCCAGGACCTTGCCGTCCGGTCCGACCACGTCCACCGGGTCGGCTGCCATTCCGGCGTCGCGGAGTTCGTTCTGCAGCTGCATCCACATGGGCGGTGTGGCGCCTTCGGGGTTGCTCGCGGTACAGGCCCGTTCGTTGGCGCTGTCCACGGTGGGCAGCCAGACGACCTGGGCCCCGCCGCGGCCGGCGATCTCCACGGCGATCGGGTTCATCCCGCCCACCGAGCCGTTGAGGGTGATCGCCCCGACCGCCGCGAAGCCGGGTACCGCCCTGCGGACCACCTCGGCCCGTTCCGTCGTGGGCACGTAGTGCGACTTGAGGACGAAGCCGGATAATCCGACCTCGGCGAAGCGGGCCGCGAGGGTCAGGTCGTCCACGCGGCGCTTCATCAGGTCGGGTGCGATGTGCAGATGGATGTCGTAAGCCCCCGCGACGAGCTCGCGGGCCTCATCCGAGGGGGTCGGATGGGTGGCTGGTCGGTCGGTCATGCCGCCTCCCTGTCGCCAATTTGGTGACGCAGATTGTCAACAATCACCCGGAAGGCGTCAATGGGTTGCGCAGAAAGCGGTACCGACCGCTGTCCGGGCACAACCCGCGGCATGCCACACGGCGGCTAACTCGCCTGCGGTGAAGCCGTGTTGGCGATCCTCTGCAGGGCGTGGACGACACTGCCGAGGTGCCCCCGGGCGGCCTGCTCGGCGGCGACCGGGTCCCGGCCGCAGACGGCGTCGATGATCGCGAGGTGTTCCGGGAGCGAGACGGTCGGCCGCCCCGGTTGCAGGGCGAGCCTGAACTGGTGCCGTACCGACTGGCCGCGCAGCCGCTCCAGCACTCCCCCGGCCGTGGCCTGGCCGCTCAGCTCCACGAGGCGACGGTGCAGCCGGTTGTTCAGCTCGGAGTAGGTCATGACCTCCCCGGCCTCGACCGCGCCGATCATCCCCGCGCGGATCTCGCGCAGTTCGGCGATCTCCGTGTCGGTCACCCGCCGGGCGGCCTTGGCGGCGCAGAGGCCTTCGACCACCATCCGGACCTCGGTGATCTCGATCGCCTCGGCCAGCGGCACCGCGCGCACCCGGGCGCCCCGGTTGGGGATGCGCTCCACCAGCCCCTCGTTGCCCAGTTGGAGCAGGGCGGAGCGCACGGCACCGCGGCTGACCGAGAACTGCTCCGCCAGGTCGACCTCCACGAGCCGCTGGTCCGGCACGTAGTCCCCGCGCACGATCGCCGCGCGGATGACCTCGACGACCGGGTCGGACCCGGACGGGATGTTGGGTGCTGCCGACACGTGGTTCCCCTTTCCGCGACGGAACGATCAGAATGGCAACGATATTGTCGCCAATCCTGCCCTGCCGCGAGGGCCCCGGACAGGGGCGATGAACACGAACTGGGAGGCACCTGTGAACTCCACCGCCGTGGCCGGTCTCCGTGTCGCCGTGCTCGGACTGGGCGAGGCGGGCGGCGCGATCGCGGGCGACCTGGTCGCCGCGGGGGCGCGGGTGCGCGGGTACGACCCGAGGGTCGCGGCGCCGCCGGGTGTCGTCGGCACCGGCGGCGAGGCGGAAGCGGCCGCGGGCAGCGATCTCGTCCTGAGCGTCAACAGCGCCTCGGCCGCCCTGGACGCACTGCGCGCGGGCCTCGCCGGCACCGCGCCCGGCTGCCTGTGGGCCGACCTCAACACCGCGTCGCCCGCGGTGAAACGGGAGCTCGGCGAGGTCGCGGCGGACGCGGGCATCGACCTGGTCGACGTGGCCCTGATGGCCACCGTGCCGGGCCGGGGCCTGCGCACGCCGATGCTCGCCTCGGGGGCGGCGGCCGGGCGCTGCGCCGCCCTGCTCCGGCCGCTCGGCGCGCGGGTGGACGTCCTCGACGGTCCGGCCGGGCTGGCCGCCGAGCGCAAGCTGCTGCGCAGCGTGTTCTACAAGGGGTGGGCTGCGGCCGCCGTCGAGGCGCTGGAGGCGGCGCGCGCGGCGGGCTGCGAGGAGTGGCTGCGCCGGCACATCACCGACGAGCTGGCGCACGCGGACGCGGCGACGCTGGACCGGCTGGTGGACGGCAGCCACCGGCACGCGGTACGCCGCACGGCGGAGATGCAGGCCGCCGCCGACATGCTCGACGACCTCGGCGTACCCCCGCTGGTCACCACGGCGAGCCGCGACCTGCTGCACCGGCTGACCAGACCGTAGACATCGCCACGGCCACCGGCGCATCGCCGCGTCGGGCAGGCTTCGCCGCCGTGCCGACCGGGGTGGCCGCCTACGCGCCGTCCGGGCTCGGCCGGGCGGCCTCGCCGGAGGTCGTCCCGGGTTTGCTGTGCAGGACTTCGCGGGCCTGCTCGGCGGCGCGGGCGATGCTCTCGCTGACGAAGTCGAGGAAGCGGGCGATGTTCTCCAGGCGGTCGGCGGCGGGGGTGCGGGCGCCGAGGACGGCGACACCCTGGCGTGCGGTCTCGGCGATCTGGGCGGTGCCGCGGGCGCTGGCCATCATCGACTGGTACCAGACGTCGTCGTCGACGACGTAGCGCTCGCGGCGGCGTTCGTCGCGCTCCCGGCGGACGAGCCCCTGCTCTTCGAGGAACGCGACCGCCTTGGAGACGGACGCCGGGCTGACCTGGAGCCGCTGCACGAGTTCGGAAGCGGTCAGGCTGGCCGCGTCGCTGATGCAGAGGCAGGCCAGCACCCTGGCCATCATCTTGGGCGTACCCGACTGCATGAAGACGGTGGTGAGCGTCTCCTCGTACTCGGCCACCGCCTCGGCGTCACGCCCGTGCGGCTGAGGTACCGCCCCGGGGCCCCGGGAGGAAACGGCCCGGCGCCGATGGGCGCGGCGTTCGGTGGCACGGTGCGCCAGGTCGGCGCGGTAGGCGGTGGGGCCGCCGTTGCGCATCACCTCACGTGTGACCGTCGAGGTCGGACGGTCGAGGCGGCGGGCGATCTCGGCATAGGGGAGGCCGTCGGCCAGCCCCAGCGCGATCTGCTGGCGTTCCTGCTGAGTGAGCCTGCCTCCCGGCATCGCGATCTCCTCACTGTTCCTCCGAGGGCGCCCCCGGCTCCCCGAGCATAGCGTTCACTCCACGTTCATTGCAATGATCAGAGGCCTGTCGTTGCGTTACTTTCAGAACCGTTGCAACACTTTACTGACGTTGAGCTGCATAAATAAACTTCTTACGCAACGGACGCGTTGCTACACCCACGAAAGCAACGTAGCGTTTTCAATGTCGGAAACAACGAACGCCAACGGGAGACCACGATGCAGAAGTTCGCCACCCCCGCCCCGATCTCCGCCGTCCTGGACATCCCCGCCGGACGCGTCCAGTTCATCGCCGCGGACCGCGCCGACACCACCGTCGAGGTCCTGCCCGCCGACCCCGCCAAGAGCCGGGACGTCAAGGCGGCCGAGCAGACCACCGTCTCCTACGCCGACGGCACCCTGCGGATCGCGGCCGGCGCCCCCGGCAACCAGCTCTTCGGTCCCTCCGGCTCCGTGGAGGTCACCGTCCAGCTGCCCGCCGGTTCCCGCGTCGAGGCCAAGGCCGCCGGCACGGAGCTGCGCGGTGCCGGGCGCCTCGGGGACGTGGTCTTCGACGGCGCATACCGCCAGATCAAGATCGACGAGGCCGCGAGCCTCCGCCTCGTCGCGACCGACGGCGACATCGAGGTCGGCCGACTGGGCGGCCCGGCGGAGATCAGCACCGCACGGGGCGACATCCGTATCAACGAGGCCGTACGCGGCACGGTCTTGCTCCGCACCCAGGACGGCGACATCTCGGTCGGCGCGGCCGCCGGCGTCTCGGCCGCCCTGGACGCCGGCACCGGCTACGGCCGCGTCAGCAACTCCCTCAAGAACGACGGCAGCACCGAACTCGACATCCACGCCACCACGTCCCGCGGCGACATCACCGCCCGCAGCAACTAGAGGCACCGATCGATACTGCACCCCGAGGGGCCCGGCGACCCGCGCCGGGCCCCTCGGGGATGTCACATCACATCGTTCACCTATATGAACCTTGCGCACATGTATATACGCGAGCCGCCCGGCAATGCGAGACTCCTTCAACTCCCGCACAGACCAGTCCAGTTGGAGAGGAAGGCACCCATGCACATGTCCCGCAGGGCCGTGCTGGCCACCGCAGGCGGCGCCGCGGTGGCGTACGCCGCCGTACCTCAGTCCGCGCAGGCGCTCACCGGGCAGGCGCCGGCGGCGACGGAGTCGGTGCTGCGCGACGCGGCCGACTACGCGGTGGCGAAGGTACGTGCCGTCGCGCCCGGGGTGAGCGCCTTCCCCGTCGGGACGAAGTTCGAGAAGTGGGTCTACTCCCAGAACGGCGACTGGGTCGGCGGATTCTGGCCGGGCATCCTCTGGCTGAGCTGGCTGCACAGCGGGGACGACAGCCTGCGCACCCTCGCCCTCACGTCGGCCGCGAAACTCGCCCCCCGCCAGTACGACACCAGCACACACGACCTGGGCTTCCTGTTCACCCCGTCCTGGGTCACCGCCTGGCGGCTGACCGGCGACACGTCCTGGCGGGACGGCGCCGTGCAGGCCGCGCGCTCACTGCTCCAGCGCTACAACCCGCGCGGCCGCTACCTGCGGGCCTGGGGCGCGCTCAACACCTCCGACAGCGCGGGGCGCATGATCATCGACACGATGATGAACCTCGACCTGCTCGTCTTCGCCGCCCGGCAGACCGGCGACAGCGCCTTCATGGACGCGGCCGTGGGACACGCGCAGACCACCCGGCGGCTCTTCCCGCGGCCGGACGGGTCCACCCCGCACGCCTACGACCTCGACCCCGTCACCGGCACCCCCATCGGCCAGAACACCGTCCAGGGCTACAGCCCCACCTCCTGCTGGGCCCGCGGCCAGGCCTGGGGAATCTACGGCTTCACCACCATGTACCGCCGCACCGGCGACCATCGGTTCCTCGACACCGCCCGCACGCTCGCCGACTACGCCGTCGAGGCGCTCGGCCCGGACCATGTGCCCGTCTGGGACTATCGCGCACCGCAGCAGCCCTACGACGTCAAGGACGCCTCCGCCGCAACCGTCATGGCCTGCGGACTGCTCGACCTGGCCGCCGCCACCGGCAGCGGTCCCTACCGCACCACCGCCCTGCAAATCCTGGACGCGGTATGCCGGACCTGCCTCACCACCCACTCCACCCGCGCCGAGGCCGTCGTCGCCCGCTGCACCCGCAACCGCCCCGCCGAGGACGGCATCGAGATCTCCCTCCCCTACGCCGACTACTACCTCCTCGAAGCGATCCTGCGCGTCCTGCGCCCGCACGAGCTGGACCGGGCGATCGACCTGTCCACGGTCTGACGCGGTCGGCCGACCGCACCCGCGGCGGCCCCGGCCCGGCGGGGAGCCGGTGAGCCGGTGAGCCGTAATCGTCTTGCCGCCCGGCAACTGACGGACGACGCTGGGCCGATGACCGGACGGCAGAAGAGCACAGGCCGGCAACGGCCCCGGAGCAGCCGGACGCCCACGCCCCGCGCCCCCGACACCGGCCGCTGGGAAACCGTCTTCGAGACCCAGGACGAGTCGGAATGGCGGGCCCGCCTGCGCCGGCCGCGGAACTCGGAGCAACGGTTCGACTGGACGAACGCTCGCCTGGACGTTCTCTGCGGCCGGCTGGAACGGCCGACCACCTATCGGCTGAGCGTCTTCGTGCCGACGGGCTCCACGTCCTAGGGGCCGTCGGCGGACGTCGGTCCGGGCGCGTTCGTCGGCGGCGCGCTGAGCGGAGACGCCGGCGGCGGGGACGCCTCCCCGGAGTCGGCCTGGACCACCAGGACGACCGCGATGACCGCTGTGGTCAGGGCGGCCATCGTGGCCAGCCACCAGATCCCGATCGCTTTCGCGTGAGCGGCCATGGCACCCTCCTTCGACGCGGAGCGTACGCCGTTGCCTGAAGACAGGACTCTCGTTTCACAGCACGCGACAGCCGGCGCCCCACACCACCGGCCGCATCGCCACATTGTGACCGTCTTTCACGATTGTCGTGCCGAATTGAGGAATCCGGAGCAGCCGACCGGTCCGGACCTGGCCGTCAGTCATCGGGGATGCCCACTCCGCTCAGCGCGGGAACGGTCCGCTCCGGGTGGAGCAGGGAGCGGGTGCCGAGGCGGAACTGGTCGAGTCTGCCGAGGACGGTCCGGCCGACCGGGGTGTGGCCCCAGACGCTGATGCCCTGGTGGGTGCTGGGTTCCCAGGTCGTCTCGTCGACCACGACCGGGTTCCATCCGACCTCCCACTCGAAGCCGGAGGGGGTGCGGGCGTAGAAGGAGAGTTCCTTGTCGTTGGTGTGCTGACCTACCGACAGGGCCATGTCGAAGCCCAGTTCGTGGACGCGTTCGTAACTGCGCGCCAGGTCGTCCAGGCTCGCGCACTGGATGTTGAGGTGCTGGACGCGGGTGCGGACCGGGTCGATCGGCAGCCCGCGGACGGCAGCGATCGCGATGGAGTGGTGGCGTTCGTTGACCCGCAGGAAGCGGATCCTGAGCTTGACGCCGCTGATGGTCTCGTCGATGTAGTCGGTCAGGCGGGCGTCGAAGACGGTGGCGAAGTAGCCGCGCGTCAGGGCGGGTCGGGTGGACGTGATCGCGACGTGGCCCATCCCGGAGTCGCCGGTGACCCAGCCGGAGGCGAGCATGGTCAGGGGCTGCGTCGAGGTGACGGGGGTGGTGTAGATCTCCTGGGTGATGCCCTTGGGGCCGGGGAAGCGGAGCAGGCGCTCGACCCCGCGCAGTCCGGCCTCCTCGGCGCTGCCCTCGACGGCGGGGACGCCGTGGGCGCGCACCCGGGCCTCGATCCGCTCGAAGGTGGTGTGGTCGTCGAGGTGCCAGCCGATGGCGACGACGTCCTCGGCCGGACCGCGCCGCAGCAGGAACCGGCACTCGTGGTCGTCGAGGCGGAACCGCATCAGGCCGGTGTCGAGGTCGTCGTGGTGCATGCCGATGGCGTCGGTGCCGAACCGCCGCCAGTCGGCGAACCGCTCCGTCTCGATGACCAGGTAGCCGAGGTGGACGGCCCCGAAGACGTCGTGCCGCCCGGTCATCGCCGGCCTGCCAGGAAGTCCGCGCACAGGCTGTTGAACAGTTCGGCGCGCTCCCACTGCACCCAGTGTCCGGTGTTCGCCACCAGGTACAGGTCGCAGTCGGGCATGCGATCGGCCAGCATCCGGCCGCCGCCGGGCCGGTTGACCCGGTCCGCGGCACCCCACACCACCAGGGTGGGCACCGGCAGCCGTGCCAGGCGCCGGTCGCGGGTGAAGTCCGTCTTCCACAGGGCGCGCAGGGACGTCGGACGGGTCAGCGGCGGGTTCGCGACGACCTCGGGGTCAATGCTGTCCCGGTATCGGGAGTCGATGACCGACTCGGGCACCTCCGCCGCGTTGAAGACGAGGTGGGTGCGGATGAACTTCTCCAGCTTCGGCCGCGAAGGGCCGTCCCCGGAGTAGTAGTCGAGGAGGCTGTTCAGGCCCGGGGTGGGCAGGGCGCGGGTGGTGCCGATGCCGCCGGGGCCCATCAGGACCATGCGGTCGACCCGGTCGGGGGTGTCCAGGGCGAGGCGCAGTGCGCAGGCCCCGCCGTAGGAGTTGCCGACCAGGTGGGCCCTGCCCAGGCCGAGCCGGTCCAGCAGGCCCCGGATGTGGTCGGCGAGGAAGCCGAACGGGTCACTCCCGTCGACACCTTTGCCGCTCCGGCCGTAGCCGGGCAGGTCGGGCACGATGACCCGGTACTCCTTGGCCAACTCGGCGATGTTCCGGGTGTAGTTGGAGACGCCGGAGGCGCCGGGGCCGCCGCCGTGCAGGAGCAGGACGGGCGGGCCGTCACCGGTCTCCGCGACGAAGATCTTTCTGCCCGCGACATCGAGCAGGGACTCCCGCATCGACGGCATCTCGGTCTGCGTGGTCTGCGTGGCCATGGGTGTCCTCACTGGGCGGAGACGGCGGCCGGTCGCGAGGTGGGCGCGAACCCGGGCGGCGGCGAAGGGAGTCGGGTGCCGGCGGGGGCGGCGGCGTAGACGTAGGCGTCGGGCCGCAGGGCGAGCGTGGTCACGCGGTGCCGGGCGAGCCAGGGCAGCAGCACGCCGTCGCTGTCGACGACAGCGCCCTCGGCCGGGCGTGCGCCCGCGGGCAGAACGGCCAGGGCGGGGACGCCGACCCGCTCCCAGGCAGGCTGCGGGCGGGGCGGGCCGAGGTGCAGCAGCAGCCAGCGGCCGCCGAGCACGTCGTCCAGCCGGACCCGCTCGCCGTCGGGGCCGATCACCCAGGGCTGCGGGATCTGGCGCCCGGAAGCCCTGGTGCGCGGGCGCGCCTGGAAGCCCTCGGCATAGGCTGCGACCGGTATCCAGTTGGCGTCCACCAGCCGGGAGGTGAGCCCCGACGCCGGGCGAATCGCACGCAGCGCCGTGTCCCGGAGGCGGGCCACCGGGAGCCGGCGTTCGGTGATGAGCCGGCCGACGAACACCGCCCGCCGCGTCACCTCCTTCACATGCGGTTTGCGCTCCGCCTCGTAGGACTCCAGGACCGACTCCGGCAGTCCGCTGCGCAGCACGGCGGCGAGCTTCCAGCACAGGTTGGCCGCGTCCCGGACCCCGGCCGCCATGCCCTGCCCGATCCACGGCGGCATCGCATGCGCGGCGTCCCCGGCGAGGAAGACCCGGCCCACCCGGAACCGGGCGGCGAACCGCACATGGTGGCTGTACACCGTCGCCCGCAGGATCTTGATCTGGTCCCGGCCGATGCCGTACCGCGACACCATCGAGTAGATGGCGTCCTCGCCGGTCAGGTGCTTCTCGTCGTCACCCGGCAGGATCGGGAACTCCCAGCGGTGGTGCCCCAGCGGGGTCGGGCAGTCCACCGCCGGGCGGGCCGGGTCGCAGCGGAACCGCAACCGGTCGTGGTCCGGCCACGGCTTGAGCATCTCGGTGTCGATGACCACCCAGCGGTCCTCGTACGTCCGCCCCTCGTACCCCACGTTCAGCTGGGCCCGGGTGAGGCTTGAGCCGCCGTCGGCCGCGATCACGTACCGCGCCCGCAGCCGTCGTACCGAGTCGCCGGCGCCGACGACCGTCAGCTCGACGCCGGTGCCGTCCGCGGACTGACGCAGCCGCAGGCACTCGTGGCGCAGCAGCACCTCCACGTTCGGGTAGCGCTGGACGCCGTCGCGCAGGACCTGCTCCAGCGCGGGCTGGTAGATGAACATCTGCGGCGGATGGCCGTGGCCGCGCGGGGCCGGGCGGGCGCTGAGGAAGGTGCGGCCCCGCGCGTCGACGAAGTCCAGCGGCCGCTCGGCGAGCATGTCCGGCTTCAGCCGCTCGGCCAGGCCGATGCGCTGCCAGATCCGGATGACCTCCTCGTCCGTGGAGATCGCCCGCGCCCGGGAGTAGATCTCCGCGTCCCGCTCCACCACGACGACCCGCAGCCCCATGCCGCCCAGCAGATTCGCCGCGGTCACCCCTGTGGGCCCGTAACCGATCACCGCCACGTCATAGACGCCGTCGTCGACTCCACGCCCGGCACTGACTTCGCCCACCAGGCCACCTCACTGTCGTTCCTGTGTACCTGCGACTCACACGCTCTTGCTGTAACACTCACTCCAATTGGAACAAGCGCTACGGTAAGGTGGGCGTCGACGCCGGTCAAGTACTCGGGGCGGCGGAAACCAGGGGCCCGTCCGACGGGAGCCGCCGGACACCCCGCGCTCCGCCCAGTGCTTGGAGGTAGACGCGGTCACCGTCGGCGACGCGGCTGGCGGCGGTGGCCGAGACCGCTGGGACCGCATCCGGGCGTGGCTGGTGGCCCACCGGGATCTGTTCACGGCTGCCCTGCTGCGCTGACCCGACCCGAGCTCACACAACAAGCTCGGCTTGTTCTTCATGGCCCGAGCCGCCTTGAGAGTGCGTGACGCTGTCCGTCCTGGAGTGACTTGGCGAGCAGGGGGGCGTTGCCATGATCCGGGTCGACGCGGAGCGCAACCGTGGCGGTCAGCCGGCGTGGACGTTTGCCGCTTCTGATGGGCCGCTGGGCAGTGGGATGAGGGCCGACGGGGGCCTCGGTCGCCGAGCGCCCGGTCGGGCGGACGGCGCTACTTTCGCAGCTCCGCCCCGAAGGCGTGAGAACGGTAGTCGGTGGGGGTTTCGCCGGTGTGGTGCTTGAAGAACTTCGAGAAGGCCGTGGGAGTGGGGAAGCCGAGTCGTCCGGCGACCGCCGAGGCCGGCAGCTCGGTGTGGACGAGCAGGCGCCTGGCCTCAAGGACGATCCGGTCGTCCAGGTACCGCTTCGCGGTACCCCCGGTCGCCGCGAGGCAGGCGCGGGTCAGCGTGCGCGAGCTGTACCCGAGCGCCCGGGCATAGTCGGCGACCGTGCGGCTCTCGGCGAAGTCGCGTTCGACCGCCGCATGGAACGCCCGGAACGCCTCGCTGGTCCTGGACGCACCCCGCTCGCGGTCATAGAGGTGGGACAGCCTCAGCACGAGCGCCGCCAGCAGATGCCGGACGAGTTCGATCTGCGCGTCCAGCCGCAGCGCGCCCGTCTCCTTGTACGCCTCCATGAGCAGTTCGAGCGTCCGCTCGACCGGCTCGGCCTCCTTCGCGGACGGCAGCAGCAGTCCCCAGGGAAAGGGCGGGTCGACGCCGGCGGCGGCGATGGTGGCCGGGTCGAGGAGGCCGAGCTGGAAGAGGATCAGGGTGCCCAGCGCATGCTCCAGCCCCTCATCGAAGCGGTACACCTGTTCGGGCCGGATCCAAAGCCAGGCGTTCGGCGGCACCGGCAGCGGCTCCCCGTCCACTGTGAGCCGCAGGATCCCTTCCTTGGCCGTCAGCAGGTGGTGGAAGTCGGCCCGCGCAGGCTTACGCGGATCCAACCCGTGCCCGGCGGCCCGTCGTGCGAGCCGGG
>NZ_JBSHBL010000033.1:0-117954 GCF_053611985.1 Streptomyces sp. NPDC054770
GGAACGAAGTGACGTACAGAGAGAATCGGCTGCCCAGCAGCATCAGAAGTCATGCCTCCTGTTCCCGCCTCATCGGCTGGGCCACGGGACGTTTGCGACACCAGATGGGGTTCCAGCGACATGTTCATCGGCGCGGAGGACGCATGAGCAGCAGACCGTGCTTCCCTGGACCGAGCGACAAGGTGGGCACGTTCACCGCCGACGCCACCGGAACCGGCCGGAGAACGTGGGAGCCGCTAATCGACACCTGGAACGACCGCGTGGGAGACCTGGGCTGCCGGAATTCACCGCTTCTACGGTCGACGGCTTCCAGGGAACCATGTGCTCGGTGGCCCTGCAGGACACAGTCGTCAACGAACTCTGGGGCTCCTCATCCGTGAGCACCCAGGCGGTCGGTACGCACGAGCACCACCACCTCAGGCTGTACGTCGGGGTACGAGGTGCGATGACCCTGCGGGACCCGCACGACCAGGGCGGTGACGCCCACATCTCGGCCGACGCCTACTTCATGCACCACGTCGTGACGAAGAAGCACTTCCACACCACCCCCGAGATCGCCAACCGCATCTTCATCTTCCCCGGCGACGCCCTGCGGTCCTTGGTCGCCGGGAAACCACGCGCCGGCCAGGCCACCTCGCCCGCGGCGCAGGTCCTCCGGCGATTTCACCCGCTACGACGTGCATGCCGTGCGCGAGCACCGGCGTTCGATCGACCTGGTCCGCCACCGACTCTTCGGCAGCGACCTGCTCGGGCTTGAGACCGTGGCCTCGATGAGCGGCGGCATGCAGGTGGCTCGCCGGGCACGGCGCCGCCCGGTTGCCCGAGCGGCGGCCGGCGCCGCAGGGGCGGCGATGATGGAGTTGGCGGGCGCGGTCGACGAGGTTCTGCTCGGGCTCGGGGACGGCGTGAACCGCGTGGATCGCAAGACCGTACCGGGCGTATCAGCGGCTGCGGAACTTCGCCTGACTGTGCCCGCCGCAGCGCAGCAGGCTGCTGGTCTACCTGAAGGTCGATCCGACGGACGTCGACCTCGTTTCGGGCTTCACCCGGGACGTGTCCGGGCTCGGTCACCACGGGACGGGCGATCTGGAGGTGCAGCTCCGTACGCCGAGGGACGTGGAGCGAGCACAGGATCTGTTCCGGGCGGGCTGCACGGCGGCGTGATCGGATGCCGACGCCCGCCTCCTAACGGCCTGCGCTTCGTGCTGTGTCTTCGGTCGTGGGCGGGGGCCCAGCTCGTACTCGATGCATGCCGCCTTGGTGTTGCGCGTCAGCGGTGGTCGACGTAGGCGACGAGTCCGCCGACGGTCAGACCCACTGCGCATCCGCTGCGGAAGTATTCGTGGCGCATGTCCGGGGTGTACTGCGCGTCGGTCATCCCGTACGGTGCGCGGACGCCCAGTGTCACGCCGCACAGGCACACGACGTATCCGTGACGCAGGGCGGCGGCCTCCCACTCGGGGTCGTGCGGGACCCAGGTCCGGGAGTAGATGTCCCCGTCGGGCGTCCGCAGTTCCAGCCTGGAGTAGGTGTGTCCGAAGTTCTGCCACGGTCCTGGCTGGTCATCGGGTATCTCGTGCAGCTCCCATCCGGGGACCGAGCGCAGGTCGGCGTAGCCGGGCGGCCTTCGTTTCATGCCGAAATAGACCTCGTCGGGGTCGCGTCGCGGTGGTTCACGCATGCGCAGCTCGTCGAATATGGTGGGCCGCTTGTTGTCGAGGCAGACGCCGTCATCGTCGGATCTTGGCGGGTCGGGCAGGCGCACGTCGGAGAATTCGGGCGGTAGGCGCTGCATGCCGAACAGGATGGCGCCTTCGATCTGCGGTTCCTTGGGTACCTCGTCGATTGAGGCTGCCTGCGGCACGGCGTACTGGATTCCGTAGCCGTTCACCCTCAGGCTACGCCTGAACTCGAAGAGGGCAGCGGGCATGTGACGTGTCTGCGCGTGATCGAGGGTGACTGTGCCTTCCGCGGTCTCCAGACCCATGAGGATGCCCCCGAGCAGCAGCGCGGGGTCGTCGCAGAACAGGATCTCCCCGAGGTCGTCGACCTCTTCGTACTGACCGTACTGACGCCCGCTCATCTCCTGCAGCCCTCCGGTTGGTTGCCGTTCCGCGTCCGCGAGGCGGACGGCTGGATGTTGAACCATCCTATTGAAGGATCGTTGAACAATCCATACATTGGAGCGCGTGCACCATCAGGCCGGCGGTTTCGTCGAGAGCAGGGGTGAGGGTGAGCGCGGAGGAAGCGGGCACAGGGCGGACAGGCGTGGCTTGGCGGGTGCTGGTGGGCGCCGCAAGCACCGGCACAGCGTTGGCGCTGTGGGCGATCGTGCGCACAGCCGTCGTCGCGCACGCCCAGCGGATCGACGTGCTGTGCGCGCTGGCGCTCCTCCTAGCCTGCGTGTTCCTGGGCACGTGCTGGTGGTTGGACATCAGGTGGCTGCTGTGTGCGGTGTGCCTCTTCGGGGTGCTGTTCCTGCAGAACAAGGAGCTGGATCAGCAGGAACTGCACCAGCACGGGCGTACCGAACACGTCAGGGTCCGACAGATTCAGTGGTCCGCCGGCGACGGCATGGGTGACAGCGCCCACCTCTACACGGTCACCGTCCTCGACGGCCCACCGCTGGCTCCGATCGAGGAGAACGGGCTCATGGGCTGGAAGTGGGCGGTAGGCGGCACTTACACGGTGACCGTCGATCCGCAGGGCCGTGCCCCGCTCAGGCGGGGGGACAAGCCCGGGCCCCCGGTGATCCAGCAGTCCCTGCAGATCCCACTCGTCCTCGGCCTGGCCTTCGCCCTGTGGCGGCCCGCAGGCCGACTCCTGCGCCGACAAGGTGTCCCGTCAGCCTGCCCCGCCCAGCCATAGGGGCTGTGATCGAGCGGCGCCCCGGCGCCGACGATCTCACCTGCTCTGGTCCGTGTTGGGGTTGTCGTAGACGGCCAGTTGAGGGTTGACGAAGATCTGGCGGGCCTGCCGGGCGGTGATGACGTTGGCGGTGTACTGGGCCGCGGTGGCGGCGGCCTTGATGGCCCGGCGGGCAGCGGGCCCGGAGATGCCGACGCCGTCCTTGAGAGCGGCGTTCAGGTCGGCGACGGTGTCGATGGTGGCGCGAGCGGTCTCGACGTCGAGGAGGTCGTGGATGCCGTCCCGGCTGCGCGCGGCGTAGCCGGCTGATACGGAAGTCCGCAGATGGCCGTACTGAATCGCGAGAGCGACAAGCCCGCCAGGCCGACGGGCGATGTGCCAAGCCAGACTTCTGCGGAACCGCTAAGTACCGATCTTGCCGTGTGGATCCGGCGGGATGACCTCATGAACCAACCCGCGGGCAGTCGCCTCGTAGTTGGCCACGTGACGAAGTCCTCCACCCGGATTCCTAGCGTGTGGACGGTGAGGGAGCCGGTGCCGGCCCGGGTGCCGCGCAGGTCGTGGGCGTGGTGGTCGAACAGCAGCTGCCCTTGGGGAATCCTGCGTTCCAGGACGCGGATGGCGTTCGCGACGGGGGCGATGGCCACCCAGGGAACATCGCGGATTTCGCCCTCGGAGCGGTGGTTGCCGTCTTCGTCGCGGGCGGTCTTGTACACGGTGCTTGTGATCAAGTGGTGTCCCTGCAGCCCTGTGTTGTCCGGCTCCGGGTCGGGGCAGCAGCAGCTGCGCAGTCCGGCCGCCTCGCCGGGGCGCATCCCGGTCAGGTAGGCGATGACGATAAAGCAGGCCGTGCCCAACCGGCGCATCAGGATGGCTGCTTCGGTGTAGTCGATGGCCTCTCGCCACGCGGTGTCGCCGAGCAGGCCGGTGACCAGGACATCGAGCGGGCAGGGACCGGGCCGTCGCAGGGCGGCCTGACGCCATCCTCGATCACGGGAGGCGTTGTAGACCTGGTTGAGCGAGGCGCCGGCGAGCGCGGCGATGCAGGTGCCCGCGGGCGTGGTTCTGCCCGGCCAATCCATGCGAGGGATGGGCAGCCGGTCGGTGTCGATCCGGTCCATGAAGGTCCTGAGTGAGGCCTGCGAGGCGGGCGTGGCGACGTTGGCCGTGGCCGCGTCGCGTAGGCGGTTCCTTTCGGTCCAGGCGGTCAGGATGTCGTCGCTGAATTCCTCGACGGTGCGGATGGCCCAGATGAGCAGGGGGCCCAGGGTCTGCTCGGCGATTGCCTCGGTGGCGTTCTCGCCGCCTGACGTCGCTGGCGGCAGGTAGTCGTCCACCCCTTCCGTCTCCCAGGGCGGGCAGCCGATCCCGCTGGACCGGCCGCTGAGCTGGTCGAAGACCCACAGTCGAGTCAGCGACGACAGCCCACTGCGCACCGTGATGCGGGCCGTCCCGCTGTCCCGAAGGTCAAGGCCGTACTCGCCCAGCACATGGGTGGTGCAGTCGCCCAGCGTGGCGATGCCCCGGTCGGTGAGCCACACAGCCAGCCGGGCCCGGCTCCCGACCGTCTGGTACAGCGCCTTGGGCGCCTGGCGCGAGCGCCACGTGGGATGGCGCGCGCGCAGGAACGCCGACGGCAGGTCGCCGTTGACCAGGGTTGGCATGGGTGCCCGTCAGACGGCGGCGAGGATGTTGAGCAGGTGGCCAAGCTCAGCCGGCGCCTGAATGTGGGCCAGGTGGCCCTGGCCGGGGAGTTCGTGGACTCCGGCGTGAGCGACGTGCTGCCGCACGTCGTCGAACGACGTTCCGTAGGGGGCCGTTCCGCGGTTGCTTTGCCCGATGATCAGGTCGACTTGATCTGCCTGTCGCGCCATCACATCCGGAGGCGGTGTCGTGTTGAGCGCGCCGAGTTCGGCGTACAGCGGTCCGCTCAAGCGGCGCAAGATCGCCCAACCGTGCCGATCGGCCCGGAGATCCTCGACATGCGCAGCGGAGAAGCCGGAGATCTGCCGATTGACGATCTCGACGCAGCGATCCCAGTCCGCCGTCTCCGCCGCGTTCTTCAGGTCCGGCAGTGCATGGCGTCCGAATGGCCGCATCACCGGCTCGTAGGCGATCACCTGGGGAATCGGGCGATCGTTGGCGGCCATCAAACTGATCAAGCCGCCGTAGCTCCAGCCGAAGAGGGCCCTCGCGTTGTCGAACTCGTCAAGGACCACGCCGAGGTCCCCAACCTCTGTCCGCAGCGAGTAGGAATGGGTCAACGGCCCTGAGGAGGCACGTCCCCGACGGTTTACGACTACCACTGAGGGCCAAGCGTCGATGGCGGCCGCAACGTGGCGCCACGTATGCGCATCGCTCATCACGCCCGGGACGACGACGAGGCCCGGGGCATCCGGCTCCCCGTACACATCGACCGTGACCCAGCTGCCCCCGCTGACTGCAAGCTTCTTCTGAATCGTTCGCTCCATAAATCCATTATGGAGCGAACGATCTACAATGCAAGCGTGACCGAACGCAACCGTGGACGCCCTCGAGCCTTCGACCGCGACCGTGCCGTCCTTGACGCCGCTCGCCTCTTCTGGCGACGCGGCTACTCCGGCACCTCGACCCGCACCCTGGCCGCGACCCTCGGGCTTTCCACCTCCAGCCTCTACGCCGCCTTCGGCAGCAAGGCCGGACTGTTCGAGGAAGCGGTGCGGACCTACGCCGAGCGTTACCGCGAGATCTACCAGCAGGCTGTCGCCGAGAAGGACATCCAGACGGTCATCGAACGCATCCTCACCGACTCGGTCCACGAGTTCACCCAGCCAAGCGACACGCACCCCGGATGTCTCATCAGCAGCGCCGTGATGACCGACAGCACGAGCACGCTCGATACCAGCGCCTACGTCGCCGAACTGCACAGCTCGAACGAGCAGGCCCTCCTCGTGCGCATCGAACGAGCGATCCAGGACGGGGAACTGGCCGCGTGCACCAACGCAGCGGTCCTGACCGGGCTCATCCAATCCGTCTGGCACGGATTGTCAGTGCGGTCCAACGCCGACACGGCTCGCGAGGACCTGCTCGCGACGGCACAACTTGCTCACCAGCTGATCTGCCAACAACTCACGTCACCAACGTCCTGACCCGCAACGGCTGGTCACGGAGCTGGTGTGGTTCGCGCCGCAATGCTCACCGCTCTCATCTCCGGGTCCGAGGATGCCGCCCGGATGAACATCGGCTCGGATCTCACCCACGACGCTGGCAAGACAACGGCCTGATGAGACGGCTCCCGTCTTATCGCTTTATCCGCTGGAGTGCCCAGCAGATAGCGGCGATGAGAAGGAATTTCGCCCCATACTCGGCCAGCACGATCGGCGTGCGGTGCGGTCCGAGGTTTCCGGCCCAGGAGACGAGCGCCGCGATGAGGCATAGTCCCGAGATCACGCCCCAGAAGACTGAGACAGCGAGTGCTATTCGTGCAAGCTTCATTCTCAGCGTTCCTGACGGGGAGTATCTGTTGACACATATCGACAGTTTCCGGCCCTGGGTCCAGGAACTTCTCACTGGTGCCAGAACTCATACGGGACCTTGCCCGCGCTGGTGAACTTGATCTTGGTTCCGCGATGGTAACCCAGGCTGTCGACCCAGCCGATGTACCCGGCTATCGTCCACAGGCCCCCTGACATGAGTCCCGCTACCAGGCCGGCCACTACCGCGACGGTCTTGCAATCCCGGCCGGCCCCGGCGCCCGGCACCTCGCCGAGTTCTTTGCCGGCATCGACGAGAAGCTCGACGCAACGGCAGCAACGGCACCCAAGACACAGCGCAGTGACCGTGACGTGCTGAACCTCCTGACCAAACGTGCCAAGGTCCTGCACCTCGGGCCCGCAGACCACTGCTGGTTCACCGACCCGTCCCGGGCCCTCTGCCTCAAGCTGGCCGGCACCCCGACGGCCGACCGTCCGCTGGTCGGATCGTTCGCCTGCGAGAGTCCACCGCCGGGACAAGCCGGGTGAGCCGCCTTCCCGCTCCGCGAACCACGGTGATTGGAACCTGCAGCTGACAGCCCCGGGCTCGCTGTTCGGCACTGCCGGAAGCAGGGTGCTCGAAAAGGGTTTGCGGACGAGGGCTGCGGTTGGATAGACGTTACCGCTGGACCCCCGCCACGAGGGTTGGGGGGCCACGACAGCGAGAGGAGGGATAAGCCCATGATCCCCATGATCACCGCGCTTGTGTCCTCCCGGGGTGCTGACCGCGTCTGACCCCGGAGCGGACGGGCGCCTTCACCGGAGCGTGCCTTGACCGTGAAAACGAACGACCTGACCATGCGTCCGATCACCGGACGTGAAGAACTCGACCTCTTCTCCCAACTGCCTTACGACCTCAACGAGGAATTGGCGGACGACCTGTCCGACGGCCGCCGACGTCCTGAGTGGATGTGGGTCGCCTTGCGCGGTGACCGCCTGCTCGCCAGGGCAGCCTGGTGGAGCCGATCAGCCGGCGACGCACCGCTCATCCTGGACATCCTCGACATCGAAGACAGCGCCTCGGGCTCCGATCACGTGGACATCGGGGTGCGACTTCTGCAGACCGCGATGGCCGCCACCCTCCCGAAGGGGTCCCGTCACCCTGAGTACAGCCGATTCATCCCGCCGGACTGGCGTGAGAACGCGGTGACGAGACAAGCCGTCGAAGACCGCATGACGGTACTTGAACGGACCGGTGCCCGCCTCTTCGTCGAACGACTACGCCTGGAATGGCGTCCGGAATCGCCAGTCCCCGAGCCCAACGGGTGCCTCATCTTCCGGCCGGTCCACGATGGCGAGGAACTCGTGGCTCTGATGGCCTCGGTTCTTGACGGGACCTTGGACGCACATGGCCGTGACGACCTGACCCGGATGTCAGTGCACGAAGCGGCCGTCCGGCACTACGAGGACGAGCTGGCGCGTTACGCGAGCCCGCGGGACTGGTGGCGCATCGCAGCACTGCCCCACGGAGAGCCAGTGGGGTTCGTCATCCCGGCCCGCAACGACTACAACGCGATCATCGCCTACATCGCGGTCCTGCCCTCACACCGCGGCAACGGCTACATCGACGACATCCTTGCCGAGGGCACCCGAATCCTTGCCGGGCAGGACGTCCCCCGCATCCGCGCGTCCACAGACCTCGGCAACATCCCGATGGCGAACGCCTTCCGGCGCGCTGGATACATCAATTTCGGACGTGAGATCAACATGACCTGGAACTGATCGACTATTGGGCGGGGCTCCGCAGACGGTGTCCCCGCCCACCCCCAGCCGGTGATCTACAGCACACCAACAAGGTCGGAATGCAACACGTGTCGTTCCCAGCATCGCGAAAGTGGTCCCGGCAACGGACCTGCTTGATGGCGACACGAGCTCACCGCACACGACCTCTGCGGACACAAGGCACACCTACGCCTCCATCATGCTGGAGGCGGGAGAGTCCGTCGTGACCCTGGCTCGGTGGCCCGGACACTCCTCGCCGGCAATCACCCTCGGTTACTATGCTCACTTCATGCCGGAGGCCGGAAGCAAGGGCCGGACGGCAATCGACGGACTGCTGGGGAGGCAGGGAGATCCGCATGCCATTCGAAACTCCCCAGATTCTCCCCAGGGCTGATGGCCGACTGTCTCATTCCTCGACACCCCCAGGGTCACCCATGGATTGCAAGGCTGAAGAGCGAGGTGACCTGAGGAAGTGCTGAGAGAGGTCACCGCGACCCGCTACATTGAGCCCCTGCGCTCCGGCGGCTCCGTGCCCGGGATCGTCGAGGCCGACGACCTCGGTACCTACGTCGTCAAGTTCACCGGATCCGCGCAGGGGCACAAGGCGCTGGTCGCCGAGGTGATCGTGGGGGAGCTGGCGCGGGCGCTCGGGCTGCGGTTCCCCGAGCTGGTCCTGGTGCACTTCGACCCGGCGATCGCCGGGGACGAGCCGTACCAGGAGGTGCGCGACCTGCACGCGGCCAGCGGCGGGGTGAACCTCGGGATGGACTTCCTGCCCGGCGCGCAGGACTTCACCCCGCAGATCGCCGAGCTCTTCCCGGTGGACCCGGTGGAGGCGGGCCGGATCGTCTGGCTGGACGCGCTCACCGTCAACGTCGACCGCACCGTGCACAGCTCCAACCTCATGGTCTGGCCGACCCTGGGCATCGCACCCCCGCGCCTGTGGCTCATCGACCACGGCGCCGCCCTCGTCTTCCACCACCGCTGGGACACCTCGGCGCCCGAGAAGGCGTACGACTTCCGCCACCACGCCCTCGGCCGGTACGCCCCCGACACCCGCGCCGCCGACGCCGAACTCGCACCTCGGGTGACCGAACAACTGCTCAGGGACGTCCTCGCCGAGGTCCCGGACGCCTGGCTCACCGGCTTCGGCACACCCGACGAGATGCGCGAGGCCTACATCGGCTATCTGCTGGCCCGGGTGCGGGCCTCCGCCGAGTGGCTCCCCACCGATTTCCCGGGCCGCGACCAGCTCGCGGCCGAGGAGGCCGCCCGCGCGGCCAGGACCCGGCGGGGACGCCCGGACTGGCTGAAGCGGGTTCCCGACCTGCACGGCGAGCCCGCCGCGGAGCAGGACTGGTCCGTGCACCTCGGATGACCGTCGGTCGGTCTCCGCGCTGGACACGTCGCTCCCAGGCCCGGACCTGCAGCCTGCCGCAGCGGCTGCAGGGCCTACTCGGCCCGGGCCACCTGTTCATCGCTGCACCCGACCGGAAGCGCATCGTCCTGCGGGGCGACCTGCCGAGCCCGGCGAACCCGCCCTCCGGCTGCCGGTTCCGCACCCGCTGCCCGATCGGCCCGCTGGCGCACCCGGAGCGGACGGTCTGCACGGAGACCGACCCGCGGCTGGTGCGTACGCCGGCCGGACAGCGGGCCGCCTGCCACTTCGCCGGTGAACTCGTCGTGTGATCACGTCCGGTTACCATGGCCCGATGAGTGACAGTCGGCGCGTCGAGATCGAGTACTGCACCCAGTGCCGCTGGCTGCCGAGGGCGGCCTGGCTGGCGCAGGAGCTGCTGACCACCTTCGAGACCGAGCTGACGGAGCTGGCGCTGAAGCCGGGCAAGGGCGGCGTCTTCGTCGTACGGGTCGGCGACGAGGTGGTGTGGGACCGGCGCGAGCAGGGCTTCCCCGAGCCCACGGCCGTGAAGCAGGCGGTACGCGACCGAGTGGCCCCGGGGAAGTCCCTGGGCCACTCGGACAAGCCGGCACCGGAGTAGGTCAGCCGCGCAGCTGTTCGTACGCGGGCAGCGTCAGGAAGTCCGCGTAGTTCTCGTCGAGGGAGACGGTGAGCAGCAGATCGTGGGCCTGCTGCCAGTGGCCGGCCGCGAAGGCCTCGTCGCCGGTCTCCGCGCGGATGGCGTCGAGTTCCTCGGCGGCGATCCTGCGGGCCAGCTCCGGCGTGGCCTTCTCGCCGTTCTCGAACTCGACACCGGCGTTGATCCACTGCCAGATCTGCGAACGCGAGATCTCGGCGGTGGCCGCGTCCTCCATGAGGTTGAAGATGGCCACCGCACCGAGCCCGCGCAGCCACGCCTCGATGTAGCGGATGCCCACCTGGACGGCGTTGACCAGACCGGCGTAGGTCGGCTTCGCCTCCAGCGAGTCGACCGCGATGAGGTCGGCGGCCTCGACGTGGACGTCCTCGCGCAGCCGGTCCTTCTGGTTCGGCTTGTCGCCGAGGACCTTGTCGAAGGACTCCATGGCGATCGGGACCAGGTCGGGGTGGGCGACCCAGGAGCCGTCGAAGCCGTCGTTCGCCTCGCGGTCCTTGTCGGCGCGGACCTTCTCGAAGGCCACCTTGTTGACCTCGGCGTCCCGGCGGGACGGGATGAAGGCCGCCATGCCGCCGATCGCGTGCGCGCCGCGCTTGTGGCAGGTACGGACGAGGAGTTCGGTGTACGCCCGCATGAACGGGGCGGTCATCGTCACCGCGTTGCGGTCCGGCAGGACGAACCGGGGCCCGCCGTCACGGAAGTTCTTCACGATGGAGAACAGGTAGTCCCAGCGCCCGGCGTTCAACCCCGAGGCGTGGTCGCGCAGTTCGTAGAGGATCTCCTCCATCTCGTACGCGGCCGTGATCGTCTCGATCAGCACGGTGGCGCGGACGGTGCCCTGCGGGATGCCGACGTAGTCCTGCGCGAAGACGAACACGTCGTTCCAGAGCCGGGCTTCGAGGTGCGACTCGGTCTTCGGGAGGTAGAAGTACGGTCCCTTGCCGAGGTCGAGCAGCCGCTGCGCGTTGTGGAAGAAGTAGAGCCCGAAGTCGACGAAGGCGCCGGGCACCTGCTCGCCGTCGACCTGGACGTGCCGCTCGTTCAGGTGCCAGCCGCGCGGCCGCATCACGACCGTCGCGAGCTCCTCGCTGGGGCGCAGGGCGTACGACTTGCCGCTCGCCGGGTCCGTGAAGTCGATGGCCCGGGTGTAGGCGTCGATCAGGTTCAGCTGGCCCAGGACGACGTTCTCCCAGGTCGGGGCGGAGGCGTCCTCGAAGTCGGCGAGCCAGATCCGGGCGCCCGAGTTGAGGGCGTTGATGGTCATCTTGCGGTCGGTCGGACCGGTGATCTCGACCCGCCGGTCATTGAGCGCGGCGGGGGAGGGGGCCACCCGCCAGGAGTCGTCCGCGCGGACGGCGGCGGTCTCCGGGAGGAAGTCCAGGGTCGAGGTGCGGGCGATCTCGGCGCGGCGCTCGGCACGGCGGGCGAGGAGTTCGGCACGGCGCGGCGAGAACCGCCGGTGCAGCTCGGCCACGAAGGCGAGCGCCGCGTCGGTGAGGACCTCCTCCTGCCGGGGCAGGGGCTCGGCGTCGACGATGGCCGGCGGAGACGGCGCTGGTGCGGACATGAGCTGTCACTTCCTTCGGCGGTGGCACCGGGTGCCAGTCGTTCCGGGTAGAGCGAAACGCACCCGATCAGGGGACGGGCGCTTCTGAACAGTGGATACTAGTTTCCTCATTGTGGAAGTTCAATGGTTTGTTGATGTCGAGATTCTTCGGGTCGAGCGAAGATGGCGCCGAGTGCCATCTCTTTCACTCAAGGTGACCCAGGTCGGCCTCCGTGTCGATGTCGTACGGCTCGGCCACGTCCCCGCACTCGACGAGCGTGATCGCGTCCTGGTGGGCCTTCAGGTAGGCGCGGGCGCCCCGGTCCCCGGTCGCGCTCGCGGCGATCCCGGCCCAGTGCCGGGCACCGAACAGCACGGGATGCCCGCGCACCCCGTCGTAGGCGGCCGACACCAGCGAGTCCTCGTCCCGGTACCCGCCCAGCACCCGGGCCACCGCCGCGCCCCCGATCCCGGGCTGGTCCACCAGCGACACCAGGGCCGCCCGCACCCCCGCTCCGGCGAGCGACTCCAGCCCCGCCCGCAACGAGGACCCCATGCCCGCCGCCCAGTCCGGGTTCTCGACGACCACGCAGCCGCCGAGCTCGGCCCGCTCCCGCACGTCGTCCGCACGGGCCCCCAGCACCACGTGCACCGGCCTGCAGCCGCCCGCGCGCAGCACCCCGACCGCGTACTCCACCAGGGGCCGCCCCCGATGCGTCAGCAGTGCCTTGGGCCGCCCGCCGAGCCGTCTGCCGCCGCCGGCGGCGAGCAGCAGCCCGGCGATCTGGTCATGCGTGTCCGTCATGCGTCCTGCATACCCGACGCCGGAGCGGGCGGCCGGTTCCGAAGGACTGAAATTCGGTCCGCGCTGTAGCGCTTTCCGTACGGCAGGGCGTTTACTGACCCGCGTCCCCGGGCGCCCGACCGTCGTCCTGGGGCACCTGGCGAGGGGGGAGGGCTGTGTTGCAGAGCTTGGGGCAGAGGCCAGTGACCGGCAGTGACGAGGATCCGAGGGTGACAGAACTGCGCACGGCCGTCTCCCGGCTGCGCCGTGAACTGGCCGCACATCCGGCCGAGTTCCCGGACCGCGCGATAGCCGAGGACGAACTGGCGGCCCTGGCGGCGATGGCGACGGGCGGCATCCCGGAGATCCCCCGCCTGCGCCGCTCCCTGTTACTGATCGCGGGCGCGATCGGTTCGATGAGCGCCCTCTCCCGGGGCCTGTCGGACGTACGCCAGGCGGTGGACCTGTTCGGAGAACCGAGACGTTAAGACGCCGCCAAGATCGCCGACCTGGGGGCGCGGGGAACTGCGCGAGCAACCACGCACCATCCGCACCCGCCAACGCTCCTGTCGGCCCTACCCCTCAGGCTCCTGAACTCACCAACGCCTGAGACAACTCAACGGCCACCTGCTGCAGCACCGGCACGATCTTCTCGACCGCCGCCTCCGTCACCCGCCCCGCCGGCCCGGAGATCGAAATGGCCGCCGCCGTGGGCGAGTCCGGCACGGACACCGCGAGGCACCGCACCCCCACCTCCTGCTCGTTGTCGTCCACGGCGTACCCGAGCTCCCGCACCTCCGCCAGGGCCGCCAGGAACCCCTCCGGCGTGGTGATCGTCTTCTCCGTCGCCGCCGGCATCCCGGTCCGCCCCAGCAGCGCCCGCACCTCCGCGTCCGGCACGTTCGCCAGCAAGGCCTTGCCCACCCCCGTGGAGTGCGGCAGCACCCGCCGGCCCACCTCGGTGAACATCCGCATGCTGTGCTTCGACGGCACCTGCGCCACGTACACGATCTCGTCCCCGTCGAGCAGCGCCATGTTCGCCGTCTCGCCGGTCTCCTCGACCAGCCGCGCGAGGTACGGCCGCGCCCAGGTGCCGAGCAGCCGGGACGCCGACTCGCCGAGCCGGATCAGCCGGGGCCCGAGCGCGTACCGCCGGTTCGCCTGCTGCCGCACATAGCCGCAGACGACCAGCGTGCGCATCAGCCGGTGGATCGTCGGCAACGGCAGCCCGCTGCTCGCGGACAGCTCGCTGAGGCCCACCTCGCCGCCCGCGTCCGCCATCCGCTCCAGCAGATCGAAGGCGCGCTCGAGGGACTGGACGCCGCCGGCGTTGGACCTGGCGGAGTCGGAGGTGCTGGCGCTGGACGTCGGCACGGCGCGTTCCTTTCGGACTGGCGGGAAGGGCAGAAGCCTACCCGGCGGTCGGTTGACTCCCCGGTCGTAGGTAGCTACGTTCTGCTTGCCGGAATTGTAATTCCGCTTTGTGGAAACGTCCAGAGTGGATGCCTCCGGGGAGCCGAGTGGCCAGTGTGCCCTTGACGGCGCTAGGGCGGGAGTGAAGACTCCTTCAACAGAACGTTGAACTCCGTTACGTGGGCGTAAATCCCGTTTCGCGGAAGTAAAACGGCGGCAGAGAGAGGGGTCCGGGTGTCCGACGCTGAACTGGTGCTGCGCTCGACGCGCGTCATCACCCCGGAGGGGACACGGGCCGCCTCGGTCGCCGTGTCCGCCGGGACGATCACGGCCGTACTGCCGTACGACGCCCCCGTCCCCGAGGGCGCCCGGCTGGAGGACCTCGGTGACGACGTCCTGCTGCCCGGCCTGGTCGACACCCACGTCCACGTGAACGATCCCGGCCGCACCGAGTGGGAGGGCTTCTGGACCGCCACCCGCGCCGCGGCGGCCGGCGGCATCACCACGCTGGTCGACATGCCGCTCAACTCCCTCCCGCCGACCACCACCGTCGAGAACCTGCGCGTCAAGCAACGGGTCGCGGCCGACAAGGCGCACATCGACGTCGGCTTCTGGGGCGGAGCGCTGCCCGACAACGTCAAGGACCTGCGCCCGCTGCACGAGGCCGGAGTCTTCGGCTTCAAGGCGTTCCTGTCGCCGTCCGGCGTGGACGAGTTCCCGCATCTCGACCAGGAGCAGCTGGCCCGGTCCTTGGCCGAGATCGCCTCCTTCGACGGCCTGCTGATCGTGCACGCGGAGGACCCGCGCCACCTGGCGGCCGCCCCGCAGCAGGGCGGCCCGAAGTACGCCGACTTCCTCGCCTCCCGTCCGCGCGACGCCGAGGACACGGCCATCGCCCAGCTGATCGCCCAGGCGAAACGCCTGCACGCGCGCGTGCACGTCCTGCACCTCTCCTCGTCCGACGCGCTGCCGCTGATCGCGGCGGCCAAGGCGGACGGTGTCCGTCTCACCGTCGAGACCTGCCCGCACTACCTCACCCTCACCGCCGAGGAAGTCCCGGACGGCGCCAGCGAGTTCAAGTGCTGCCCGCCCATCCGGGAGGCGGCCAACCAGGACCTGCTCTGGCAGGCGCTGGCCGACGGCACCGTCGACTGCGTGGTCACCGACCACTCGCCCTCCACGGCCGACCTCAAGACGAGCGACTTCGCGACCGCCTGGGGCGGCATCTCCGGCCTCCAGCTCAGCCTCGCCGCCGTGTGGACGGAAGCCCGCAGGCGCGGCCACGGCCTTGAGGACGTGGTCCGCTGGATGTCCGCCCGTACGGCCGCGCTGGCCGGCCTCGACGACCGCAAGGGCGCCATCGCGGCCGGCCGGGACGCCGACTTCGCCGTCCTCGCGCCCGACGAGACCTTCACGGTGGACCCGGCGGGACTGCAACACCGCAACCGGGTCACCGCATACGCGGGCAAGACCCTGTACGGCGTCGTGAAGTCCACCTGGCTGCGCGGCGAACGCATCGTCGCGGACGGCGAGTTCACGCCCCCGAAGGGCCACCTCCTCACCCGCACCCCCTGACCCCCTTCTCCTCCCGCACCCGCAGCGGCCGACACCGAAAGGAACACCTTTGACGGCGATCCCGACCTTCACCGGCGACGCGCACCCCTACTCCGGCGGCGACCCGTACGCGGACTACCGCACCGCCGACTTCCCCTTCACCCAGTACGCCGACCTCGCCGGCCGGCAGCTCGGTGCCGGGGTCGTCGCCGCCAACGACGAGTTCTTCGCCCAGCGGGAGAACCTGCTGGTACCCGGGCGGGCCGAGTTCGACCCCGAGCACTTCGGGCACAAGGGCAAGATCATGGACGGCTGGGAGACGCGCCGCCGCCGCGGGGCCTCGGCCGGTCGGCCCTGGCCCACCGCCGAGGACCACGACTGGGCGCTGGTCCGGCTCGGCGCCGCCGGGGTGGTCCGCGGGATCGTCGTCGACACAGCCCACTTCCGCGGCAACTACCCGCAGGCGGTGTCCGTCGAGGGCACGTCGGTCGCCGGCTCGCCGTCCCCGGCGGAGCTCCTCGGCGACGACGTGAAGTGGACGACCCTCGTCCCCCGCACCCCCGTCGGCGGCCACGCGGCGAACGGCTTCGCGGTGTCCCTGGAACAGCGCTTCACCCACCTCCGCGTCAACCAGCACCCCGACGGCGGCATCGCGCGCCTGCGCGTGTACGGCGAGGTCGTGCCCGACCCCGAGTGGCTCGCCGTGCTCGGCACCTTCGACGTGGTCGCCCTGGAGAACGGCGGCCGGGTCGAGGACGCCTCCGACCTCTTCTACTCGCCGGCCACCAACACCATCCAGCCGGGCCGCTCCCGGAAGATGGACGACGGCTGGGAGACGCGCCGCCGCCGCGACCAGGGCAACGACTGGATCCGCTACCGGCTCGCCGCCCAGTGCCAGCTCCGCGCGATCGAGATCGACACGGCGTACCTGAAGGGCAACAGCGCGGGCTGGGCGTCGGTGTCGGTACAGGACGGCGAGGACGGCCCCTGGACGGAGATCCTCCCGCGCACCCGCCTCCAGCCGGACACCAACCACCGCTTCGCCCTTCCGACCCCGGCCGTCGGCACGCACGTGCGCGTGGACATCTTCCCGGACGGCGGAATCTCCCGCCTGCGGCTGTTCGGTACGCCGACGGAAGCGGGAGCAGCGGCCCTGACCACACGGCACCGCGAACTGTCCTGACCTCTTCGCCCACCCACCCACCCGACTCGCCTTCTCACAGGACGAACTCGAAAAGCGACGACAGAACACAGCGCCCGAGGCTGTCGGGGTGGGGCGACCGAGGCTGCCGGGAGAGGAGACAGCCGGACCCGTCCGGACGGGGCGGCCGAGGCCGTCCGGATGGGGCGGCTGGGCCCGTCCGGATGGGGTGGTCGGAGAAGCGGGGCCGTCGGTCGGGTTCGGTCGGGATGGGGTGGCCGGGATCGTCCGGACGGTGCGGCTGGGGGAGCCGGGACCGTCGGTCGGGTTCGGTCGGATGGTGCGGCTGGGGGAGCCGGGGCCGTTGGTCGGGTTCGGTCGGGGTGGGGTGGTCGGGGGAGCCGGGCCCGTCGGTCGGGTTCGTCCGGATGGGGCGGCTGGGGGAGCCGGGGCCGTTGGTCGGGTTCCGTCGGGGTGGGGTGGTCGGGGGAGCCGGGGCCGTCGGCCGAGGCCGTCCGGATGGGGCGGCTGGGGGAGCCGGGATGGTCGGATGGGGTGGTTGGGGGAGCTGGGATGGCCGGATGAAGGCCGTCGGGATGAGGGGGTTGGGGATGTGTCGTCAGGGCCGGGTACGGGGCGGGGGTGTGCCGATGCGCGGCCGCGGTGTCCGGGTAGGCGCTTCGTCCCGCGCGGGAGGTCGGCGGGGGCCTGGAGCGGGACACTCTTCGAGGGGGGTGTCTTGGTCTTTTGAGGCCTCGCTGCTCAGGGGACCGAGTCGGGTGGGTGGGTGGGCGAGGGGAACCGCCGGACCGTCGGCTACGTTCTTCTGCCGTGACTCTTCAGCAAGAAATCGTCGGCAACGCCATGCAGATGGCGATCGTCAACCTGCACCCCGGCCAGACCGTCTACTGCGAGGCCGGCAAGTTCCTGTTCAAGACGACGAACGTGACCATGGAGACCCGGCTGAGCGGCCCGCAGGGCAACGGCGGTCAGGCGCAGGGCGGCGGCGGTGGCGGCATGGGCGGCATGCTGCGCCAGGCCATGGGCACCGCCATGCAGGTCGGCCAGCGCATGCTCGCCGGCGAGTCGCTGGCGTTCCAGTACTTCACCTCCCAGGGCGGCGAGGGCACCGTCGGGTTCGCGGGCGTGCTCCCGGGCGAGATGCGCGCCCTGGAGCTGAACGGCACGCGCGCGTGGTTCGCCGAGAAGGACGCCTTCGTCGCGGCCGAGTCCACCGTCGAGTTCGGCATCGCCTTCGCCGGCGGCCGTACCGGCATGAGCGGCGGCGAGGGCTTCATCCTGGAGAAGTTCACCGGTCACGGCACGGTGATCATCGCCGGCGCGGGCAACTTCATCGACCTGAACCCCGCCGACTTCGGCGGCCGTATCGAGGTCGACACGGGCTGCGTCGTCGCCTTCGAGGAGGGCATCCAGTACGGCGTCCAGCGCGTCGGCGGCCTCAACCGCCAGGGCCTGATGAACGCGGTCTTCGGCGGCGAGGGCCTCTCCCTGGCCACGCTGGAGGGCAACGGCCGGGTGATCCTCCAGTCGCTCACCATCGAGAGCCTCGCCAACGCCCTGAAGAAGGCGCAGGGCGGCGACAAGCAGGGGCCGACCGGCGGACTGTTCTCGACCCACGCGGGATGAGGCGCCCCGCCGACCGATGAGTTGCCGGTGCCCCGAGGGTCTGAGCTGATGACCACAGACCGCAGACCGCACCCCGGGAAGCAGGCACCCCATGGGCAATCTCGTCTCCACCATGTTCGTCACCCTCGACGGCGTCTACCAGGCACCCGGCGGCCCCGAGGAGGACCCCAGCGGCGGCTTCACCCACGGCGGCTGGAGCTTCACGTACGGCGACGAGGACTTCGGCCGGTTCGTCGCCGAGGTCTTCGAGCGGGCCGGCGCCTTCCTGCTCGGCCGCCGCACGTACGACATCTTCGCGGCGTACTGGCCGAAGATCACCGACCCCGGCAACCCGATCGCCTCCAGGCTCAACGCCCTCCCGAAGTACGTCCTGTCCGCGACCCTGACCGACCCCGGCTGGTCCGGCACCACGGTCCTGGCCGGCGACCTCGCCAAGGAGGTCACGGCCCTCAAGGAGCGCACCGACGGCGAGCTCCAGGTGCACGGCAGCGGCGCGCTGGTCCGCTCCCTGCTGGACCTCGGCCTCCTCGACACCCTGCACCTCGTGACCTTCCCCGTCGTGCTGGGTTCCGGCCGCCGCTTCTTCCAGGAGGGCGCCGTGCCGACGAAGTTCCGGCACACCGGCGGGCGGATCACCTCGACGGGCGTCTCCATCCAGTCGTACGACCTGGCGGGCCGTCCCGAATACGGCTCCTACGCGGCGGAAGCGACGGCCTAACGGCCCGGCCCCGATCTTCCCCCAGGTCGGGGACCGCCCGTGAAGGCCCTGGGTCGCAGGTTAATTCCCTGAAAACGAACGGGACTTGACGGGAAATTCTTCGGACTTGTCATTGACATGCCACTGTCTACGCGCGTCATCATGGAGCCATGAGATTCCCCCCACGAATCACCCGCATCGGCGCCGCGGGCGCCCTGCTGTCCGCCCTCCTCGTCGGCGGTACGGTCTCCGTCACCACGGCGGACGCCGCTGCCGCCTCGGTCGGCAGCATCTGCTACGGCGACCTGCCGTCGCAGGCGTACGACACGCTCGACCTGATCGCGTCGAACGGGCCGTTCCCGTACTCGCAGGACGGGGTCGTCTTCCGCAACCAGGAGGGCGTCCTGCCGAGCCAGTCCAGCGGCTACTACCACGAGTACACCGTGAAGACGCCCGGCTCCTCCACGCGCGGTGCACGGCGCATCGTGACCGGCGAGGAGAACGAGGAGGACTACTACACGGCGGACCACTACGTCACGTTCGACCTGATCGACTTCGGTTGCTGAGTCGCTGACCGGGCCGGCTCGTCGACGTCGGATCATCGACGTCGGATCATCGGCGTCGGCTCTCCGCGACGGCGAACAGCGCGCACGCCAGCACGATCAGCGCCACGCTCGCGTAGACGCCGTAACCGTCGAGGAAGCCGAGCCGTTGCAGGAGGCCCACCCGCCAGTGGGTGAACTCGTGCAGCAGGCCCAGCACACCCTGCACCAGAGCGACGAATCCGAGCAGTTCCAGCAGCTGTTTCACGGTACGACCCTCGCCCCACGGCCTCCCCCCATGCCATCGGCCGTGGGGCGAGTCGTACCCGCCGGAAGACGGTCCGCACGCGCGCGTGGCACACCGAAAGTCCACGAGAGCACAACTTTGGTCGACGATCCCGTGCCCGGGTAGGTGTCGCGGGCCGGTCCTGCGTAGATTTGTCGACCGTGAGCGGTGACCTTTCCATACGGACGTTCGAGGGGCGGCGGTGGCTCTTCCCGTCCGCCGTGATCCATGAACTCGACCCCGACGCGGGTCCGGCCGGCCGCCGGCCCCGGCGCACCGCGCGGGACTGGCTGGTCGACTTCAGCTGTTTCCTGCTGGCCGTCCTCCTCGGCGTGGCGGCCGCCAACACGATGCGCCAGGACCCGAACGTCTCGCACGGCCTGGCCGTCGCCGACCAGCTGATCGGCGGCCTCGCCTGCGCCGCGGTCTGGCTGCGCCGCCGCTGGCCGACGGGCCTGGCCATCGCCATGATCCCGGTCGGCTTCGCCTCCGACACCGCGGGCGGCGCCGCCATGGTCGCGCTGTTCACGCTGGCCGTGCACCGCCCGTTCCGGTACGTCGCCTGGATCGCGGGCGCCAACCTCGCGCTGGTCCCGCTCTTCTACTGGCTGCGCCCCGACCCCGACCTGCCCTACCTGGCGGTCGTCATCCTGGTCGTGCTCTTCACCCTCCTGGTCCTCAGCCTCGGCATGTTCGTACGCTCCAAGCGGCAGCTCATGGTCAGCCTGCGCGACCGTGCCCGGCGGGCCGAGACCGAGGCCGGGCTGCGCGCCGAGCGGGCCCAGCGGCTGGCCCGGGAGGCCATCGCCCGCGAGATGCACGACGTCCTCGCCCACCGGCTGACCCTGCTCAGCGTGCACGCCGGGGCACTGGAGTTCCGGCCCGACGCGCCCCAGGTGGAGATCGCCCGGGCGGCCGGGGTCATCCGTGAGAGCGCCCACGAGGCCCTCCAGGACCTGCGCGAGATCATCGGCGTGCTGCGCGCGACCGACGGCGACGAGGCGGGCGGCCGGCCGCAGCCGACCCTCGCGGCCCTGGACGCGCTGGTCGCCGAGTCCCGCCAGGCCGGCATGGCGGTCGCCCTCGACAACAGCGTCGGCGACCCGGCCGCCGTCCCCGCCTCCGTCGGCCGCACCGCCTACCGCATCGCCCAGGAGGGCCTCACCAACGCCCGCAAGCACGCCCCCGGCGCCGAGGTCACCGTCCGCGTCACCGGCGCCCCGGGCGACGGCCTGGACATCACCGTGCACAACCCCGCCCCCGCGGCCGAGGCCCCGCACGTCCCCGGCTCCGGCCAGGGCCTGATCGGGCTGACCGAACGCGCCACGCTGGCCGGGGGACGGCTGGAGCACCGGGCCACCGGCGACGGCGGCTTCGAGGTACGGGCCTGGCTGCCCTGGAGTGCCGCCTGACGGGCACGTGACGCCCCCCCGCCGACCACACGACCCCCGCGCTACGGCCACCGCGGCCGTAGCCGCATGGTTACGTAGGAGACATGACCGCGATCAGACTGCTGCTCGTCGACGACGATCCGCTGGTACGGGCGGGGCTGGCCCTCATGATGGGCGGAGCCGGGGACATCGAGATCGTCGGGGAGGGCGCCGACGGCGACGAGGTCGAGGCGCTCGTGGACCGCACCCACCCGGACGTCGTCCTGATGGACATCCGGATGCCCTCCGTGGACGGACTCACCGCCACCGAGCGGCTGCGCGCGCGTGCCGACGCCCCGCAGGTCGTCGTCCTGACCACCTTCCACGCCGACGAACAGGTGTTGCACGCGCTGCGCGCGGGAGCCGCCGGGTTCGTCCTCAAGGACACCCCGCCCGCCGAGATCGTCACCGCGGTGCGCCGGGTCGCGGCCGGCGACCCCGTGCTGTCGCCCGCCGTCACCCGGCAGCTGATGCGGCACGCGGCCGGTACCCAGGCCGACACCCGGCAGGCACACGCGCGTGACCGGCTCGCCGCCCTCAACGACCGCGAGCGGGAGGTCGCCGTCGCGGTCGGCCGGGGCCTCGCCAACGCCGAGATCGCCACCGGCCTCTTCATGAGCGTCGCCACCGTCAAGACCCATGTCTCCCGCATCCTGGCCAAGCTCGGCCTCAACAACCGCGTCCAGATCGCCCTGCTCGCCTACGACGCGGGATTGCTGGAGGAATAGGGCACCTCCGGGGCGGCTCGTGCGTTCTCCGGGTACGGGACGGCCTCGGGGGTCTCCTGAAGGGGGAGCTGGGCATGCAGGTGACCGATCTCGGCGAGTACGGCGACGCTCTGCGCACGGACCCGCACACCGTGTACGCGCGGCTGCGCGAGCGCGGCCCGGTGCACCGGGTGCGGTGGCCCCCTCCCGACCAGTACCACGAGACCTGGCTGGTCGTGGGCTACGAGGAGGCACGCGCGGCGCTCGCCGACCCCAGGCTGGCCAAGGACACCGAGAAGATCGGTTTCAAGTTCCTCGACGAGGAGCTGATCGGCAAGTACCTGCTGCTCGCCGACCCGCCCCAGCACACCAGGCTGCGCGGCCTGATCACGCGCGCGTTCACCGCCCGCCGGGTGGCCGGACTGGAGCCGAGAATCCAGGAGATCACCGACCACCTGCTCGACGAGATGCTCCCGCGCGGCCGCGCCGACCTCGTCGACGCCCTCGCCTACCCGCTGCCGATCACGGTGATCAGCGAACTGCTCGGCGTCCCCGAGCTGGACCGCGCGCGCTTCCGGAAGCTGTCCAACGAGGTGGTGGCGTCCAGCAGCCCGGGCAGCGAGTACGACGCCTTCGTCGCGCTCGCCGACTATCTGGCGGAGCTGATCGAGGACAAGCGGTGCGCCGGCCCGAGCGGCGACCTGCTCAGCGACCTGATCCGGACCACCGCCGAGGACGGCGACCGGCTCTCCGCCGGGGAACTGCGCGGGATGGCCTTCGTCCTGCTGATCGCCGGCCACGAGACCACCGTCAACCTCATCGGCAACGGCGTCCTCGCCCTGCTCACCCACCCGGACCAACTCGCCGCCCTGCGCGCCGACATGAGCCTCGTGGACGGCGCGGTCGAGGAGACCCTGCGCTGGGAGGGCCCGGTGGAGAACGCCACGTACCGGTACGCCGCCGAGCCCCTGGAGATCGCCGGCACCGCCATCGACCGGGGCGACCCCGTGATGATCAGCCTGGCCGGCGCCGACCGGGACGCGGACCGCTTTCCCGGGCCCGGCCGCTTCGACATCCGCCGCGACCACCGCGGCCATCTGGCCTTCGGCCACGGCATCCACTACTGCCTGGGCGCACCCCTGGCCCGCCTGGAGGGCCGGATCGCCCTGCGCACGCTCCTGGAGCGGGCCCCGGGCCTCGCTCTTGACGGCCCGCACGGGGAGTGGCTGCCGGGCACCCTGATGCGAGGGGTGCGCAGTCTCCCGGTGCGCTGGTAGCCGCTGCGGCAGATCGGATCAGGTCGGGCGGGCAGATCGGATCGGGTCAGGCCAGGCGGTCCGGGATCTCAGCGAGCGCCACCGGTCTGCGCTCGTGCCGGGAGATCTCACAGGCCTCCGCGATCCGCAGCGCCTGGAGCGCCTCGCGCCCGTCGCAGGGGTTGGCCAGCTGGCCCCGCACCACGTCGACGAAGGCGCACAGCTCGGCCTCGTAGGCGGGCCCGAACCGCTCCAGGAAGCCGGGCCACGGCTTGTCCGCGGGCGGCGGCCCGGTCGGCTCGGTCGAGGCCACCGGCGTACGGTCGTCCAGGCCCACCACCACGGTGTCCCGCTCGCCGGCCAGTTCCATCCGGACGTCGTAGCCGGCGCCGTTCAGCCGGGCCGCGGTCGCGGTGGCCAGTGTGCCGTCGTCCAGGGTGAGCACCGCGGCGCCCGTGTCGACGTCGCCGGCCTCGCGGAACATCGCGGGCCCGGCGTCCGAGCCCGTCGCGTACACGTCGACGACCTCGCGGCCGGTCACCCAGCGCAGCACGTCGAAGTCGTGGATTAACGTGTCCCGGAAGAGCCCGCCGGACAGCGGCAGCCACTCCGGCTGGGGCGGCGACTGGTCGCAGGTCAGCGCCCGCACGGTGTGCAGCCGCCCGAGGCGGCCCGAGCGCACCGCCTCCCGCGCACCGACGTACCCCTTGTCGAAGCGGCGCTGGAAGCCCATCTGAAGCACCGTCCCGGCCTTCTCCACCTCCGCCAGGGCGTGCAGGGTGCCCGGCAGGTCGAGGGCGATCGGCTTCTCGCAGAAGACCGGCAGTCCGGACCGCGCCGCCCGGCCGATCAGGTCGGCATGGGCCGAGGTGGCGGCGGTGATCACCACGGCGTCCACGCCCCACCGGAAGATCTCGTCCGTACTGGGTGCCGCCGTCTCTCCCAGCCGGTGCGCCAGATCCTGGGCCCGCCTGGGATCCACGTCCGTGAGGATCAACGATCCGACCTCGCGATTACGGCTGAGCGTGTTCGCGTGAATGGTGCCTATGCGGCCCGTCCCGATGACCCCGATGCGCATGGGAACAAGGTGCTGGTGCACCCCGTGCGCTGTCAATCCGTATGTCCGGACAATCGAACTACACAACTTCCCGTCAACCCGTCACGGGGATACGCTCGGGCCCGTGCCGAAACCAGATGTGGACCCGACCGTGTCGCTCGACCTCAGTGTGGACCGGAGCTCCCCGGTGCCGTTGTACTTCCAGCTCGCCCAGCAGCTGGAGGCGGCCATCGAGCACGGCTCGCTCACCCCCGGCAGCCTGCTGGGCAACGAGATCGAGCTCGCCGCACGGCTCGGCCTGTCCCGCCCGACCGTCCGCCAGGCCATCCAGTCCCTCGTGGACAAGGGCCTGCTCGTCCGCCGTCGGGGTGTCGGCACCCAGGTCGTGCACAGCCAGGTCAAACGCCCGCTGGAACTCAGCAGCCTCTACGACGACCTGGAGTCGGCCGGCCAGCGCCCCGCGACGAAGGTGCTGGTCAACACCGTCGTCCCGGCGTCCGCCGAGGTCGCGGCCGCGCTCGCGGTGGCCGAGGGCACCGAGGTGCACCGGATCGAGCGGCTGCGGCTGGCGCACGGCGAGCCGATGGCGTACCTCACCAACTACCTGCCTCCCGGCCTGCTCGACCTGGACACCGCCCAGCTGGAGGCGACCGGCCTGTACCGGCTCATGCGGGCCGCCGGAATCACCCTGCACAGCGCCCGCCAGTCCATCGGCGCGCGCGGCGCCGCGGCCGCCGAGGCGGACCGGCTCGCCGAGCCGGAGGGCGCCCCGCTGCTCACCATGCAGCGCACCACGTACGACGACACCGGCCGCGCCGTCGAGTTCGGCGACCACATCTACCGCCCGACCCGCTACTCCTTCGAGTTCCAGCTGCTCGTACGGTCGTGAGGATGCCGCCGTTCTGGTCGTAATGTCCGGACAATCTGACCGATGTGTGGGCTGACTCGGCGGATTGCAGGCGGAGGCGCCCCGCACTCTCCACGCCACGAGCTGCGGCGCCCCGAAAGGGGCGCGGGGCTGTGACATGTGCGGCTCCGCCGCGTGGGCGCGACCAGCCACGACGAAGCTGCATCCGGCGACGCACGCGCACCCCCCTTTATGTCCCCCGAACGGCGTTACCCGCACGCGTACGGCAGAATCGAGCCCGATGAGCACCTACCGCGACCTCACCGCCCCCATCGGCTCCCGCCGAGCCCCGGTCCTGCGAACCGTCGGCACCCGGGAGCGCCGGTCCCACCTGACGGCCCCCCGCGTGCCCACGGTCGGTATCGACATCGGCGGCACCAAGGTCATGGCGGGCGTCGTGGACGCCGACGGCAACATCCTGGAGAAGCTCCGCACGGAGACCCCGGACAAGTCCAAGAGCCCGAAGGTCGTCGAGGACACGATCGTCGAACTGGTCCTCGACCTGTCCGACCGGCACGACGTGCACGCCGTGGGCATCGGCGCCGCCGGCTGGGTCGACGCCGACCGCAACCGCGTGCTCTTCGCGCCGCACCTGTCCTGGCGGAACGAACCGCTGCGCGACCGCCTCTCCGGCCGGCTCTCGGTCCCTGTCCTCGTCGACAACGACGCCAACACCGCCGCCTGGGCGGAGTGGCGCTTCGGCGCCGGCCGCGGCGAGGACCACCTGGTCATGATCACGCTCGGTACCGGCATCGGCGGCGCGATCCTGGAGGACGGCCAGGTCAAGCGCGGCAAGTACGGCGTCGCCGGCGAGTTCGGCCACATGCAGGTGGTGCCCGGCGGCCACCGCTGCCCGTGCGGCAACCGCGGCTGCTGGGAGCAGTACAGCTCCGGCAACGCGCTGGTCCGCGAGGCCAAGGAGCTGGCGGCCGCCGACTCCCCGGTGGCGTACGGGATCATCGAGCACGTCAAGGGCAACATCAACGAGATCACCGGCCCGATGATCACCGAGCTGGCCCGCGAGGGCGACGCGATGTGCATCGAGCTGCTCCAGGACATCGGTCAGTGGCTCGGCGTCGGCATCGCCAACCTCGCCGCCGCCCTGGACCCCTCCTGCTTCGTGATCGGCGGCGGTGTCAGCGCCGCCGACGACCTGCTCATCGGCCCCGCCCGGGACGCCTTCAAGCGCCAGCTCACCGGCCGCGGCTACCGCCCCGAGGCCCGGATCGCGCGCGCCCAGCTGGGTCCCGAGGCCGGCATGGTCGGCGCCGCCGACCTCGCCCGCCTGGTCGCCCGCCGGTTCCGGCGCGCCAAGCGGCGCCGGGTCGAGCGGTACGAGCGCTACGAGCGGTTCGCGGAGGCCCGCCGAACCAGGGACACCGCATGACCGCTTCGCTGCCCCGCCAGGCCGCGTCCCCGGAGGAACCGCAGCGCCCGCCCGAGACCCCGGGGCACAAGGCCAAGCGCCGAGCGCTGACGCTGCTGATCATCGGCCTGCTCATCGGCGTACCGGCCGGCTATCTGGTGATCTCCGCCGCCCAGAGCCGCGACAGCGGCAAGGACAAGGAGTCCAAGTACTCGGCGACCGGCCTCACCGCGGGCTGGCCGTCGAAGGTGCAGCGGCGCCTCTACCAGGTGCCGGTCCCGCACCCGGCCGACACGATCGCCTACTACGAGACGAACAACTGGAAGACCAGCCGTCTCTACGTCCAGTTCCGCACCAACAGCGCCGGACTGGACAGCTTCCTGGAGGGCATGGGCGTCAACCGGGACGAGCTCAAGAAGAACGACATCAGCATCAGCTCCCGCGACCAGAAGATCTCCGGCTGGAAGTTCACCGGCCCCGGCACCTGGTCGGGCCTGACGCACAAGCAGAAGAACCCGGCGCCCACCCAGGACGTGGTCGTGAACACGGCCGACCCCAACTACCCGATGATCTACGTCGTCTCGCGCACCGTCCCGTGACGCCCCGCCCCGGCCGGTCGCCGGGGCCGATTGTCAGACCCCGCCCGTACAGTCGAAGACGTCTGATCCGACAGGTGGGCGGGAGGTGGCAGAACGTATGAGCGGCACGACGGCCGAGGCCGATCCGGGCGTACCGGTGCGCCTGGCCGCGGTCTATCTGCCCGCCGACCTCCCCCGTCAGGGCCGGATCGCCTTCTGGGACCCCGCCGGGGACCCGCTGCCCGCCGCCGCGACCGAGGAGCTGACGGTCGTACGGCCGCACGGCACCGCCGGAGTCAGGCGCCGGCAGGTGCCCGCGCTCACCCTGCCGCTCGCCGACGCCCTCCCGCTGCTCGTCGGGGCCCGCCGCGACCCGGCCGCCCATCCCGCCACCGCCTGCTGGGGCGCCGCCGCCCTGCACGCCCTGCGGCTGGCCGCCCGCGGCCGGCTGCTGCCCGGCCTCACCCCGGCCGGCCACGACGCCTGGCGGGCCGGGCCCCTGGAGCCCGCCGACATCGCCCACCTGCGCGCGGTGGCCGCCGCCCTGCCCGCCGAGGGGCACGCCGTCCCGCTGCCGGGCCCCGGCCCGCTCCTGCTGCCCCAGCCGGAAGCGCTGGTCCGCTCCTTCCTGGACGCGGTCGCCGACACCCTGCCCCGCACCCCGGCCGCCCCGCACACCTCCGGCCGGCCCTTCGCCGCCCGCGAACCCCAGCGGCTGCCCGACGCCCACGAGTGGGCCGCGGAGGTCGCCGCCGGCATGGACGCGGGCGTGCGGATCTCGCTGCGCCTGGACCTGTCGGCGTACGACCTGTTCGACGACGGGGAGGACGCGCACCGCGCGGGAGCGGCGATCGTCCAGGTGCACAGCCTGGCCGACCCGACCCTGGTGACCGACGCGGCGGCACTGTGGGCGGGGGCGTCCGACACTGCCTTCGGCCCCCGCGCGCGTGTGGACGCGGCGCTGGCCGTGCGCCGGGCCGCCCGGGTGTGGCCGCCGCTGGACCGGCTTGCGGAGCAGGACGTACCGGACGTGCTCGCGCTCTCCGAGGAGGAGCTGGGGCAGCTGCTGGGGACGGCGGCGACCAGGCTCGGGGCGGCCGGGGTCGCCGTGCACTGGCCCCGGGACCTGGCCCAGGACCTGACCGCCGCGGCCGTGGTCCGCACCGCACCCGGCTCGGCCACCGACGGCACCGGCTTCTTCGAGAGCGAGGAACTGCTCCAGTTCCGCTGGCAGCTGGCGCTCGGCGGCGACCCGCTCAGCGACGCCGAGATGGACGCCCTCGCCGAGGCCCACCGCCCCGTCGTACGGCTGCGGGACCGCTGGGTGCTCGTCGACCCCGCCCTGGTCCGCAAGGCGCGCAAGCGCGAACTGGGCCTGCTCGACCCGGTCGACGCGCTCTCCGTGGCGCTCACCGGCGAGGCCGAGGTGGACGGCGAGAGTGTCGAGGCGGTCCCCGTCGGCGTCCTCGCGGCCCTGCGCGACCGCCTCACCGCCGGCATCCGGCCGGCCGAGCCGCCCGCCGGTCTGCACGCCACCCTGCGCGACTACCAGCTCCGGGGCCTGGCCTGGCTCGACCTGATGACCTCCCTCGGCCTCGGCGGCTGCCTCGCCGACGACATGGGCCTCGGCAAGACGATCACCGTCATCGCCCTGCACCTGAAGCGGGCCCGCACCGAGTCGACCCTGGTGGTCTGCCCGGCCTCGCTGCTCGGCAACTGGCAGCGGGAGATCGCCCGGTTCGCGCCCGGTGTCCCGGTCCGCCGCTTCCACGGCCCCGACCGCTCCCTGGACGGCCTCGACGGCGGCTTCGTCCTCACCACGTACGGCACCATGCGCGCCACCGCGGCCACGCTCGCCGAACAGCCCTGGAGCATGGTCGTCGCCGACGAGGCACAGCACGTCAAGAACCCCTACTCGGCCACCGCCAAGGCACTGCGCACCATCCCCACCCCCGCGCGCGTGGCCCTCACCGGCACCCCCGTGGAGAACAACCTCTCCGAACTCTGGGCCCTCCTCGACTGGACCACCCCCGGACTCCTCGGCCCGCTCAAGTCCTTCCGCGCCCGGCATGCGCGTGCCGTCGAGAACGGTGAGGACGAGGAGGCGGTGGCCCGGCTGGCCCGCCTGGTCCGCCCGTTCCTGCTGCGCCGCAAGAAGTCCGACCCGGGCATCGTTCCCGAGCTCCCGCCGAAGACGGAGACCGACCACCCCGTCCCGCTCACCCGTGAGCAGGCCGCGCTGTACGAGGCGGTGGTGCGCGAGTCGCTGCTCGCCATCGAGACGGCGGACGGCATCGCACGCCGCGGCCTGGTGCTCAAGCTCCTCGGCGCCCTGAAGCAGATCTGCGACCACCCCGGGCTGTATCTCAAGGAGGAGTCCCGTATCGAGGGTCTGGCCGCCCGCTCCGGCAAGCTCACCCTGCTCGACGAGCTGCTGGACACCGTGCTCGCCGAGGACGGCTCGGCGCTCGTCTTCACGCAGTACGTCGGCATGGCCCGCATGATCACCGCGCACCTCCAGGCCCGCGCGGTTCCCGTCGACCTTCTCCACGGCGGCACACCGGTACCGGAGCGCGAGCGCATGGTGGACCGCTTCCAGGCCGGCGCGACCCCGGTCCTCGTCCTCTCCCTGAAGGCCGCGGGCACCGGCCTCAACCTCACCCGCGCCGGCCATGTCGTCCACTTCGACCGCTGGTGGAACCCGGCGGTGGAGGAGCAGGCCACCGACCGCGCCTACCGCATCGGCCAGACCCAGCCGGTCCAGGTGCACCGCCTGGTCACCGAGGGCACCGTCGAGGACCGCATCGCCGAGATGCTGGAGTCGAAGCGGGCCCTCGCCGACGCGATCCTCGGCTCCGGCGAGGCCGCCCTGACCGAGCTGACGGACCGCGAGCTGTCCGACCTGGTGTCGTTGCGGAGGACGTCATGAGCGGCGACGGCGAGCAGCGTCCCGGGGACGCGGCCCGGCGGGCGCTGCGGGCGGCGCGCGGGCAGGGGGCGGAGACCGGGGGCGACGGGACCGTTCCGGCCGGGGCACCGGGGGAGCGGGCGGAGCGGGCGCCCAGGCCGGGGGACGCGGCACGTCGGGCGCTGCGGGTGGCCGCCGCGGCGAAGGAGGCGGAGCAGCGGGACGCCGAACCCGAGCCGGACCCGGAAACCGCGGCCGGTGCCGCGGCCGGTGCCGGGGCTGGTGCCGACCGTGCCGACATCGGCGCTTCCGCCGTCGTCCGGCCGGGCGGTCGTCCCGGGGACGTCGCGCGGGCGGCGCTGCGGGCGGCGCGCGCGGAGGCACGGCGGGACGAGGAGGCCGCCGCTGCGGACGCCCTGGAATCCTCCCCGCCCCGCGCGGTACGCCGACCGCCCTCGCCGTCCCCCTCCCCGGCCCCGGCGTCCGCGGTTCGCGGCCGCACCGCCCGCGACCTGAAGCAGTTCCTGGCGACGGCGTTCCTGATGCCGAGGGAGGCGGCCGAACCGGATGGGCCGGACGAGCCGGAGCAGACGGACGTCCGGGCGGATCAGGAACCTCCGGCGGAACACACCGAGGGCGTGCGGCCCACGCTCGGTCGGCTTCCCCGGGCCACCGATGCGGCTCCGCCGCACGCCTCGGCCTCCGCGCTTTCCGAGCCGGCCGAGGACGCGCCAGCCGCTCCCTCACGGCAGCCCGCGGCGGCCGAATCGCCCGCTCCCGCCGAGGCTTCGCACCACCCGGAGCCGAACACCCCCGCTCCCGTCCCCGCCGTGCCTCCCGCCCCGGCCACCGGGAGCACACCGACCGGTCCCCGCCTTCCCTCCACCATGGCCACCCCGCACCGCGACACCGAACTCCGCCGCACCTTCCCTTCCCTCTCGCCCCGTGCCTCCGCCTCCGCCTCCGCCTCCTCCTCTGCTTCCGGCTTCGCGGAGACCTGGTGGGGCAATGCCTGGGTGCGGGCGCTGGAGGAGGGCGCGCTGGACGTCAAGCGGCTCGCGCGGGGGCGGGGTTACGCCGAGCGCGGGCATGTGGACGCCATCACCGTGACCCCGGGACTGGTCCTGGCGTATGTGCAGGGGAGCCGGCCCCGGCCGTACCGCGTGCAGCTGCCGCTGCGGACCTTCGGCGAGGACGAGTGGGAGCGGCTGCTGGAGGCCGCCGCCGACCGGCCCGCCGACATCGCCGCGCTGCTCGACAAGGAGCTGCCGCAGACCCTCGCCGACAGCGGGGTTCCGTTGCTGCCGGGGCCCGGTGAGCTCGAACCCCGGTGCAGCTGCCCGGACTTCGGCCACCCCTGCAAGCACGCGGCCGCCCTCTGCTACCAGACCGCGCGGCTGCTGGACGCCGACCCGTTCGTGCTGCTCCTGCTGCGCGGCCGCGGGGAGCGCGAGGTGCTCGACGCGCTGTCCCGGCGCAGCGCCGCCCGCGCGGCCCGGGAGCGGCGGCCGGCCTCGCTGCCGGGCGTCCGGGCCACCGAAGCCCTCGTCCCCCGTCAACTCCCGCCGCTGCCACCCCCGTTGCCGGTTCCTGCGCACCCCGAGCAGCCCCCGGTCTATCCGGGGGTGCCCGGCGGTCCGGACCCCTTCGCGCTGGACCAGCTGGCCACCGACGCGTCGGCCCGCGCCCACGCTCTGCTCAGCACCGGACGCGACCCGGTCGGCGACCTGACCCTCTGGCAGGACGCGGTGCGGCTCGCCGCGGCCCGCCCCGGTTCCGGCCTGACCGCGTCCACCCGCGCCCTCTACGCCACGCTCGCCGACGCCGTGGGCCGGACCCCGGGCGACCTGGCGCGTGCGGTCGCCGCCTGGCGGCAGGGCGGCCTGGAGGGGCTGGCCGTGCTGGAGGAGCCCTGGGACCCGCCGGCCGGCCGCTTCGACCGGGCCCGGCCGCTGCTGCTCGCCGCCGACCTCCCGGCCTTCCGGCCGTGGCGCAACCACCTCACCCACCCCGGCGGCCACCTCCAGCTCCGCTTCGGCCGCGACGGCCTGTGGTACGCCTACGAGTCGGAGCCGGGCCACGACGACTGGTGGCCCAGAGGCACCCCCGACCTGGACCCGGTGGGCGCGCTGACCGGCCTCGGCGCATCGGACGGCCTCTAGTCCGGCCCGTCCCGCGTCCCCACTGGAGGGCCTACGACTTCTTCTTCCCGATGTCGTCGTACCGGGCCACGAACCGGGCCCCGCCGTCCTCGACGCGGTAGAGGAACCAACCCCCGTCCTGGCCGGTCTCCAGGTACTGGTCCTGGCTCTCGTAGCTGTACCGGCGGGTGATGCCCTGCCAGGGCCTGCGCAGCAACTCCGCGCGCAGGGACTCGCGTTGGTCGCCGCCGGGCGCGGCGAGGCCGTGGGCGGCGTAGCCGACGGCGTCGTACGCCTCGGCCGCCCACGGGGGCGGAGCCGTGCGGTAGCGGGTGCGGTAGGCGGTGGCGAACGTCCGGGTCTTCGGGTCGGTGGCCGGGTCGCAGTACCCCGCGCTGATCCACCAGCCTCCGCCCGCCGTCAGGAAGGGCGTGCCCAGGATGTGTTCGTCGCCGCCGCGGAATCCGCGGTGCCCGGTGTCGGTCAGGGCCTGGGCGCAGGCGGCGGCGCGGGCCGGGAGGCCGCCCGCGAACAGGACGGCCGTGTCCGGGTGGGCGGCGAGGCTCTGGGCCACGTCGGTGAAGCCGGCACCCTTGGCGACCTGGGCCACCTCGACGGTGCCCACCAGCAGATCCCCGTACACGGTGACGATCCGGACGGTGGCCTCGCCCTCGTCGGCGTCGGTGAGGTCGTGCACGACGACGGTCCGGGCCGGTCGTACCACCCGGTTGAGGTATCTCAGCACGGAGCCGGGCCCCGCGGTGCGGGTGCTGCGCAGGATCAGGGAGCTGGTGATGTTCGTGACGTCGAGCGCGTCCGTGTCGGCGCGGGTGATCAGCAGGCAGAGCCCGGCCGCGGTGCACACCGGCACGGCGGCGGGCACGGCCGTGTTGGTGCCGGCGCCGATCACCGCGTACACCTCGCGGGCGGCGACGAGCCGGGCGGCCGCGGCGGCGGAACCGGCCGCGGTGCCCCGATCGTCGGCTGTGCGCAGGGCCAGCTCGAAGGTCCGGTCGGAGCGGGCGTTGTGCGCGTCGACCGCCATCTCCGCGCCGCGCGCCTGGGCCTGGACGACGGCGCTGGACAGGTCGCCGAGCAGCGCGATCGTACGGGTCGGCAGCAGGCCCTTGGCTGCCCTCGGCGTCCCGGACCGCGCCAGGCGCCACCAGGCGGTGCCGCCGCCCACCGCGCCGACGCCGACCGCCGCCGAGGAGATCAGCAGCCACCGCCGGGACGGGGCGGCCGGGGCGTCGGTGAAGGGCACCTCGGAGAGGGCGGTGGGCTCCGGCACCGGCAGGTCGAGCACCCGCGCGGCACGGTCCGCGACCACCGCCGGCAGACCCGCAGGCAGCCACGACTCCGCAGCGAACTCGCCGAAGAAAGACCCTAGTTGACGCACCGTGGGCCGGTTGCCGGGTTCCTTCGTCAGACAGGCGCGCAGCGTCGGCGCGAACTCGTCGGACAGGCCGGTCAGGTCCGGGGCTTCACGCACCGTCCGGTACAGGACGGCCGCCGCGCCCCCGGTGCCGAACGGCGGCCGTCCGGTGGCCGTATGGGCGAGTACGCACCCCAGGGAGAAGACGTCACTGGGCGGTCCCACGGTCCTGCCGCGGGCCTGCTCCGGTGACAGATAGCCGGGGGAACCGATGACCGAGCCGTCCGTGGTGAGTGCCGTGGCGCCCATGGCGCGGGCGATGCCGAAGTCGATCAGGCGCGGTCCGTCGGCGGCGAGCAGGACGTTCGCGGGTTTCACGTCACGGTGGACCAGTCCGGCGCGGTGCACGTCGTCCAGCGCCGCGGTGAGGGCGGCGCCCAGGGTCCGGAGCTGTGCGGGCGGCCAGGGGCCGTGCCGCGCCAGCGCCTCGGACAGCGGCAGGCCGGGCACGTAGGCGGTGGCCAGCCAGGGCGCGCGGGCGTCCGCGTCGGCGGTGAGCACGGGTACGGTCCAGCGGCTGGTGAGCCGGGACGCCAGCTCCGTCTCCCGGCGGAACCGGGCCCGGAAGCCGGGGTCCCCGGCGTACTCCTCGCGGATCACCTTCAGCGCCACCCAGGCGCCGTGCGGCGACCGGGCCAGGTACACCACACCCATGCCGCCCGCCCCGAGCCGGCCCACCAGCCGGTGCCCGCCGACCGACGAGGGGTCGGCGGCCTGGAGCCGCTCCAACTCCGCTACCCCTTCGTCTGCTTGGCCAGGATCGGCCCGACCTGTCGGAACCGCCCGTCGTGCACCTGGTGGACGTAGGTCTCACCGCCCATGGTCCGCGCGTCGGCGTTGAACTGGTTGTAGTCGTTGAAGGTGTAGGTGCGCGCGATGCCCTGGTAGGTGGCCTTGTGGAGACGCAGGGCGAGGGCGAGCCGGTCGGGGCGGCCGCCGCCGGACGGTACGGTCCGGGCGAACTCGCGCAGCACCATCCGGACGCTGTCGTACGCCTCGGCGCCGTACGGGTCCGGGATGCCGCCGTACCGCTTGCGCCAGGCCGCCGTGAACCGCTCGGCCGCCTTGGTCTTCAGGGCGCTCGCGTCGACGGCGGGTGTCACCACGAACCAGCCCTCGCCCGCCGCGCCCGCGAGCTTCGGGAAGTCGGAGCCGTACAGGAGATGGGACATCCAGCGCGGTCCGGTGAAGCCGGCCGCCGACAGTTGCCGGGCCGCCCGGACCGTCGCGTCCAGCGGGCCCAGGTACACGAAGTCGCGGACCTTGCGGGCGAGGACGGAGGCCACGGCGGCCGGGGCGTCGCCGGTGTCCTCGGCGACGACCTCCGGGACCACCTGAGAGCGCAGCGCACTCCACCACTGGGTGGCCAGGACACTGCCCTGGTCGTACTCGACAGAGCCCCCGGAGCGGTCGATGACGATGCCCGCCGGGGCGACCAGGCCGCCCACCAGCGCTTGCAGGGCGATCGCGGTGCCCGCCGCCTGCTGGCCGGTGCCGGTCTGGAAGGTGACGGTCGGCGACCAGACGTAGTAGTCGTTCTGCCCGGTGGTGCTGGTGATGTGGGTGAGCTTCGCCGACGCGTAGACGCGTGAGGCAGCCCGCAACGTCAGCTCGGTGACCGGGCCGAGCACGGCCACGACAGCGCGGTCCGCGGCCAGTTCGTGGGCGACCGCGGTGGCCCCGTCGACGGTGCCGTGGTCGTCGAGGACCCGTACGCCGAGGTCGAAGGCGCGGCCCGCGGTCGCGTTGTGCTGGGCGACGGCCAGTCGCGCGGCCCGTTCACAGGCCCGCGCCAGGGGCGCCGCCGCCCCGCTCTTCGTCACCTGCACACCGAGCACGTACGACGGCCGGGCCGCCGTCTTCTGCCCCGAGCCGCCGTCGCGTCCCGCCGCCCACAGCGCCGCCCCGGTACCGCCGCCCGCCAGCAGCACCGCGCCCCCGGCCAGCAGCAGGCGCCGCCGGGAGGGGCGGGCCGGCTGCCCGGTGCCGGGGTCGTCGACCACCGTGGGTTCGATGTCCGGCAGGGCGAGGCTCTCCGCCGACCGGGCCGCCACCATGCGGGCGACCGGGTCCGGCAGCCAGGCCGACGGCGACTCCGGTGCGCCGGCGGGCGGCCGTAACGGAAAGTCCTCGGCGAGCCGCAGCCGCAGGTCCCCGGCGCCCGGCCGCTCGCCGGGGTCCTTGACGAGGCAGGCGTCCAGCGTCTCGCGGAGCCCGCCGGTGACGCCGTCGAGGTCGGGCTCGTCGTGCACCGTGCGGTAGAGCAGCGCGTCCGGTGCGCCGGTGCCGAACGGCGGGCGGCCCGTGCCCGCGTACGCCAGCACACAGCCCAGCGCGAAGACGTCGCTCGCCGCTGTGGCCGCCTCGCCGCGCGCCTGCTCGGGGGCGAGGAAGCCCGGGGTGCCGACCACCATGCCGGAGGCGGTCAGGGCGGTGTCGTCGGCGGACCGTGCGATGCCGAAGTCGATCAGGCGGGGGCCGTCGACCGCGAGCAGCACATTGCCCGGCTTCACGTCCCGGTGGACGAGTCCCGCCGCGTGCACGGCGGCCAGCGCCTCGCCGAGCAGCGCGCCCAGCACGCGTACGGCGGCCGGTGGCAGCGGTCCGTGCGCGGCGACCGCCTCCGCGAGCGAGGGACCCGCCACGAACCCGGTCGCCAGCCACGGCTCGCGGGCCGTGGCGTCCGCGCCGAGCACCGGTACCACCCAGGGGCTGTCGGCCCGGGCCGCCAGCTCCGCCTCCCGCGCGAACCGGGCCCGGAAGCCGTCGTCGGCGGCGCTCTGCGCCTGGATCACCTTCACGGCGGCCAGCGCACCCGCCTCGGAACGGCCCAGGTAGACCACGCCCATACCGCCGGCGCCGAGCCGCCGCAGCAGTCGGAAGCCCCCGACCGACGACGGGTCGGACGGCCGCAGCGCCTCACTCATCGCCCGCTCCCTTCACCTCGGTGGACGGAGCGGTGGACGGGGTGGCGGAGGCCCGGTCCCGGCCGTAGCGGTCCACGTCCGCCGTCACATAGCCGACGCCCGTCAGCGCGGCGTCGGTGAGGGCCGTCTGCTCCTCGTCGCTCTCACCGGCGGCATGCCGCACGGTCGCCGCCACGGTCACCGGGCCGAGCCGGTGCTTGAACCAGTCGAAGCGGCGCGACTTCGCGTCACCGTCGACGACGTACTGGCCGAACTCGGTGAGGTCGTCGTCGGTGGTGGCGTTGCGCTGTTCGTCGAACGGGTCGCCGCGTGAGGTCATCTTCTGCACGGTGTCGGTCGCGTTGAGCCGTTCCTCCGGGCAGCGCAGCGGTTCGTCCAGCGAGGACGCCATGTCCCGGCGGGCCTGGCGCGTCGAGATGTGCACGGTGACGGTGAGGGACACGTACACCGCGCCCGCGCCGTCGGTGCCCGGCCGGACGAACGACCTGGTCAGACTGGCCAGCACGGTGGACGGGAGCGCCTCGCGGCGCCACAGGCAGTCCTCGCCGAGCACGGCCCAGTCGGTCGGCCCCAGTTCGTACGGGTCCCGTCTGCGGTACCCGGTGCCGAAGTAGTCGGGCTGCACGGTGAGCCCGCGGACGAACGCCACGGCCTCGGCCCGCGTCTTCGGCGCGGCGGCCTCGGACAGCGTGTACGGCCGGCTCGACGCGGACGGAGACGCACTCGCGCCCCCTGAAGCACCCGCGCCCGCCGAGGCGCTCGGACTCCCCCCGGCTGTCGCACCCGCCGTGTCCTTCGGCGTCGCGCCGCCGTCGTCCTGTCCGCCGTTCGTGCAGCCCGCGAGCAGCAGTGCCACTGCCGCCGCGGACAGGACCGGTCCCCGTCCCATCACGCTCACCCCCAGCAGACCGCCGTACGGCCCTCCCCTGGCGGCCGCACGTCGAACGTAGCGCCATCCTGTGTCAACTGGGCGTGCTGAAAAAGGAGTTGATTCGAACGGTAACCCCTTGGCCATCAGCCGGTGACAGTTCGCGCCGGGCGGGGGTGCGGGAGCGGTGCCCTCGAGCCTCGTTGACTCCGGCTCCGTGGCCTGCCTAGCCTGCGAGCGGAGGACCTGTGACCGACGACGACCTGACCGAGTTCATCACCCGCCTGCCCAAGTGCGAACTGCATCTGCACATCGAGGGCACCCTCGAACCGGAACTGAAGTTCGACCTGGCCGCACGCAACAACGTCACGCTGCCGTACGCCGACGCGGCCGGGATGCGGGCCAGTTACGCGTTCCACGACCTGCCCTCGTTCCTGGCCGTGTACTACGAGGGCATGTCGGTCCTGCTGACCGAGGCCGACTTCTACGACCTGACGTGGGCGTATCTCACCAGGGCGAAGGAGCAGAACGTCAGGTACGCGGAGATCTTCTTCGACCCGCAGGCGCACACCTCCCGCGGCGTCGAGTTCGGCACGGTGATCCGCGGGCTGCGCCGGGCGGTCATGGACGCACGCCGGCTGCTCGACGTACGGGCCCAGCTCATCATGTGCTTCATGCGGGACCTCTCCGCCGAGTTCGCCATGGCCACGCTGATGGAGTCCCTGCCCTACCGGGACTGGATCATCGGCGTGGGACTGGACTCCGACGAACGGGACAACCCGCCGGCCAAGTTCGCCGCCGTCTTCGCCCGGGCCCGGGCCGAGGGCTACCAGCTGACGATGCACTGCGACCTGGACCAGGAGAACTCCCTCGACCACATCCGCCAGTGCCTGGACGACATCGGCGTCGACCGCATCGACCATGGCGTGAACTGCCTGGAGAGCGCCGAGCTCCAGGACGAGATCAGGCGGCGCGGACTGGGCCTGACCGTGTGTCCGATCTCCAACGGCTATGTGCGCGGCGCCAGTTGGCAGGACGCCGTTCGGAAGCTGCTCGACGCGGGACTGCGCGTCACCGTCAGCTCCGACGACCCCGCCTACATGAACGGCTACGTGACCGAGAACCTCCTCGCGGTGCAGGCCGCCACTCCGCTCACGCCGGCGGAACTCGTACGGCTCCAGCGCAACGCGTTCGAGATCGCCTGGCTGCCCGGCGCCGTCAAGGACGCCTATCTCGCCGAACTGGACGGCTACCCCGCTCCGTAGCGGCGGCGGGGCCCCGGCCTTGTCACGTCCGCACGAACCTCCGGCTCCGGGCACTCAACTCCCGCAAACAGCACGGCAATCGACCGGCTCCCCTCCCGCATCACTGCCACATTCGAGAACAATCTCGGAGGTGGCTGTGAGGCGAGAGACGAGCACATCCCCTGCGGCGGCGGCGGCCGCGGCCGCGGCGGTGACGGCTACGGCGGTGACGGCTACGGCTGCGGCGGCGAGATCCGCCGCGGACCACGCCACGGACCGCACCGCCGAACGCATCGCCGACCTGGACCGCCGCACGGCACAGGCATGCGCACCGGGGGTGCCGAGAAGACGCGGGGCGCTCGGCGCCCGGCAGCGGATCGAACGGCTCCTCGACGAGGGCTCGTTCACCGAGACCGGTCTGTTCGTCCGCGCCCGGCCGACGGAGGACCGCGCCCGCCGCCCCTACGGCGACGGGGTCGTCACCGGGTACGGCACGGTCGACGGACGCCGGGTCTGCGTGTTCGCCCAGGACTCCACGGTCTTCGGCGGCAGCATGGGCGAGGCCTTCGGCGAGAAGACCGTGGCCCTCATGGACCTGGCGCTGAAGACCGGCTGCCCCGTCATCGGCCTCAACGACTCCGGCGGCGCCCGCATCCAGGAGGGCGTCGCCGCCCTCGCCCTCTACGCCGAACTGGTGCGCCGCAACGTCCAGGCGTCCGGGGTGATCCCGCAGATCTCCGTCATCCTCGGCCCGTGCGCGGGCGGCGCCGCCTACTCACCGGCGATCACCGACTTCACGGTGATGGTCGACCGCACCTCGCACATGTTCGTCACCGGCCCCGACGTCATCGAGACGGTCACCGGAGAGCGCACCACCGCCGAGGAACTGGGCGGCGCCCGCGCCAGCAACGCCGTCAACGGCAACGCCCACTTCCTCGCCGCCGACGAGGAGGACGCCCTCGACACCGTACGCGACCTCCTGTCGTACCTGCCCGGCAACAACCTGGAACGGCCGCCCGAGTACGCGCCCGGGGCCGCGTCCGCCGGAGACCCGCTCGACCGGATGGTCCCCGACCGGACCGACCACGCCTACGACATGCTCGGCATCCTGCGCTCGGTCGTCGACGACGGCGAACTCCTCCCCGTGCAGGAGCTGTTCGCGCCGAACATCGTCTGCGCGCTCGGGCGGATCGAGGGCAGTACGGTCGGGATCGTCGCCAACCAGCCGCTGCACGCCGCCGGCGTCCTCGACATCGACGCCTCCGAGAAGGCCGCGCGCTTCGTCCGGTTCTGCGACGCGTTCGGCATCCCGCTGCTGACCTTCGCCGACGTCCCCGGCTACCTGTCCGGCGTCGGCCAGGAACGCGCCGGCATCATCCGGCGCGGCGCCAAACTTCTGTACGCCTACGCCGAGGCGACCGTCCCGAAGGTCACCGTCGTGGTCCGCAAGGCGTACGGCGGCGGGTACGCGGTGATGGGCTCCAAGCACCTCGGCGCCGACGTCAACCTCGCCTGGCCCACCGCCCGGATCGCCGTCATGGGCGCGCAGGGCGCCGTCGGCCTGCTGCACCGGCGTGAACTGGCCGCCGCCGACGACCCCGAGGCGCTGCGCGCCCGTCTCGTCGCCGCGTACGAGTCCATTCACGGGACCCCGTACCCCGCCGCCGAACGCGGATACGTCGACGCGGTCATCGCCCCCCGCGACACCCGCGCCCACCTGTGCCGCGCCCTGCGCGCCCTGCGCGGCAAGCGGGCCCCGATGCCGGAGCGCCGGCACGGCAACATCCCCCTCTGATCGGCCTGCTCCGATCTCCCTGCGCACACAGCTCGTCCCGCTCGTCAGCCGAACCCGCGATGTGAGGAGCCACGCCCGCATGGACAGCCGCCGCCCCCCGCTCGCGCCCACGTACCGGACCCTGCCCGAGTACGTGCGGCACTGGGCCGAAACCACCCCCGACCGCCGGGCGTTCAGCTTCGTCGACCACCCCGCCCCGCACGCGCGCGGCGTGCACCGCACCCTCACCTGGCAGCACCTGGACCTGCGGGTGCGGGCGCTGGCCGCCCGGCTCGCCGAAGTGGCGGAGCCGGGCGACCGGGTCGCGCTGCTGTGTCCCCAGGGCACGGACTACGTCACCGGGTTCCTGGCGGCCCTCACCGCCGGACTGGTGGCCGTACCCCTGTATCCGCCGGGCCTGCCCGGGCACGGTGACCGGCTCGTGGCGGTGCTGGCCGACGCGCGGCCCGCGGCCGTCGTCACCACGGCCCGGGTCGCGGTGGAGGTCCGGGACCTCTGCGAGCGCGTGCGGGTCCCGGCCGTCGTGGCGGACCGGATCCCCGACACCGGCGCCCGCGACCGGCCGGCGCCCGCGCCCGAGTCCACCGCCTACCTCCAGTACACCTCCGGCTCCACCCGCACCCCGGCGGGCGTGGAGATCACCCACGCCAACGTGGTCGCCAACGCCCGCCAGGCGCTGACCGCCTACGGCGCCGACACACAGCCGGTGACCTGCGTGGGCTGGCTGCCGCTCTACCACGACATGGGACTGGTGCTGAGCGTCGCGGCGCCGGTCGTGCGGGGTCTGCTGTCGGTCCTCATGGACCCGGCGGCGTTCCTGCACGAGCCGGCGCGCTGGCTGCGGCTGCTGGCCGCCCATCCGCGTGCGCTGAGCGCGGCGCCCAACTTCGCCTACGACTACTGCGCCGCCGCCGTCACCGACGCGCAGAAGGCGGAGCTGCGGCTGGACGGTGTCGCCGCGCTGATCAACGGCAGCGAACCGGTACGGCCGGGCACCGCCGACCGCTTCCACGCCGCGTTCGCCGGGCAGGGGCTCGCCGCGGAGGCCCACTGTCCGTCGTACGGGCTCGCCGAGGCCACCGTCTTCGTCAGCGCCGCCCGGCCGGGCGAGCCGATCGCCCGGTTCGCCCTCGACCGGGACGCGCTGGCCGCCGGCAAGGCACTGCCCGCGCGGCCCGACGACCCCGCGGCCGTGCTCCTGGCCGGCTGCGGCACCCCCGTCGAACAGCGCGTCCGCATCGTCGACACGGCCTCCCGAGCCGTCCTGGCGGACGGTGAGGTCGGCGAGATCTGGGTGCAGGGGCCCAACGTGGGGCGTGGCTACTGGAACAACGCGGCACAGACCATGCGCGTCTTCGGCGCCACCCTCAGCGAGGGCGACGGCGCGGGCGCGGAGGCGGCGGCGCCGGGCGGCTGGCTGCGTACCGGCGACCTGGGGACGGTGCTGGACGGCGAGCTGATCGTCACGGGCCGCCTCAAGGACCTCATCGTGGTCGACGGCCGCAACCACTACCCGCAGGACGTTGAGGCCACCGCCCAGAACGCGCACCCGGCCGTGCGGCGCGACCGGCTCGCCGCCTTCGGGGTGCCGGGCCGCGCGGGGGAGGAGGTGGTGGTCGTGGCCGAGCACGCGCGGACCACGGGCCTCGGCGAGATCGACGTACCGGCCCTGGTGCGGGCCGTGCGCGCGGCCGTCTCCGCCCGGCACGGACTGCGGCTGGCCGACGTCGTCCTGGTCGCCCCGGGCACGGTCCCCCGGACCTCCAGCGGCAAGGTGTCACGGGCGCTGACCCGGGCCCGGTACCTGGCGGGGGCCTACGCGCCGGAGACGGTGGCATGACGGCCGTGGACGCGGCCGCGGTACGCCGTCTGGTCGCGGAACGGGCGGCCGCCTGGCACGGCACCGCCCCCGCCGACGTGCCGATGGACCTGCCGCTGGCCGACCTCGGCATGTCCTCCCGGGACGCGGTCGTGCTGGCCGGGGAGCTGTCCCGGCTGACGGGGCGCGAGCTTCCGGCGACCCTGCTGTGGGAAGCGCCGACCGGGGACGCGCTGGTGGCGTACCTGTGCGACACCGCCGCGCAGCACATCCCAGCGCCCGCGCCGCCGCTGCTCGAAGAGCCCGCCGAGCCCGCCGAGCCCGCCGAGCCCGCCGAACCGGCTGCGACGGCCGAACCGGTCGCGGTCATCGGCGTCGGGTGCCGGCTGCCCGGCGGCGTGCACGGGCCCGCCGACTACTGGCGGCTGCTGCGCGACGGCGTCGACGCGATCGGCCGCGTCCCCGCGGACCGGTGGCGCGATGTCACCGCCTTCGCGCCCGCGGACGCGCCCGCGTCCGGCGGCTTTCTCGACGACATCGCGGGGTTCGACGCCGCCTTCTTCCGCATCACACCGCGCGAGGCCGCCGTGCTCGACCCCCAGCAGCGGATCCTGCTGGAGGTCGTCCAGGAGACGCTCGACCACGCCGCCGTCCCGGTCACCGCCCTCGCCGGTACGGCCACCGGGATCTACGTCGGCGTGTCCGCCCCGGAGTACGGGCAGCTCACCGGCGCCGACCCGGCCGCCGTGGACCCCTGGGCCCCGGCGGGCGCGGCGCTGAGCGTGACCGCGGGCCGGCTGGCGTACGTCCTGGACACTCATGGACCGGCCCTCGCCGTCGACACGGCCTGTTCGTCGTCGCTGGTCGCCCTGCACCAGGCCTGCGCCGCTCTGCGCACCGGCGAGTGCGACACGGCGATCGCCGCCGGGGTCAACGTACTGCTGTCGCCCGCCGTCGGCGTCGCGTTCGGACGGGCCGGAGCGCTCGCGCCGGACGGCCGCTGCAAGCCGTTCGCCCGGGCGGCCGACGGCATCGGGCGCGGCGAGGGCTGTGCGGCCGTCCTGCTGAAACGGCTCTCCGACGCCGAACGGGACGGCGACCGGGTGCTCGCCGTGGTCCGGGCCACCGCCGTCAACTCCGACGGCCGTTCCAACGGCCTCCTGGCCCCCAACCCCGGCGCCCAGCAAGCCCTGTTGACCACCGCCTACGCACGCGCCGGTCTGGACCCGGCCCGCATCGACCACGTCGAGGCGCACGGCACCGGCACCCCGCTCGGCGACCCCATCGAGGCGGCGGCACTCGACGCCGTGCTGGGCGCGCACCGAGATCCCGAACAGCCGCTGCTGCTCGGCTCGGTGAAGGGCAACCTGGGCCATCTGGAATCCGCCGCCGGCCTGGCCGGCCTGGTGAAGACGGTGCTCGCCCTGCACCACGACAGCATTCCGCCGTCGCTGCACTGCGCCGACGGCAGCGCGCTCAAGGACGTACGGCTGCGGGTGGTGACCGAGCCCGAGCCCTGGCCCCGCTACGGCGGCACGGCCACCGCAGGTGTCTCGGGCTTCGGGTTCGCCGGCACCAACGCCCATGCCGTACTGGCGGAGCGGCGCCCCGGCACCCCGCCGCCGACCGGGCCCGAACCGGCCGCCCGCCTCTACCTCCTGTCCGACGCCGACACCGAGCGGGTCCGGGACACCGCGGGCCGGCTGGCCGGGTGGCTCCGGTCCCCCGAGGGCGGCCGGACCCGCCCGGCCGATGTGGCGCGCACCCTCGCGGGCCGTACCGGGCGCGGGCCGGTGCGCGCCGCGGTCATCGCCCACGACCACGACGAACTGGCCGACGCGATGGGCGCGTTGGGCGGCGGACTCCCGCACGCGAGCGTACTGACCGGCGACCGCGACCGCGTCGGACGCGGGCCGGTATGGGTGTTCTCCGGCTACGGCGGTCAGTGGCCCGGCATGGCACGCGGACTGCTCGCCGAGGAACCGGCCTTCGCCGCCGCCGTCGAGCGGCTCGACGCACCGCTCGCCGCCGCATGCGGCTTCTCCCTCCACGAACAGCTCGTCTCCGGACGCGCGCTCGACCGGCTGGAGGTGGCCCAACCTGCGCTTTTCGGCATCCAGTTGGCGCTCGCCGAGCTGTGGCGCTGGTATGCGGGCGAGCCGGTCGCCGTCATCGGACACTCCATGGGCGAGGTGGCCGCGGCCGTGTGCGCGGGCGCCCTCGACGTGCCGGAGGCGGCGCGGGTCATCGCCGTACGGGCCCGGCTGCTCGGCGGGCTGCGGGGCGGCGCGATGGCGGTGGCCGACCTGACCGACGACGAATTGCCCATGCTGGAACGGGACTTCCCCGGCGTCCAGGTCGCGGTGCACTCCTCGCCCCGGCAGAAGGTCGTCACCGGGGACGAGGCGGCGGTCGCCCCGCTGGTGCGCCTGCTGGAGGAACAGGGCCGCGCCGTGCGGGCCATGCGGGTCGTCGGTGCCGGACACTCGCCGCGGGTTGACCCGCTGCTGCCGGAGCTGACCGAGGCCCTGTCGGACGTCCGCGGGCGGCCGCCCCGGGTGCCCGTCTACTCCACGGTCCTGGACGACCCCCGCGGCGACAGCGCGTTCGACGCCGCCCACTGGGCCGCCAACCTGCGCCGGCCGGTGCGCCTGGACCGGGCCCTGGCAGCGGCCGCGGCCGACGGGCACACCGCCTTCGTGGAGATCTCGCCCCACCCGGTGCTGACCCGGGCCGTGACCGACAACGTGCCCGGCGCCCTCGCGGTGGGCACGCTGCACCGCGACGCCGACGGATCCGCCGCGTTCCTGAAGCAGTTGGGCGCCCTGTACACGGCGGGACTGCCCCTGGTGATGCCGCCCGGCCGGGTGGTCGACCTGCCCGCACCACGCTGGCGGCACACCCGGTACTGGTGGACGGACGGCCGCCCCACCGGCTCGGGGCCGGCGCGGTGGGACGAGCCCGGGCCGGCTCCTGCCACGGACGCTCCTGCCGAGGATGCTTCGGCCGCGGGCGCTTCGGTCGAGGACACCTCGCTCGACGGCACCTCGGCCGTCGCCCGCCTGCGCCGCCACATCGCCGCCGTCACCGGCCATCCGGCCGCCCGCATCACACCCGGCACCGCACTGGCCGACCTGGGTCTGGACTCCCTGATGGCGACCCGCATCCGCACCGCCCTGGAACGGGAGTCCGGGACCGAGCTGCCCCTGCGCGACCTCCTCGCCGCCACGACCGTCGGCGAGGCGGCCGCCCGCATCCGGCAGTCGGCGCCGGTCGGGCCCACCCCGCTGCGGCCGCTGCACCGCACCACCGGCACCCGGCCGCCCCTGTTCCTGTGCCACGCGGCCGGCAGCCCCACCACCGTCTACCGCGCACTCGCCGAACGGCTCACCGAGCAGCCTGGTGGCAGCGACCGCCCGGTGTACGGACTGGAGCGGCTGGAGGACTCCCGTACCGTGCCGGAGAAGGCCCGCCGCTACGCCGAGGCGATCAACGCCGCCCACCCCGACGGGCCGTGCGTGCTGGGCGGCTGGTCCTTCGGCGGCTTCCTCGCCCAGGAGACGGCACGGCAGCTCACCGCCGCCGGACGGGACGTGGAACTGGTCGTGCTCATCGACTCCGTACGCCCGCTCCCGAGACCCGGCACCACCGAGGCCGACCGTGTCCGCGCCCATCTCCTCGGCTTCGCCCGGCACATCGCCGACACCTACGGAGTCCGGCTCGATCTGCCGTACGACGACCTCGTGGCCACGGCCGACGACGGCGAGCGCATCGACCGCGTGCTGCGCGCCCTGCGGGAGGCCGCGGTGCTGCCGCCCGCCGCGCTGGCCCACCAGCGCGCCTCCTACCTGGACCTGAGGATCGGCGAGGCGCACCGTCCGGGCCGCCACGACGGCCGGGTCGTCCTCTTCCGGGCCACCGAACCCGCCCCGCACACCGTGCGCGACCCGGCCTACGAACGGGACGACGACACCCTCGGCTGGGACGAGGTGTGCCCGCGGCTGGAGGTCGTACCGGTCCCCGGACACCACCTGTCCCTGCTCGACCCGCCGCACGTCGACGAGATCGCCGCCCGGCTGCGGCGGCTGCTCGCCGCGCCGGACGGACCCCCACAACCGGACTGAGGAGCCGCCATGCCGCACCACTCCGCCGGAATCCCGCGGCGCGCCGCCGGAATCCCCCGGCGCACCACCGGGATCCCGCGACGCGCCGCCGGAATCTCCCGACGCGCCGCCGCCAGGGCCGTGGCGGCCACCGGCCTGGCCGCCCTGTTCGGCGCCACGGCCGCCGCGGGCCGCGCCCGGGCCGCCACCCAGGTCGGGCCGCGCACCTTCGACGTGTCCGTCACGTCGTCCGCGCTGGGCCGCAGCGCACCGGTCCGGCTCGTCCTCCCGTCGGACTTCGGCACGCAGACCACCCGGACCTACCCCGTCCTGTACCTCCTGCACGGCGCCCACGACGACTACACGTCCTGGACCCGGGAGACGGACATCGAGACCTTCACCGAGGGCCGGGACCTGATCGTGGCGATGCCGGACGCGGGCCCCACGGGCATCCCCAGCGCCTGGCGCGGCGGCCCCGACTACGAGACCTTCCAGCTCCAGGAGGTCCCCGCGCTGCTCGCCCGCGACTACCGGGCGTCCGGGGTACGGGCGGTGGCCGGGGTCTCCACGGGCGGCTACGGGGCGATGGCGCACGCGGCCCGCCACCCGGGCGCGTTCACCGCGGCCGCCTCCTACAGCGGCATCCTCGACACCACGGCGGCCGGCGTGCCCACCCTCGTGGGCGCCATCGTGGCCCGCGAGAGCCTGCTGCCCGACTCCCTCTGGGGCAACCCGCTCCTGAACGCCCTCGTCTGGCAGGACTTCGACCCGCGGGCCCGCGCCACCGGACTGCGCGGCACACCCCTGTACGTGTCCCAGGGCAGCGGGATCGGCGGCGGTGCCGTCGGCGACTGGTCGGCCGGGGTCCTGGAAGGCCTGCTGTGGCCCTGCGCGCACAGCTTCACCACCGCCCTCGCCCTCCTCGGCATTCCGGCCACCACCCACTTCTACGCGGGCGGCGGACACAGCTGGGACTACTGGAAACAGGAGTTCACCGCCTCGTGGCCGATGCTCGCCGGTGCGCTGGGAGTGCCGGAGTGACGTCCGCGCAGCCAGGGCACGGAACGGAGCGGAGGGGACGCCCGTCCAACCCGGGGCGTCCCTCTCGCCCCACGGGCAACGGCCCATGGGGGAGCCGCCTCCGGGTGAAAGGAGTGTCCGCCGTGGCCGTCCCCACCCCACGCGGCATGCCCACCGAACCCGGAACCGCCGCGGTCACCGCCCCGGTCCCGCCCGAGCTCGCCGAACTGCTGCGCGCCCAGCTGGAGGGGGTCGCGGACGAGGTGGAGGCGGAGGTGCGCCGGCAGGTCCCCGAGTACGCCCGGCCGGCCGACGAGGCGTACGGGCGCAACCTCAGGGCCGGGGTGGTGCAGGCGCTCACCCTGTTCGTCGACCACATCGCCGACCCGCGCGGCCAGGGCGACGCGATCGCCGCCACGTACTACGAACTCGGGCGCGGCGAGGCGCTGGCGGGCCGCGGCCTCGACGCGTTGCAGTCCGCGTTACGGGTGGGCGGCCTGCACGCCTGGCGGCTGATGGGGCGCACGGCCGAGCAGCTCGGCCTGGACTCGACGATCGTGGCCGCGCTCGGTGAACTGGCCTTCCGGACGGTGCACGAGGTCGCCGAGGCGGCCGCCGCCGGTTACGCGGAGGCCAGGTCGCACAGCACGGACGAGCTGGAGCGGCGGCGCAGGCGGCTGCTCGCTCTGCTCCTTGAGGAGGGACCGGTGGCCCCCGAGGCCGTGCAGGACCTGGCGCACGGCGCGCGCTGGCGGGTGCCGAAACAGGTCGCCGTGGTCGCCCTGGCGGCGGATCCGCGGGCCGAGGAGCGGCCGCCGGCGATGCCCGGGGCCCTCGTGGACATGGACTCCCGGCCCCCGCGCGTCCTGGTCCCCGACCCGGAGGGCGCCGGCCGGTTCGGCGGCCGTTCCCTCCTGCTCGGCCTGCAGGGCCGCCCGGCGGCGATCGGCCCGACGGTCCCGGTCACCGAGGCCGCGCAGTCGCTGCGCTGGGCCACCCGGGCCCTCGGCCTGATGGGCCGCGGGATCCTGCCCCGGCAGGGCGTGGTCCGCTGCGCCGACCACCTGTCGACCCTGCTCCTGCACAGCGACGAGCCGCTGCTCGCCCGGCTGGAGTCCCGGGTCCTCGCCCCGCTGGACGCCGTCTCCGAGGGCCAGCGCCCCCGGCTGGCCGAGACCCTGCTGACCTGGCTGCTGAGCGGCGGCAACGTCCCCGACGTCGCCGCCCGCCTCCACATCCACCCCCAGACGGTCCGCTACCGCCTGCGCCAGCTGGAGAAACTCTTCGGCGACCGCCTCCACGACCCCGACGCCCGCCTGGATCTGATCCTTTCCCTGCGCTTCTCGCTGCGCCTCGGGCAGAACCAGGTCCCACTCACCACAGGTCAAAAATCCGGCGGATTTCTGAATAACCGTCCATAACACCCCGTCAGGAAACGCGAATACCTTCGGGAACGTCCTTTTCCGCAGGCGCCAAATGCGCCCGACCCGCAAAGGATCCCCCATGCGTATCCGCTTGTGTCTCGCCGCCCTCTCCCTGGTCGGCGGGGCCGGACTGACCGCTCTCTCGACGCCCACGGCATCGGCCGCCACCTGCTCGGACATCGACGTCGTGGCGGCCCGCGGCACCTTCGAACCGGGCACCCTCGGCCTGATCGTGGGCGACCCGGTGTATTCGGCGCTGCAGAAGAAACTGACCGGCAAGAACCTCTCCAGTTATGCCGTGGACTATCCCGCGGACCTTTCCCTGACATCGGCCGCGCAGGGAAACGCGGATCTGGTGAACCACGTCACCGCGCAGGCGGCCGCCTGCCCCGCCCAGCGTTTCATTCTGGTCGGTTACTCGCAGGGTGCGAACGTCGTCGACAACTCGGTGGGAGTCAGCAGCGCCGGAGCCCTGGTCGGCAGCCCCATCGTGGCGACCATCCCGGCCGCGGTCGAGCCGAGGGTCGCCGCGGTGCTGCAGTTCGGCAACCCGATCCGAGCCCTCGGCAAGAGCATCACCGGCACCTACCAGAGCCGCACCATCGACTTCTGCGCCACCGGTGACCCCGTCTGCCAGAACGGCGGGGACGACGTACTGGCCCACCTCGGCTACACGTCCGACGCCGACGCGGCGGCCACGTTCGCCGCCGGCAAGGTCTGAGCCGTACCGCATCACCACGCCGCGAAGGGCCCGGGAGGATCTCCCGGGCCCTCCTGCCGTGCGGAGACGGCTACTGCGGAGTCCGCGCGAACGCCGCGAGGCTGGTGGAGACGGGTTCGGGCAGGCCGTTGTTCTGCACGGGCGCCGCGGTCAGCACGTCGAGGTGCTGGTACCCGGCGGCGACCACCGGATGCAGGCCGGCCGGGATCCGCCCGGCCAGCAGTCCGTCGCCGGCCAGCACCGTGAGCGTCGGATCGGCGGTCAGCCCCTCGGGGTGCACGAGGAGCTGCTTCACCTGCGGCGAGTCGGCCAGTTCGAGGTCGGTGACCAGCTTGGTCGGGAAGTACTGCTCGGTGAAGTCCAGCGGCTGCTCCGCCAGGCTCCGGGCCAGCTCCCTGATGTCGGTGACCTCCTTCGAGGCGTCGGTGAACGGTGTGCGGTCGGCCGACCGGTACCCCGGGTCGTCGGCGGCGCCCACCCGGTCGTAGTCGCGCCAGGTGTACAGGGGCCCGTGCGGCTGTGCCGGAATGGCCTTGTACTCCACGCCGAACAGCTGCGTCGGCTGCGAACTCCCGTTGGCGGCAGGGAAGTTCTTGTCGGTGATCGGGCCGCCGTCGAAGAAGCCCACGCTGCTCTGCAGGAACGCCAGCGGTACGGAGTCGTCGTCCATGAGTGCTCCGAGCACGGCGTCGCCGGTGAGCCGGAAGTCCTTCACCGCGGGGGAGCCGGTGAGGAACGTGGCGGTGTCCTTGGAGAACAGGAACCTGTTGGTGGCCTCGATGTCGACGTCGGAGGGGAGGTAGGAGGGCAGGTCGGACTCGGCGTCCGGAGCCTGCAGGGCCCCCACGCCGGCGATGGCGAGCAGGGTCATGGTCTCGGGGTTGAGCAGCACGGGCGCGGACAGCGAGCGGGACAGCAGGCCGCTGTCCAGGCCCGCCTGCACGGCCGCGTAACCGAGGCCGACGTCCGGCAGGTCGGTGTCGTCGGGAATGCTGCCGCTCAGGTCGGCCAGCGAGGTGGAGACCGTGGTGTCCAGGGCGAAGTACCCGGCGCACTGGTTCTCCCCGGCGTCCGCCGTGGTGGCGGGGTCGCCGTCGAAGTCGGCGGCCGCGAAGTACCCGGTGATCACCCCGCCCAGCGAGTGCCCGCCGCACAGCACCTTGCGCCTGCGCAGCCCCTGGTCGGGCAACTCGGCGGTGAGCAGGTCGTACTCGTCCCGGACGGTCTGCTCGATGCCGAGCTTCGCCATCCAGCCCTGCTGGTCGTTGCCGACGAACCCGGCGAAGGTGCGGCCGGCGACCTCCCGGCCGCGGTAGTAGTAGTCGACGGCGGTGTGCTCGTCGCCCGACTCGATGCCGGTGTGGTCCTCCAGGCAGTCGGAGCGCCGGTCCAGGGCCCAGAACTCGATGTGCTGCCCCTGCGCGGCGGCCCGCGCGACGGTGTCGCGGGCGACGCTGTCGAACGCCCCGGCGCCCTCCAGGATGCCCGGCTGGGCCACCAGGATCCGGTCGGCGTCGGCCGACCGGCTCGGCCCGTCGGCGGCGCGGTAGCGCAGGTACGACAGCCAGTCGCAGGCCGCCGGACGGGTCCCGAACGACTGCGGCAACGGCACCTTCACCCGTACCACCGACTCGGCCACACCGTCGGCCGGATGCGTCGACGCCACGGGTGTCTCGGTCCGGGCGTCCGCTCCCTGGGCCTGCGGGGCCACCGCGGCGAGCGACCCCGCGGCCAGCAGCACCGCCAGCGCGGCGCCGCGCCATGTCCTTCCTGTGTTGCGAGTAGTCCTCATGGCCGGACCGTAGGCCCGCTGAGCAGGAGCTTTCAGGAACTGCTCACAACAGCGCAGCGCCCGGCGCCCCGCTTGTCACCGCCACGCAGCCCGGGCCCGTACCGCGACGGACGTCAGGCGTCCTCGACCGACACGGCGACCGGCGTCCCGGCCTCGATCGTGCGGCTGACCGTGCACAGCCGGTCGTGGGAGACGGCGACCGCCCGGGGCAGGATCGTGCGGGCCCGGTCGCCGGCCGCGCCCTCCGGGAAGGCGACGGAGAAGGCGACCGCGAGGTCCGTCAGCCGGTTGCCGCCCTCGTCGGTGACCTTGTCGCCGCTGACGGTGACGGTGAAGGTGACCGGCTCCGCGTGGCGGGCGGTGGCGACGTCGACGTCGGCCGCGGTACAGCCCCCGATCGCGGCGAGCAGCAGCTCGACCGGGGTGAATTCCGTGCCGTCGCCGGTGCCGAAGTCGATCGTGCCGCCACGGGCGTTGGTGGCCGTGAAGCGGCCGGTGCCGGTGCGCTCGACCGTGACCAGGCGCAGGGAGTCTTCGCTCATGGAGACGAACCTAAGGCAGCCCGGCCGTCAGTGCCGTCAGTGCAGGATGTTGACGGCCCGCGCCACCACCAGGACCACCGTCACCAGAGAGACCGAGGACTGCACCATCATCAGCATCTTGGCCCAGTGCGACAACGGCATCACGTCGGTCGGGCTGAAGGCGGTGGAGTTGGTGAAGGACAGGTACAGGTAGTCGAGGAAGCCCGGCTCCCAGTCCGGCGGCGCGGTCTCCGGACTCTGCATCTGCACGAAGAGGAAGTCCGCGAACTGGTGCCGGCCGAGGACCCGTGCCATCGGCCCGCCGCGGTCCCACTCCCAGTACCAGAGGGCGAACACGATGACGTTCGTCAGCCAGATGCCGCCGCCGGTCAGCAGCAGCGGCCCGGCGTCGCTGCCCTCGGTGCCGTTCACCAGCCCCGCCACCAGCCGGACCGCCGCCCAGCCGTTGGCCAGGCTGATCACCCCCATCAGCACCAGCCCCAGCAGCCGCAGCCACCGGGTGCTGGGCTCGACCCGCCGGGGGTTGCCGGCGATCAGGCCGGCCAGCAGCGCCGCCTCCAGGACCGGCAGGGCCCAGAACGGCTGGAAGGCGAGCCGGTGCGGCAGCATCAGCTGGAGCGCGATCGCCACCCCGATCACGGCGGTCACCGCCCACCGCGGCTCGCCCTGCGTCGCCCGGCGCCACGCGGGCACCACTTCGTGCTCGCCGCTCTCCAGCAGCCCCTCGATCCGGGTCAGTCGGTTCTCGGCATCGGACATTCGGTCGGTCATGACCACGATTGTCCCGACACCGCACGCCGACCGGTCCACCGGCTCTCCAGGAGCCGCCCCGCGGGCGCCAGCCGCCGGACCGGCGGCTCAGGCCGGCGTCCGGCCGGGCGTCCACCGCAGGTGAACCGTGTCCTGGGCGGTCTCGCGCAGCAGCGCCAGGCGCGGCCGGACCGCGTCCGTCCGTGACGTCGGCGGCTTGCGGCGCCCGGCGGCGAACTGCACCGGCCACTCGGCGCCGGACCCGCGGTACTCCTGCTCGGCGGCCGCCTGGAGGGTCCACTGCGGGTTGTAGAGGTGGGTACGGCCCAGCGCGCACAGGTCGGCGCGCCCGGCCAGCAGGATCGAGTTGACGTCGTCGTACGACGAGATCGCACCGACCGCGATCACGGCCGCCCCCGCCGGGGCGGCGACCTCGTGGCGGATCCGGTCGGCGAACGGGGTCTGGTAGGAGCGCCCGAACGCGGGCTTCTCGTCCTTGGTGACCTGGCCGGACGACACGTCGACGGCCGCCGCCCCGTGGGCGACGAAGGCACGCGCGATCTCGACCGCGTCGTGCTCGGTGTTGCCGTCGGGGACCCAGTCGGTCGCCGAGATCCGGACCGTGACCGGACGGTCGGCCGGGAAGGCGGCGCGGACCGCGTCGAACACCTCCAGGGGGAAGCGCAGGCGGTTCGCCAGGTCGCCGCCGTACTCGTCCGTGCGGTGGTTCGCGAGCGGGGAGAGGAAGGAGGAGAGCAGGTAGCCGTGGGCCGCGTGCACTTCGAGCAGGTCGAAGCCCGCCGCCGCGGCCCTGCGCGCCGCCGCCGCGAAGTCGGCGACGACCGCGTCCATGTCCTGCCGGGTCATCTCCCGGGGCACGTGGCAGCCGGCGCCGTACGGGAGCGCGGAGGGGCCGACGACCTCCCAGTTGCCCTCGGCGAGCGGCTCGTCCATGCCCTCCCACATCAGCCTGGTCGAGCCCTTGCGGCCGGCGTGGCCGAGCTGGAGGCCGATCCGTGCCGTGCTGCGGTCGTGGACGAAGGCGGTGACCCGGGCCCAGGCGTCGCGCTGGGCGTCGTTCCACAGGCCGGTGCAGCCGGGGGTGATCCGGGCCTCGGGCGAGACGCAGACCATCTCCGTCATCACGAGGCCCGCCCCGCCGAGCGCCTTGGAGCCCAGGTGGACCAGGTGGAAGTCGCCCGGCATGCCGTCCACCGCCGAGTACATGTCCATCGGGGAGACCACGATCCGGTTCTTCAGCTCCAGGCCGCCGATCGAGAACGGCTGGAACATCGCCGGGGCCGGCTCCGGCAGCCCCTGCGCCTCGGCGAAGCCGCGCTCGATCAGCTCGGCGAAGCCGGGGTCGCGGGACCGGAGGTTGTCGAAGGTGATCCGGCGGGAGCGGGTGAGCAGGTTGAAGCAGAACTGCGCGGGGTCCTGACCGGCGTACCTGCCGATGTTCTCGAACCACTCCAGGGAGGCCTGGGCGGCCCGCTGGGTGGACTCCACCACGGGCCGGCGCTCGGTCTCGTACGCCGTCAACGCCTCGTCCACGGTGGGGTGTTCGTGCAGGCACGCGGCGAGCGCCAGGGCGTCCTCCATCGCCAGCTTGGTACCGGAGCCGATCGAGAAGTGCGCGGTGTGGGCGGCGTCGCCGAGCAGCACCACGTTGTGGTGGTGCCAGTGCCGGTTGCGGACGGTGGTGAAGTTGAGCCACTTGGAGTTGTTGGTGAGGAGTTCGTGACCGGCCAGTTCCGCGGCGAAGATCTCACGGACGCGGGCGACCGACCGCTCGTCGGAGACACCGGGCGGGAACTCCTCGCCCTCGCTCGCGTCGAAGCCGGCCCGGCGCCACACGTCCTCCGCCATCTCGACGATGAAGGTCGAGCCGCCGTCGGAGTACGGGTACCCGTGGATCTGCATGGTCCCGAACTCCGTCTGCTTGACGAAGAACTGGAAGGCCTCGAAGACCCGGTCGGTGCCCAGCCACATGTACTTGTTCGCCCGCGGGTCCAGCGTCGGGCCGAATGCGTCGGCGTACTTGGTCCGTACGGCCGAGTTGAGACCGTCCGCCGCGATGACGAGGTCGTGGGTCTGACGCAGCTCGTCCACGTCGGGGGCGAGGGTCCGGTAGTGCACCGTGACACCGAGCTCCGCGACCCGCTCCTGGAGGATGTGCAGCAGGTCCTTGCGGGCCATGGCCGCGAAGCCCTGGCCGCCGACGGTGAACGGGTGCCCGTCGAACTCGATGTCGATGTCGGTCCACCGGGCGAAGCGGCTCTCCATCGCCTCGTGGACGACGGTGTCGGCGTTCTCGATCCCCCCGAGGGTCTCGTCGGAGAAGACCACCCCGAAGCCGAAGGTGTCGTCGGGCGCGTTGCGCTCCCAGACGGTGATCTCGTGGGCGGGGCTGAGCTGTTTGGTCAGTGCGGCGAAGTAGAGCCCGCCCGGGCCGCCGCCCACGATCGCGATCCTCATGCCTGGTTCTCCTTCTCGATCAGGCGGCGCAGCAGGTAGTGCTGGAGCTTTCCGCTGGTGTTGCGGGGCAGGGCGTCGGTGAAGCGCACCGCGCGCGGGTACTTGTAGGGCGCCAGCTGGGTCTTGACGTAGTCCTGGATGTCCTTGGCCTTGGCGTCGTCGCCGGTGACCCCCTCGCGCAGCACGACGAAGGCGCAGACGACCGAGCCGCGTTCGGGGTCGGGCTTGGCGACCACCGCGCACTCGACGACGTCCGGGTGGGTGTCGATCGCGGCCTCCACCTCGGGGCCACCGATGTTGTAGCCGGAGGAGACGATCATGTTGTCGGTACGGGTGCGGTAGTAGAAGTAGCCGTCCTCGTCGCGGACATAGGTGTCACCCGTGACGTTCCAGCCGTTGACCACGTAGTCCTCCTGGCGCCGGTCGTCGAGGTAGCGGCAGCCGACCGGACCGATCACGGCCAGCCGCCCCTCGACACCGGGGCCGACCTCCTCGCCGTCGGGGCCGAGGACGGTGGCGCGGTAGCCGGGTACCGGCCGTCCGGTCGCTCCGGGGCGGATGTCGTCACCGGCGGCGGAGATGAAGATGTGGATCATCTCGGTGGCCCCGATGCCGTCGATGACCTTGATCCCGGTGTCGGCGTGCAGCCGCTGCCACACCTCGTCCGCTATGTGCTCCCCGGCGCTGACCGCGGTGCGCAGGCCGCGCAGCCGGTCGGCCTTGCCCGCCTTGAGGATCTGCTTGTACGCCGTCGGCGCGGTGGCGAGGACGGTGACCCCGGCCCCGGCGACGAGTTCGGCGAGCGGCTCCGGTGCGACGGCCTCGGTCAGCAGCGCGCAGGCGCCGGCCCGCAGGGCGCAGACGACGAGGATGCCGAGGCCGAAGGTGAACGCGAACGGCGCGGTGCAGGCGACCAGGTCGTCCGGCCGCAGCCGCAGGACGTGCCGGCCGAAGGTGTTGTCGATGGACAGGATGTCCCGGTGGAAGTGGGTGGTGATCTTCGGTACGCCGGTGCTGCCGGACGTGGGCCCGAACAGGGCGACGTCGTCGGCGGCGGTGTCCACCGCGGTGAACTCCGCCGGCTTCGCCGCCGCCCTGCGGGTCAGGTCGTCGGGTGCGTCACCGCCGTACGCCACTATCGTGAGGTCCGGCGCGGTGGTGTCGCGGACGGCCGCGACGTCCTCGGTGAACCGGTGGTCGACCAGGGCGACGGCCGGCCGGGTCTTCGCCACGATCGGGGTGAGCTCACGGGCGCGCAGGGCCGCCATGGTCGTCACGACGATGCCGCCGGCCTTGAGCACGCCGAGCCAGGCCGCGACCGTCCAGGGGTTGTTGGGGGAGCGCAGCAGCACCCGGTTGCCGGGCGTCAGGCCGAGGTCGTCGGTGAGCACATGGGCGATCTGGTTGGCGCGGCGCAGCAGTTCGCCGTAGGTCCACACCTCGCCGTCCGGGGTGCGCAGGGCGGGGCGGTCGGGGCCGAGGGCGGCGGTGGGCACGTCGATGATCTCGGCGGCGGCGTTGAGGCGCTCGGGGTACTGGAGTTCGTCCGTGGTGAACTCGATGACCGGCCACAGCCGGTGCGGCGGGAGGTGGTCGCGGGCGAAGGTGTCCGGGTAGGCGGACGGCGACAGAGCCATGGGAATTCCTTTCTGCGGGGGCTGCCGGGGTCCCGTGCACCGGGTGCGGGCCGTGCAGAGGGCAGGAGTTCAGGAGGTGGAGCGGATCAGGCCTTCCTGGACGACGGTGGCCAGGTGGACCCCGTCGGCGGTGAAGAACCTGCCGGTGGCGAGACCGCGGCCGGACTCGGCGGCGACGGCCTCCTGGGCGTAGAGGAGCCAGCCGTCGACCGGGCCGGGCCGGTGGAACCACATGGCGTGGTCGAGGCTGGCGGTGACCAGTCCCGGATCGGCCCAGGCGAGGCCGAGCACCCGCAGGACGGGTTCGAGGATCGTGTAGTCGCAGACGTAGGCGAGCGCGGCGAGGTCGCGCTGTGCGTCGGTCAGCCCGTCGACCGACCTGAGCCGGTCGAACGGCCTTACCCACACGGCCTGTTGGGGAAGGCGCTCGCCCTCGACGGTGAGGTAGACGGGGCCGGGCACGTGCCGCATGTCGAAGCTGCGGCCGCCGCTCCAGTACGCCTGCGACTCGTCGGTCATCGTGCCCCGGGGAGCCTGCGGACCGGTGCCGGAGAGGTACGACGCGGAGCTGGGCAGCGCGCCGGGTTCCGGCACACCGCCGGGCGGAGGTGTCGCGAACGCGGCCGAACCCGGCTCGCCCGCCGCGAAGTTGGCCAGGCAGACGTAGACGGGTTTGCCGTTCTGGAAGCCGCGGACCTGCCGGGTGGCGTAGCCGCGGCCGTCGCGCAGCAGCTCCACCTCGTAACGGACCTCGGCGCCGATGTCGACCGGCCGCAGGAAGTAGGAGTGCATCGAGTGCAGCGTCTTGCCCTCGACCGACCGCATGGCGGCGGCGGCCGCCTGGGCGACCATGTCGCCGCCGTACGCCTTCGGCCAGGGACAGGGCTGGGTGGTGGCGGTGAAGGCCAGGTCGAAGTGCTCGGGCTGGGCCGGCTTGAGGGTGAGGGCCGCGGTGAGGACCGCGGAGGTCGGGGCGGTCGGCGTGCCGTTCATCGGTTCAGCCAGTCGCGCAGCTCGGCGTCCGGGACGTCGGGCAGGTTGACGACGATGTTCTCCGGCGTCCGGGTGGTCATCCACGTCAGCGGCTTGGACCGGGAGAGGTTGCACTCGATGTGCGGCATGAACGGCGGGACGAAGACCCAGTCGCCCTCCTCCATGTCCACGTAGTCCTCGAACTTCGCGCCGAAGTAGATCCGGGCCCGGCCCGACAGCACGTAGCCGCCGGTCTCGGCCTCGCCGTGGTGGTGGGTCACCGAGCGGTAGCCGGGCTCGTTGCTGACCTTGCCGAACCAGAGCCTGGTGGCCGGGGTGTGCTGGATGGAGACACCGGAGATCCGGGTCGCGCCGGCCGACTGGCCGGTGGCGCCGGCCTCCAGGCCGCCACGGGTCACGACCGGGACGACCAGGCCGGACGCGTCGGCGTACCCGGAGTTGTCGCCTTCCAGGACGTACTTGGAGAAATCGGGTTCCATGCTCAGCTCCTGGTGTCGGTGAGGCGGAGACGGTTGCGGAGGGTGCCGATGCCGGGGATCTCGGTCTCCAGGAGATCGCCGTCGGCGAGGAAGACCGGCGGAGTCATACCCATCCCGACACCGCCGGGGGTGCCGGTCAGGACGATGTCGCCCGGACGCAGGACCGTGAACGCGGAGACGTAGGCCAGCAGCGTGGCCGCGTCGAACACGAGGGTGCGGGTGTTGCCGCGCTGGCGTTCGGTGCCGTTGACGCGGCAGATCACCTCGACACCCCGGACCGGGTCGAGCTCGTCGGGGGTGACGACCACCGGGCCGAGCGGTGTGGTCCGGTCCCAGGCCTTGCCCTGGAACCACTGCAGGGTGCGCCGCTGCCAGTCCCGCACGCTGACGTCGTTGGCCACCGTGTAACCCGCGACGGACCGTCCGGCCGTCTCCCGGTCCGCGCCGGAGAGCTCGGCGCCGACGACGACCGCGAGCTCGGCCTCCCAGTCCACGTCGAGGCCCTTGGGCAGGACCAGGTCGTCCTCGGGGCCGGTCAGCGTGTCGGCGTACTTGGCGAAGAGCGTGGGGTGGGCCGGCAGCTCGCGGCCCATCTCGGTGATGTGGTCGGCGTAGTTCAGTCCGCAGCAGACGACCTTGCGGGGCGACGGCAGCGGCAGCACCGGGACCGCGCCGGGCAGCCGTGCCCCGGCCAGCTCCGCGAGGCGGTCGGGCGCCGTGGAGGCCAGCAGTGCGGAGAGGTCGTCGGCCGGCAGCGCCCGCCAGCCGCCGTCATCGAGGACGGCGGCCGACGTACGGCCGTCGTGGGCCACGGTGGCGAGCTTCATCGGAGTTCTCCCTGGGACCTCGGGGCGGCGATATAGCGAGATTTTCACGACCGTCGAAAAACGTCAATAGATGGGTTACGCTGCCTGCATCCACCCAGTCCCAGGAGGTACGCGCCATGACTCCGACCCCGGTGAACCCGCCCTCGCTCCCCGCGCCGAGCGGCTACTCGCACGGCACCCTGAGCGGCAACACGCTCCATCTCGGCGGACAGACGGCGCTCGACGAGCAGATGCGGATCGTCCCCGGTGGCATCGTCGAGCAGTTCCGGCAGGCCTTCGGCAACGTGCTCGCCACACTGCGCGCCGCCGGCGGGATCCCCGAGGACCTGGTGAGCATCACGCTCTTCCTCACCGACATCCCCGACTACCAGGCGCACGGCAAGGAGATCGGCAAGGTCTGGCGCGAACTCGCCGGCCCGGTCTACCCGGCGATGGCGGGCATCGGCACGACCGCCCTCTGGCAGCCCGAGGCGATGATCGAGATCCTCGGCGTCGCCGTGATCCCGGACGAGCGGCTCGTCCGCCCGCAGAGCTGAGGCGACCGGCGGCCATGACGACCCGCACGCCGAGGCCCGTCACGTGGCACACTCGGACCGGGTCGCCACAGGGGGCGGCAGCCGGAGGTGGCACCTTGCTGACATTGGACCTGCACCCGATCTTCCGGAACAACCGCGACATCGAACTCTCGCTGCGGCAGATCGTCTTCCAGGCGAAACGCACGGGGGAGCCCGTCGTGCAGATCATTCACGGCAAGGGCACCGGACAGCTCAAGGGGCGCGTCCTCGCGTTCCTCGGCCAGAAGCACATCAGGAAGCTGTACGACCACGTGGAGATCGACACGGCCAACACGGGCCGCATCCTGGTCCACTTCGTGCCACGCCCCTGAGCCCTCTCCCGCCCCGGTCCGTATGCCGGTCACCGACTCGTCGGCAACCACTGCCAGTTGGCCGCCCGTATTGTTGGGCCGCCTGCGCGGGTGCGCGGCCGGGGGAGCTTCACCAAGGGGGCACCAGGCATGCCGGAGGGGCTGGCCCAGTGGGGGCCGGAGCTTTTCATGACGCGGGAACGGGAGCGACGCCGCGGCCCGGCACCGGAGAACGACGCGCGAAGCGACATCGCGCAAGGGGGGTACGAGCCCTGCCTGCTGGCCCTTCTGCGGCTGTCGGCGGGCAGGGACCCGGGCACCGTTCTCACCGGCGGGTGGTTCCCGAGGGCGCTCGCCCGCACCGGCCACCTCGTCCGCGCGGCCGAACTGGCGCACACGATCAGTGACGAGCTCCAGCAGGGTACGGAGCTGGTGGAGCTGGTGCAGGCCGCGGCGGGTGCCGGAGACCTGTGCGGCGCTCAGGCGCTGGCCGAGTCGATTCCCCTGCGGCAGCTGCGGGACCAGGCACTGGTCGCCCTCGTGCCGGCGTGGGCCCGTGCCGGTGAACGCGCCCGGGCTGTCGCTCTGGCGGAAGGCATCCGCTACCCGCACAACTGGGGGCGGGCCTGGGCCCTGCTGGCCAAGGCGGTGGCGGACAGCGGCGACATCGGCGAGGCGCGCCGGTTCGCCGCTCGCGCCGACGACGAGGTGAGTTCGTACCCCGTAGACGGGACGGAACAGGTGCTCGCCCTCCTCGCGGAGGTGGCCGTCGCCACCGGCGACCATGACCGGGCGGCCGCGCTCGCCGACCGCCTGGCGGACGGCACCCGGAACTCCACAGGGTGGTCCAGGCCGCGGCCCCTGGCGGTGGTGCTGGCCCGCGAGGCGCTCAACGGAGACCTTGACCGGCTCGACGCTCTCCTGCGCCCGCCCGGACCCGCCGTCGGGGCCGGGGGCACGGCATGCGGGTGGGCCCTCGGCGAAGCCGCCGACCAGGACATGCTCCCGGACGGAGACCCGGACCCCGGACCGTTCACCGCCGCTCGCCCGTTCTCCCCCGGATCCCCGCTCGACGCCTGGGACCTGGCCTGTGTGCTGGACGCGGTCGCCGAAACCGCCGACCGGGACGTGGCCCTGGCTCTGGCCGACCGGGCCGAGACACTGCTTGAGACCGGCGACGGCCGCGATCACGACATTCTGCTGAGGTCCGTGACACTCCTGCTGGCCCGGCACGGGCAGGTCGAGCGGGCCCTGGCCCTCGCCGACCGGCTCGACCCCGACCTGTCCGTGGCGCGGCAGGCAGAGGTCGCCGGGGAACTGGCCCGCTCCGGCGACACCGGCGGGGCCGAGGCTCTCGCCCACGCGATCACCGACCGCCGGGCACAAGACAGGGCGCTGATCGAAGTGGTCCGGGAGCTGGCCCGGCGCGGCGATCCGGGCCGGGCCGAGGCCCTCGTCCACTCGATCGACGACCGCTGGGCACAGGGCGAGGCACTGGTCGCGGTCGTCCGGGAGACGGCCCGGCACGGCGATCCGGGCCGGGCCGGGACCCTCGTCCGCTCGATCGCCTACCGCGCGACACGAGCCCGCGCACTGACCGCGCTCATGGAGCTGTCGGAGCCGTCCGACGCCCGCAGGCTCGCCGCGCAGGCCGTGGTTCTCGGCGGCTGGGCCCCTGTGCTGCCGGACCTGGAGCGGATCGTGCCCCGTTCGGTGGCCGTGGTCGCCGACCGGATGACGAGCTGATCCGAGGCGAGGGAAAGGGCTGCCGGACACCAGGACCCCGACTGTCAGTGCTGACTGCGAGACTCGTTCCATGATTCCGAAGCTGCCCTTGCACAGCCCTCGTTGGAGCGGCCTCGACGGTGTGAAAGCCGGGGAGGTGGAAGCACTCCTGGAGCAGTTGGCCGCCGCGGCCGCCACCGAGAGCGGCTTCGGCGAAGAATGGCGGCAGACCTGGACGGACCTGACCGGCGGCCTGATGGACGACGGAATCGTCGCCGACGGGGCCTATGCGGCGCTGCCGCATCTGGTCGAGGCGGCAGCGGCCCTGCCTCCGGGACAGACCGTGGACTTCTGGGTGGACATCGGATTCATCGTGACCGCCGATCACCGGCCCCCCGTCCCGGCCGATCTCGCGGCGGGGTTCGCCGCCGCGCTGCGTCTGGCCGAGCGGGCGGCTGTCCGAAGCCTCCTTGCCGCCGACACCTCCGCAGAGGTCTGCGCCCTCCTCGTGCTCTCCTGTGCGGCCTTCGCCGGCCACCACACGGGCGAGGCGCTGACGCGGCTCCTCGATCTCCGGGAGAGCGGTCTCCTGCTGGTGTGCCCCGGGTGCGGGAGCGACACCGAGATCCCCGAGTTCTTCGCGGCTCCGGCACGTCCGCCTTTCGAGGCTCCGGGGCTGCCTGATCCCGCCCGGGCCCGGCAGGAAGGGCATCCCTGGGGCGAGGTCTCCGCGGCGTTGCGGGAGGAGGCACTGGGGGAGGAGTGGGAGCCCTTCCTGCGGGTGGCACGCGAAGTCGCGCTGGCAGGGATACCCCCCGAAACGCCGGGGGAGGCCGTCCTGTGCCTGGTCGCCGGCCTGGCCGCGGTCAGGGGCACCCCGCAACGGGCCGCAAGGGATGAGGCCCGCCAACTGATGTCGCTCACCGGACACTTCCGCTGCTGGGACTGCGAGCAGACGTGGACAATCGCCGACGGACTGGCGGACGACCCGGACGGTGCGCGCCCCCGGCACCGTCCGACCCGGGCGTGGACGGACTCCGACGGGCCGGCCGCCCTGGTGGAGCCGGCGGCGGCCGGACGAACGGGTGAAGCGGCGACTCGGTTCCGGCAGGACGAGAACGTGGTGCTCGCGGCCGACGGCACGCCCTGGGGCCGTATATCGGTGTTCTCCGATTCCGCGCCCGGTTCACTCGGGGGCGTCGACTGGGGTGTCGACTCACTGACGGTGGTGTCCGGCCCCGGTCGGCCGACGCTCGTGGCCGGCGCCGGGGACAAGGGCGTGGTGTGCCTGTGGGACGTGGCCGACGGCCGACTCGTCCATGCCCCGCTGCCAGGACACCGTGACCGTATCCGCTCGATGACGGCCCTGCCCATGCCCGACGGCCGCGTCCTTCTGGCGAGCGGAGGCGACTGCGGGACGATCGCCGTGTGGAACCCCGTCACCGGGCAGCCGGTGCGCGAACCGGCCGGCGACTGGCCCGGCGGGGTGACCGGAATGTGTGCCGCGACCGTCCCCGACGGCCGCACCCTGCTCGTCACCGCCACCCCCCGCGGCGCGGTCCGGCTGTGGGACCCGGACACCGGTGAGTGCGTCGGGCGCCTCAACCCCTATGGCAGTCCGATCCAGTCGATCGCCGCCGTCCCGATCTCCGCCGGCCACACGCTGATCGCGGCCTCGGACACCGCGGGCCGCCTGCACGTGTGGGATCCGGCCGTCGACGACCCCTGGGAACCGGGCGCGGCCGTGCAGCTGAGCGCACGTGCGCTCGCCGACGCCGACCACCGGGTGGCGGTCGCGGCGGCTGTGCCCACACCCGACCGAGCCGTCCTGGCCACGGCGGACAACCACGGCGTGGTCATGCTGTGGGATCTCGCCACCGGTGCCCCGATCGGCGATGCTCTGCCCGTCTCCACAGGCACCGCCGGCCTGCCGGTCATCACGGCCACCACCCTGCACGACGGCCGCACGGTCCTGGTCACCGGCACTCGGCACGGTCACCGACTGCGGGTATGGGAACCGGACACCGGCACGGTGCGGCACATCGCCCTGGATGTGACGCTCACCTGTCTGGCCACCGCGGGTGCGGACCTGATCGTCGGACACGACCGCGGGGTCCTCGGCCTCCCGGTCACCAGGCAGTGAACGCGTTCGGCCGCGACCCGGCCGGGCGTGGCCAACGGGCCGCGGGACCAGGGCAATTCACGGTTGCGCTCCGCAAACGCGACATGTCAGGGTTCGGTGCGTTGTCGGCTTCCGCCGTATGGCCGCCCACAGGGCGTCAGGCGAACGCCACAAGGCGAACGGTGCTGTGCGGGGAGGGGGAAAGCGATGGCTGGTGTCGACGTCGGAGACAGAACGCTGTGGAGGGTACCCGGCGGGGGCCTGCTCTACCGGATGCCGGCGATGGCCGACGGCACCGTCTATGTCCTTGAGGACTACTTCGATCTGGTGGCGATCGACGCGAACACCGGACAGCGACGCTGGACCCTGGGCAACGACTCCCCGATCGAGGCATCGCCGGTGGCCGACACCGGCGTTGTGTACTTCGCCGACAGTGCCGGGTCTCTGACGGCGGTGGACGCCGCGACCGGCGACGTGCGGTGGAAGTGGAGATCACGCCGGTCGAAGATGTCGATGCCGGCGGTGGCGGACCACTTCGTGTACGCCGCTTCGCACGACGGCAGGATGTGGGCGGTGGACGGGCTCACCGGCCGGCCGGTGTGGAAAGTCAAGGTGGCGGACTATCGCACGTCCCACAATCCACCGCCGGCAGTGGCCCAAGGCGTCCTGTACGCGGCCGTGGGCGGGCATGTGCTGGCCCTGGACGCGGCCACCGGAAGCAGGCGGTGGGACGTCTTTCCGCACGGGGGCGTCCGACAGACGCCGACGGTGGCCGGCGCAGGCGTGTACGTCGGCAATGACGAAGGCCTCGTCGCGATGGACGCGGCGACGGGCCAGGAGCGCTGGCGGCTGTCCACCGCAGGGGTGGTGTGGGCGAGCCCCGCGGTGGCCGAGGGCATCGCCGTCGCCGGTGTCCGCGGCTGGTACCTGATCGCGGTGGACACCGAAACCGGACGGGAAAGGTGGCGGCTGAAGACCCGCGGCGAGATCCACGCGACGCCGGCTGTCGCCGACGGCACGGTGTACGCGGGCAGCCACGACGGGCGCCTGTGGGCGGTGGACGCCGCCACGGGCGAGGCACGGTGGAAGGTCAGGACCACCAAGCCGGTGCACTCCACGCCGCTGGTGAGCGGCGGCACGGTGTACGTCGACAGCCTCGACGAGCACCTCTACGCCGTACGGGCTCACCGGCCCGGCGAAGCGCCCGCCGAGGACCACCGCGCCACATCCCCCCGGCCGATGCGGACAAGCCCCCGCCCGGGATCCGCTCCGGCAGGCTCCGGCCCGATCGGCGGCACCGTACGCTGGCGGGTACGGGCCCCGGGCGCCGGTTACCGCACCCCTGCCGTGGCGCACGGCGTCGTGTACCAGACCACCGCCCATGCCCTGCTGGCGCTGGACGCCGCCACGGGCCGCGAACAGTGGCGCATGGAATCCGCTCACCTGCTCGACACGTCACCGGTGGTCGCCGACGGCACCCTGTACATCGCCGACGGGAGGCATCTGTGGGCCGTGGACGCGGCCACCGGCCGCAGGCTGTGGAAGTGTGCAACCGGCTACGCGCGAGATCCGCGACCGGCGGTGGCCGACGGCACGGTGTACACGGCCGGCGGCGGAGTCCTCTGGGCGGTGGACGCGGCCACCGGCCGCAAGCGGTGGAAGCAGCGGCTCAGGCCGCGCCGTCCACGCTCCTACGAGGACTTCAGTTCCCCCGCGGTGGCCGAGGGCCGGGTCTACGTCTCCTTCCCTCGCGACTCCTTGTGGGCGGTGGACGCCGCCACGGGAAGCAGGCTCTGGCAGGTGAAAACCCGCTCCTCACCGCACGCCTCACCGGTGGTGGCCGACGGCACCGTCTACATCGGCGGTGACAGTGGCCTGATCGCGCTGGACGCCGCCGGCGGCGAGAAGCGCTGGGAGCGGCCCTTCGGCGAGTCGACGTGGTCCACGCCCGCGGTCGTCGGCGGGACCGTGTACATGGGCAGCAACGGCTGGCACCTGTGGGCCGTCGACGCCGCCACAGGGGAGGAGCGCTGGAAGCAGGAGACCGGAGCCGCATACCAGTCGTCGCCGGCGGTGGCGGAAGGCACCGTGTACATCGGCAGCGAGGACAAGTCGCTCTGGGCGGTCGACGCGGCCACGGGTGAGGAACGCTGGCGTCTGGAGACCGGCGGGAAGGTGCATTCGACGCCCGTGGTGGCGGACGGGACCGTCTACGTGGGCAGCCTGGACGACTTCCTGTACGCGATCCACACCTGACGCCCTCGCGCGGGACCGGTTGACGGCCTGCCGCCCGGGAAAGGCGATTCCTCCCGTCGGAGCGGCGGCGTCACGCGTAGTCGCGCAGTTCGGGCCACGTTTCGCCCCACGGGCGGCGGGGGCCTGTACACACATAGACATGGCCGCCCCATTCGAGGTTGTGCACGCCGTCGGGGTTGGAGAGGGCGGCGGCCACACGGACGTGCCGGAAGTACCGGCGCAGACGGGCGGTGTACCCGGGGGCGTGGTCGGGGCCGGGGGCGACGGCCACCACGGTCGTGGCGTGCGGGTTGCCGGGACCCCACCACCAGTCGGTGTTGTGGGCGCTCACGGCGGTGGGCAACCCGGTACCGCGGCCGAGTTCGTTGATGGCGCCGGCCTCGCCGTAGTCCGCCGTGAAGATCACCGCGTTCGCGCGCTGCCCGGGCGGGAGCCCGGTCCACACCTGCCGCACGGTGCCCACCAGTTGGGGCCAGCCCAGGGACTGCCCCGAATTCGAACTGACGCCGTACGTCCAGGCCACGTCGGAGGGCGGCAGTACCGGCAGCACGATCACGGCGAGCAGCGCGGCCGAGGCGGCGGCTGCGGCCATCAGGCCGCGCAACCGGCGCGGGCGGGAGTGCAGCCACCCGTCGAGTCCCACGGCCCCGGCCGCCAGCAGGCACACGTAAAGACCGCCCAGGTAGTACACCTGCGCTCCGGTCGTCACGGCGAACAGCACGAACAGCACGGCGTACGCGGTCACCAGGCACCGCCACAGCGGCCGGCCGGACCGCCACAGGAACCGCAGGCCCGCCACCCACAGCACCGTCATCGCCAGGCAGGACATGCCGAGCTGCCCCACGATCCAGGTGGGGATGTGCTGCGGGCCGCCGTTCTCCCCGTTCAGCGCCCGCGTCATCGCGAACATGGCCCAGCCGTGCCGTGCCTGCCACCACAGATCGGGCAGCATGAGCAGCACGGCGATCACCGCGCCCGCGAGCAGTCGGCGGTCGGCCGCGGTCCGGCGGGCCGGGCCGAGCAGCGTGGCGGCCAGCAGCACGGCCCCGAAGATCGCCGCGAGGTGGTTGAATTCCGCGCCGATGCCGACCAGCGCTCCCGCCGCGAGCCACCACCGCGTGTCGCCGGTGCGGCCGATCCGTACGACCACGAGCGCGATCGCCGCCCACGCGAGCAGTTCGTACGACGTCGTGTTGGCGACGTGCGCGCCGCCCAGCAGCACGGGCATGGTGCCGGTCGCGATCGCCGCGAGCAGGTGCGTCCGCCGCGCGCCGCCCAACTCCCGCGCGGTCAGCCCGCCCACGACCACCGTGCCCGCGGCGGCCAGCGCGGGCCACAGCCGCAGGCCCGCCTCCGAGACCCCGAACAGCGACAGCGAGACCCGGGCCAGCAACGGCGCCAGCGCCGGCTGGTCCACATAGCTCGCCTGGAGGTGCCGGGCGCAGTCGAGGAAGTACAGCTCGTCGATGTGGAAGCCGTACCGCGGAGACAGCGCCATCAGCACGGCCAGGACCACTCCCGCGACGGCGAACACCCGCCGGTCCAGCGGTGCGATCCGCCCGCCGGCCTCCCCGGCCTCCACCGCCCGCCGCCCCACGTCCGCCATCCCGGCCACCCCCGCTCCGCGGCCCCTCGGCCGCACGGCGCCCCCGGCGCTCCCGGGCCGCTCGTACCCTACGCACCCGGCCTACGCGTGAGGTAGCGGTGCGGTTCCTCCCCGCCCAGGGCTGTGGTCAACCGTGGCGTCGGGCCACGGGACCGAACCAGGTCAGCTCGGGTGGGGTCGGATGAGGGCGTTGCCAGTGTCCGTGAGGCTGGGCTGGAGGCAGCTTCGCTTCCTGTGCAAGGCGACCGGGCGGACCGTCTGGCGAGCGAAGACCGAAGGGCAAGGCTCAAAACAGCGGCAGCGTGGCTAGGACAGTGCCTCCACGGCGTCACGCCAGGCGGTCAGATCCTTCGTCGGATCAAGCTCGGCAGACCGGGCCTTTGCCCGCTTGCTCGCCAGTCGGTACTCGGCAGCCGTGCCCAGCTTCCGGAGCGCCGCCTCGTAGCCTTCGACGTCGTTCCGGTCGACGAAGATCCCGGCCTCGCCCAGCGACTCGCACAACCCCGGCGTTGGATGCGCAACCACGGGAATGCCGCTCGCGAACGCCTCACAGCCGACCCGGCCCCATGACTCGTAGACAGACGGCATCAGCAGCACCTTCGTGCGCGCGTACACCTTGTCCCGCATGTCCTCGCCGCGCACATGCTCCACAACCTCGACGTTCGGAAGGTCGGGGAGGATCTGCTCGCCGTAGGCGCCCCGCACCGCAAGGAACTGCTGATCCGGCATCCGCCGCGCCAAGGCGTCGAGTACCTGGCCGCCCTTCCACACATTGCAGTTGATCAGTGTGATCGCCTCTCCCGGCTTCGTCGCGTACTCGTCGACGAACACCGGCGGACGCACGATCAGCGTGTTGTCCGGGGGCACCGCCTCCGGATACTCGGCGAAGAACCGCTCCGCTTCCACCCGCATCCACAGCGAGTTGTACACCGCCAGCGCGGTGCCCCCCGCTGCCATGTCATGGAAGGTGGACTGCTGCGTGTTGTGGCAGACCACCACCAGCGGCTTGCCGTGTTCGCGCGCCGAGGCTGCCGTCGAGGGAACCGTCTCCAGGTGTGCGAGCAGCACGTCCGCCTGCCGCGCGGCCAGCGAGAAATCGGGACGGGACTCCAGCGGAACCACCTTGATGCCGCGGTAGTCGTACTCCCGGTGGGCGCTGCCGGAGCGGGACAGCCACACCGACACGTCGTGCCCGCGCTCCACCAGAGGCCGAAGCATGGAGACGAGCATGTGCTCGGCCCCGGCGTTGTGCTCCGGCGGCATCACATGGACGCGGGCCATGATCCTCAGGGGCTTGGCCGCCCCGCCTGACGCGGAAGCCGATATGGGCTCGGTGAGGATCAGCACTAGGTTCTCCTGGAACGCCGAGTGTGAGCGCCGTCGAGGGTAGGTACAACTACTGAGCTGCACGGCGTGGTGCCGGAGGGGGCTGAGCCGACCGGGGTGATCAACCGGCCCTGCGCGGACCGCGAGTCGCGGGCGGCGCGCGTCAGGCAGTCGCCGGGAGGGTGCGCGACGCCTCGGCGAGGTGCGCCTCGACGGAGTCGAGCCGACCCAACTCCTGCCACCACCGCAGTGTCCGGCTCACGCCCTCGCGCAGCCCGGTGGTCGGGGTACCGACCGGCAGCAGGCACTGCTGGAGCGAGACGTCCGCACGAAACTCCTGGATTTCATTGGTCCGTGGCTGCGTCCAGTCCACAGTGCTGTCCGGGCACAGCGATCTGATGATCGAACCGACCTCCAGGATCGAGGTGGCGGTGCCGGACCCGAGGTTGACCACCGGCACCGGCTCGACGGAGGGCAGGGCGACCAAGCGCTGGACGATGTCGCCTATGTAGGAGAAGTCCCTGCGCTGGACACCGGTGCCTTCGATCGGCAGCGACCGGTCCGTGAGTGCGCCCACGCAGAAACGCGGGATCACCGCGTCCGGACGCTCTCCCGGCCCGTAGACGTTGAAGAACCGCACGATGGTGGCCGCAGTGTCGGTGGCGGCTGCCTGCTGGAAGGTCTTGGTGACCATCTCCATGGCCACCTTGGACGCGGCGTACGGCGACCTCGGAGCGAAGGGCTGCGCTTCGTCCGTGGGGAGCTTCTCGGCCTGCCCGTAGACCTCGCAGGTACTGGCGATGATCACTCGGCGGACGCCGGCACCCGCACACAGCTTGAGCAGGTGGGTGGTTGACTCCAGGTTCTCCAGGTACTGGAGCGGGCGCTCGAAGGACAGCGGGACGCTCTTCTCGGAGGCGAGGTGGTACACCACATCCACGTCGGCGACGTCATCCGGGCCCATCTCCAGCACGCTCTTGCGCAGCAGGTCCTCGGGCGGCGCGATCAGCGGCGTCACGCGCAGATCGTCTATGTTGCGCACCTCGATCCCCGCCCCGCGCAGGGCTGTTGCAAGATGGCCGCCCACAAAACCTGCCCCGCCGGTGATCAGGGCAGAAGACATCTTTTTCATCGTGCCTGTCAAAACAACCCCGCTTCGTTTTGTCATCGGCGACATAGCCTCCGTACCGGGAGCCGGATGTACGTGGAGGCTGTTGACGCGGCTATCGGACTTCGAAGCCTTCGAATGTCTGGCGGTCCAGCAGCGCGGTGAATACCTTTCACCCTTGAGCGCAGGATGAAAGATGCTCAGTGATCCGGTATCAAAGCGCCTCGCGAGCCGTACAGTCAACACACCTACCGATGGGCCCGGTTCGGCACCGGTACGCGAGCTGCGGGAGCATGGCACCCACCGGTGCTCGTCGGCTTGCCGGTGTTCAACTGCGGACGGGGCGCAATCATACGGCGGACTCACCTGCGCGAGACAGCCGTCGGTCCCACCCTGTATGATCCATCGACGAAATGGTGTACCTGCCCTGCTCACGGATTTGATCCAGTGCCGTGACCGGAAAGAGCGAAGCCGAACGTGGGGGAGCCGCCCAGAGCGCCGCGAGCCGGTGAATTCTTCCGCTCACAGCACTGGACACTCGCGCAGGTCGGACGCACCCTTCTTCAATTTTGGCCCCGTATTGGTTAATTCAAGTGAATTCACGAAGTCGGGTTCCCGGCGAGCGTGAGAAGGCAGAGACACCACGGTGATGCAGGGTGACTACCGGCTGGGGGCGACGTGCGTCGCGTTCGACCCGCTGGGACGGGTACTGATCCTACGCCGCAGGTCCCCGCAGCGGTGGGAACTTCCGGGCGGGTTGGTCGAGCCGGGCGAGGGCCTGCACGCGGCCGCAGAACGCGAGACGCTGGAGGAAACCGGCGTGTGGGTGCGGGTCGGCGGGCTGGTCGGGATCTACCAGCACCCCAGCCGGAAGCTCCTCGTCGGCGTGTTCGTCGCGCAGTTCATCTCCGGTGAGCCGCAGCCGACTTCGGAGGCGAGTACAGCTGTTTGGGAGTCCGCTGAGGTGGCCCTGGAAAGGCTTCACCCGCTTTACCGGCCGCGTCTCGAAGACGTATTGACGGCGAGTCACACCTCCGTGCTGCGCGTCCATGAGGGGGTCGAGAACCTGGCTCGGCTGGAGGCTCAGCGACTCTGAGCAAGAACCGGCTCGGCCGCTCCGAGTTCACCACGGTGATGGCGAAGGCTCACTGGTTCTCGTCGGCGGGCACTCGTTGCGTGTCCGCCGGCTGACGGCTGCACTCCTCGAGCTGCCGGGCGAAGGTCTGCCAGTCCTCGGCGCAGCTCCGCGCCAGGCTCAGCAGTGCGTCAACGCTGTGCCGGGGGATGCTGTCGACGATCTGCTGCCATTCCTCCGGCTTCGAAGGGTGCGCGGCGAGCATCCGCAGCAGTGTCCGTCCCTTTTCCGTGAGCCGCAACGACGGGTCGCGGGTCAGCCGGGCAAGTAGCTGTTTGCGTCCCCCGGGCACGGCTCTGCGGGTTTCGGCCTGCGCCGACCCGCTGGGTACGGACACCCCGCGCCGTCTCTCCCGCTGCCCCTCGGGGATCACGTCCCGACCGGACAGGACCCGCTGCCTGACGTCCCGGGCTGTTCCCAGCGAGATTCCCGCCTCCTGGGCAATCTCCCGCAGGGAGAGCTGTCGGCCACTGCGTATCAACTCGGCGGCCCTTGAACGCCCGTCTGCAGTACTCATCGGTCGGACTCGGCCGTCGCTGCCCACGCGGGCGGGCAGCGCGGGGACGTTGTCCAAGGAGCGCCGAAGCGCCGCGATGGTCCGCGCCGCCAGCGCACTGGCGTGTGCGATGCGACGATCGGACCACTGCGGATGGCTGCGCACGATGCGTCGGGCCGCGGCCATCCGGTCACTGCGCTGCAGGGGCAGGCCATGCTCCACGTTGAGTCGCACGGCCAGCACGAACGCATCGGCCTCACTGCCGTCGAAGAAACGCGCCTCGATGTACTCGTCCCCGCGCAGTTCGGCTGCGTGCAGCCGGTGTCTGCCGTCAATCACCTGCATGGTCGGCCGGTGCACCAGGATCGGCGGCGCCCCCGCCCCGGCCTCCGCCAGCCCTCGGGCATGCTCCAAGTCCACCCCTTGTGAGCGCGGTGACACCGAGAGCGCCATGGTCACGTCGGTGAGCCTGAGGCTGTAGACGGGCAACACATCCAGGTTGGGCCGCTCCCTGGGAAACTCTGACCCGTATCCCGGTCCCTGGCTCAGCGGGAACACAGCGGTAGCGCTTTCCTCGACAGCCCAGATATCGCCCCCGCGGGTGGCCGACACCTGAACTAAAACGCCTGCCGATATTGCACGAGCGACTTCCACGCTACGTCCCTTCCGCTGGACTGCTGACTGCCTGTTGCCCTGTCCGGTCTCTCCCTCGTCCTTGGCCCCGATCAGTGGTCGGCATTCGCGTCGCTTGCCATCGGATCGGCGCTTGCGCAAGGCTGATGAGGAGGGCGAAACAAGTGCTGACGGTCCGGAGCCGGCCTCCGGCCGAACCGTCTGTGGCCAGTTCCCCGAGGATCGTCGAATCCTATGGTGGGCGCCCTTCGACCGTGAAGTGACGTCGATTCACCAAACGGGTATCGAACCTGACTGTCTTTGCTGACTGGGCGGAAACCCACTGGTCACCGTGAGATGGCCGCGATGTCGGCCACCAAGTCGTCCACCGAGGGCAGACACAGGATGCGCCGGCGCATGGCCTCAGCCGCCTGCTTGTACGACGGATTGTCCAGCACCTCGGCGCATGCGGACCGGATCGCCTCGGGGGTGACCTGTTCGTAGGGCACCGACACGGCAACACCTGCCTCGACGCAGCGCTCCGCGTTGGCCACCGAGTCGGTGAACCAAGGGATGACCACCATCGGCACACCGGCCCGGAGGCCCTCGCGCACGCTGTTGAACCCACCGTGGTGGACGAAGACGGAGGCGCACTCCAGCATCAGCGGCTGTGAGATCCAGTCGACCACCCGCACCGACGGTGGCGGCGTGCCCACCGACGCACCGCCGGAGGCGACCACACCTGGGCGGTCCAGCATACCGAGGCCCGCCGCCACGGCCGCTGTGGCCGGATGCCATGCCGCCGTGCGGGGATGCATGGTGCCGAACGCCGCGAAGACCGGCGGTGCGGGTAGTTCGGCCACCCAGTCGGGCAGCCGTTCGCCCGGCAACCGTGGACTTGTCTGCTGGTAGCAGCGGGCATTGGGGATGGACAGCTCATCCGGGTCGAACGACGCGGGCATCAGGTAGGCGTGCAGATAGGCGTAGACGCGCCGACCGTCCGGATCGGACGGCAGTCCGAGCTCTGCCCGCCCGCGATCGAGCGCGGGGGCGGACAGCGCCACGTCCAGGTAGGTCGTGGACGCGCCGACTGCCCCGACCGACACATGGGGCACACCGAGGACTTCCGCCGCGAGGTAGCCACCGAACTCGGTGTTCTCCCGTACGATCACGTCCGGCCGCCAGTCGTGGGCGAGGATGTCCCGGGCCGTGCGGACCGCCTCCGGCCCCGGATATCCCTCGGCGGCCAGGTGCAGGGTGAGCCGCTCGCCGTGATCGGACGGCACCGACGTCTCATGTGCGACGGACGCGATCTCATCGCTGACCCAGTCGTGGCCGGCCGGCAAGTGCTCGAGCCGGTACGCGTCGACCTGCGCCTTCGCGGACGCCGGCGTGCAGACCGCCACCTGGTGACCCGCCCGCAGCGCCGCCTCGGCGATCGGTACCAGCGGCCGGAAGTGCCCGCCCGCCGGCATCATGGAGAACAGGATCCTCATTGCAACTCCTTGAACGCGTCTGCAATCACGGCATCGTCGAACATGCCGACCCGCCTGAACATGCGCAGAGTGGGTCGGGCACCTTCGCGAATGGAGTCCAGCGTCTCCCGTGCGGAAGCCACTTCGGCGGCCACCGACGCAGGATCGGCAACGTCGCAGTCGGCGAGTACGGCTGTCAGCGCCGGTTCGTCCGTACCGAGGAAAGCCGACATCATTCGCGGTAACAGCACACCGATCCGCTGACGTACGAGGGGATCCAGGCGTGGCCACAGATGCTCGAACAGCTCCCGGAAGTACGCGTAGTGCCGACCCTCGTCCGCGGCATGGTCGATGGCCAGCCCGCGAACCTGTTCCTGCACACGGGAATCCCCCGGCAACCTGTTCAGCGACGCGGTGATCAGGGTCTCGGACACGATCACGAAGAACAGCTTGACCAGCGACGGATCGAGGCCGGTCCCTGAGCACAACGCGGCCAGTTCGCGCAGGAAGTGCGGCTCGTGCGGCACTGGCCGCACACCGGTGCGATCCCGCACCGACGCCAGCAGGGTGTGGGACATCTCGGCGTGGCCGGCTTCGTCGGTGTAGATGCGCAAGGCGTCATCCTTCATTCGGGAATCCAGCCACGGCAGGAAATCCGGCGACCGCAGCAGCAAGCACACCTCGTTGACCGGACCGGTCTCCAGCCGGACGGTGAACTCCAGGTACAGGTAGAGATGGTGGATCAGCAGCCGCTCCCGGCTGTACGACGGCACCGCCGGGTGGCGCAGCGCCGGACACAGGTCGGGGGAGAAGTAGTGCACACCCGGGACGAAGGCGTCGGTGCGGCGCGGTTTCGAGCGCACCCAGGCCGCGGCGTCCCAGTGTTCGAACCGGGAACGGTGGTCCGCCATCAGCCGTCGATGTCCAGCCGGACGTCGTAGTCGCGCAGCCAGTCGTCCAGCCGCAGCACCAGCTCGATCGTGCTCCGCGTCTCGTTGGAGCTGACCGGTCCGGCCGGCTCGGCCGCGAGCCGACGCGCCCGGTTCAGGTTCAACAGCGGGGTGACGGGACTGTCCTCGGCCGTGCGGACGGCGAGCTCCGACCGCAGCCACTTCTCGTAGCCGACGTCCTGTGTCGCCGGGAACGGAGCCTTGCGGCGCTCCAGAACGGACGGTGGCACCAGGTCCGCGGTGGCTGCCCGCAGCAGACTCTTCTCCCGGCCGTCGAAACTCTTCATCGACCACGGTGTGTTGAACACGTACTCCACCAGCCGGTGGTCGCAGAACGGTACGCGGACCTCGATCGGCGCCGACATGCTCATCCGGTCCATCCGGTCCAGCAGCAACTGCATCAACCGGGTCAGCGTGAGGTAGCAGATCTCACGCATCCGGCGCTCGGTCGCGCTCACCCCGTCCAGGTGCGGCACTTCGGCGAGTGCCTCGTGGTAGCGGGTGTGACGGTATCCAGGTAGGTCAAGGGTCTTCAGCAGGCCGACGTCGAGCAGGCTGGTCGCCGAGTCCGGGCCGTCGTCGGTGACGTGACCGAACATCGCCAGCCACGGGAAGTCCGCTCGTGCGACGATCTCCGGATCGTGGAACCACCAGTAGCCGCCGAACACCTCGTCCGAGCTCTCGCCGGTCAGTGCCGCCGTGCAGTGCTGCGAAACGGCCTTGCACAGCAGGTACAGCGACGTGTCACGGTCACCCCGGCCGAACGGGAAGTCGCTGGCCCGCAACGCGCCCGCACGAGCCGCGGACCCCGCAAGGTCCGACGTCGACAGCACGATGTCGGTATGCCGGCTGCCGATGAACTCCGCCATCTCCTTGACGTACGGAGCATCCGGCGTCTCGCGCATGTAGTCGGTGCGGAATCCTTCGACGTAGCCGGCGAAGTCCACCGCGAACGTGCGAACAGGTCCTGCGTTCTTCTCGCGCAGCGTCCGATCCGCCAACGCGGTGACGACCGACGAGTCCAGTCCACCGGACAGCAGGATTCCCAGCGGCACATCGGCGACGGTCTGCCGGGCGACCGCGTCCGCGAGCAGATGCCGGACGTTGCGGATGGTCGTGGGCAGGTCGTCGCGGTGCTCGACGGCCTCCAGCGCCCAGTACCGTCGGCTCGTCACACCGGCGTGGCTGATCCGCAGCACCTCACCCGGGCGCACCTCGTGGATGCCACGCCAGATTGCCGCGCCCGGTGTCTTGGCCAGGGACAGCAGTTCCCGCAGGCCATCGGTGTCGACGCTGGCCGACACCTCCGGGTGGGTCAGGATCGCCTTGGGTTCGGAGGCGAACACCAGGCCCGTCCGCGTGCGGTAGTAGTAAAGGGGTTTGACGCCGAGTCGGTCCCGTACCAGTACCAGTTCCTCGCGGGCCACGTCCCAGACACCGAACGCGAAGATGCCGTTGAGCCGTTCGGCCAGTCCGTCACCCCACTCCAGATAGGAGCGCAGCACCACCTCGGTGTCCCCGGTCGTACGGAACCGGTGGCCCTTGGCCTCCAACTCCGCCCGCAACTCACGGAAGTTGTAGACCTCGCTGCAGTACGTGATCACCGCCAGTGTGCGGCCGTCCTGCTCGGCGACCATCGGCTGGTGGCCGCCGGCCCGGTCGATCACCGACAGCCTGCGGTGGCCCAGCGCGACATGCGGTGCCAGCCAGAAGCCCTCGCCGTCCGGCCCGCGAGAGGCCAGGGCGTCGGTCATCGCCGCCACGACCGGGCGCCGCGCGGTCAGATCCTGGGAGAAGTCCACCCACCCCGCGATGCCGCACATCAGGCACCCACCGCGGCGGTCGCCTCGGCGAACCGGCGTACGATCTCGTCGCGGCGTGGGCTGAACCTGGCCTGCGTCGCCGCCAGTACGTCGCCCAGGTACGCGGCCCCACCACCGAACTTCTCCCGCTCCTGGGGCAGATCGATCACCTCGTTCTGCTCCCGGTACACCCCCATCGGGTCCTCGCCGGCGGCGACCCGGTCCATCTGCTCGAAGAACAGCTGCCGCAAGAGGATCACACCCCGGTCGACCGTGCCCAGGTGCTCCCGGGTGCGGTCGGCTATGCGCCCCTGTGTCACCCAGGCCATGATGTCCTGGCCTTCCACGTTGTTCATCAGGAACTCACCGTCCGCGGTGCGCCACGGGATCTCGTACGAGCTGACCGGGCCGGGATCGGCGACCGGCCGGTCGCCTGGCCGGTAGGCGGTGTACCAGAGTGCCCAGGTGTTCTCGTCATCGACGGGAACCCTGATGTGGAAGCCGTAGCTGCCACCGCCGCCCAGCCGCAGCAGGTTCGGGAAGACGAGGGGGTGCCCGATGGACCAGTCGTCGGCCGTCTCGTCCTGGCCTTCCAGCTGACGGCGCATCAGGATCCCGTAGTCGGTCCGCTCGAACGCCGTGGCCTGGTTGAGCCGGCTGAACATCGCTGGGATCTCGTCGGCGACACCGCGGCCGGCCAGCCACTGGCTGTACCGGCCGTGCAGCCACGCCACATGGTCCAGGTCGACCGCGTTCTCCTGGATCTGTACGAAGTTGCAGGGGATCATGGCGTGCCCGACGTCCCGGACGGCGTCGTCCCAGCAGAACAGGTCGTAGCGCGGCAGTACCGGAGCCGGATCCGGCCCGATGTAGGCGAAGACCAGACCGCCCAGCTCCTGTACCCGATACGACCGGGCCCGCACCCGCTCGGTGAACGTCGACTCCGGCGGCTCGCCCGGCTGCTCACGGCACGCGCCCGAACCGTCGAAGAGCCAGCCGTGGTAAGGACAGCGCACACCGTCGGACTCGACGATGCCGTACGACAGCGCGGCGCCCCGGTGCGGGCAGCGGTCCTCCAGCAGGTGCACCGAGCCGTCGGACAGCCGGTAGAGCGCAAGGTCCTCGCCGAGCAGCCGCACCTTGCGTATGTCGGGTGCGGACAGCCCGGCCGAGAACGCGACCGGCCACCAGTACCGGCGGAGCAGCTCGCCCATCGGTGTGCCCGCGCCCATCCGGGTCAGTGTCTGATTGCGTTCACTTGACAGCATCTGCGACCTCCAGGAGGGGGATGGAGGAGTGGACGGCCGCCCGCAGCGCGCCGCCGCGGATCGCCTCTACCAGGCCGGCTATCTCGACGTCCAGCCGGCGGTCCCGGTCGACGAAGGGGACGTGCTCGCGGACCAGGTCGTAGGCGGCCCTGGTGCCGTGCCCGAGGTTGTCCGCCCCGCGCAGGTCGGCGGCCTGGCAGAGCGCGGAGAGGTGCAGGCCGACGATGTTCTCGACCAGCTCGACGACGGTCCGCGCATCGCGGGCGGCGATCGTCCCCATGCTGACCTTGTCCTGGTTGTGTGCCTCGGTGGAGCGGGAGAACACCGTGGCCGGTGCGCTGGTCTTCAACGCCTCGGCGGCCAGCGCGGAACACGCGATCTGACCGCCCTTGAAACCGTGGTGCAGACCGGCGTCGGGCGAGTCGGCGGTCAGCCGGGGGATCAGGTTGGGTGTGAGGCCACGGTTGAACTTCTCGTCCACGACCATGGCGAGCTGCCGGTCCAGCAGGTCGCCGGTGTTGGCCACGGCCACCTTCAGCGCGTCCATCGCCTGCCCGACATGGCCGCCGTAGAAGTTGCCGCCGTTGAGCACCACGCGCCCGACCGGGTCGAACAGCGGATTGTCGTTGGTGGAGTTGATCTCGGTCTCGATCCAGCGGCGCGCCCAGTCCGACGTGTCGTGCAGAACGCCGATCACGTGTGGTGCGCAGCGGATCGAGTAGCGGTCCTGGATCGGCTGCACGAGCCGCTGGTAGCCGCTGTCGCCCAGTTCCGGATTGGCGCGTACGACCTGGTTGTGGTCGCGGGAGAGCTTGGAGCCGGCGAGCAGTGTCAGCACCGTGTCGGCGCTGCGCTGTTGGCCGGGATGAGGTTTCTGCCGGTGGATGACGGGGTCGAAGTGGCCGCGATTGCCCAGCAGCACCTCGCTGGCCAGCGCCGTGCACACGTCGGCGGAGAAGGCGATCTCGGCCGAGTCGAACAGTGCCAGCACGGCGAACGCCGACATGAACGACGTTCCGTTGATCAGCGCCAGCCCCTCCTTGGGCTGCAGCTCCAACGGGTTCAGCCCGCATGAGTGCAGCGCCTCGCGGGCCGGGCGCTTTACGCCCCGATGGCGGACCGTGCCCTGCCCGGTGAGCACGTTGGCCAGGTAGCACAGCGGCACCAGGTCCCCGCTGGCGCCGACCGAACCGCGTTCGGGGATCACCGGGAGGATGTCGTTGCGCAGACAGGCCAGCAGCAGCTCGACCACCTCACGCCGGATCCCCGAATAGCCGCGGGCCAGGCAGTTCGCCCTGATCAGCATGGTCGCCCGCACCACGTCGTCGGGTGCCTCCGGGCCGCTGCCGACCAAGTGGTAGTGCACCAGGTTGCGTTGTAGCGCGACGGCTTTCTCCGCCGCGATGTGCTCGGTATTGCTGTCGCCGAACCCGGTCGTGACACCGTAGAGCGGTGTCCCGGTGGCGGTCAGCTCCTCACGCAGAGCCAGCGAGGCATCCATCCGCGAAGCGGCGTCCGGGTCGATCGCCGGAAGCGCGCCGGTGCTGTGCCGCGCGATGCCGGTGACCTCCCTGACGAGCAGAGTGTCCGAACCAAGCCAGACCGCTGTTCCCTTGTCCACGGCCCGAGTATGTCCACAGCAATGCGCCTGCCAGCAATAACGTACTTCGAAGTTCGTACTACCCAAGGAAGTTGAGGCACGGCAGTCTTCGAGCATGGTCGACGTCATCGGAGTTGGATTCGGACGCACCGGCACCGCGTCCCTGGCCATCGCACTCGACCAGCTCGGGCTGGGGCCGTGCTACCACATGACACAGGTGCTGGAACGGCCCGACCGGGCGCGGCGCTGGCTGACCGCGTGGCGTGACCGGGACACTGCGGATCCGGCTTCGCTGCTGTCCGGGTACCGCTCGACCGTGGACTGGCCGGGGGCCGCGTTCTGGCGGGAGCTGGTCGACGCCTTCCCGCAGGCCAAGGTGGTCCTCACCGTCCGGGACCCGCAGCGGTGGTACGACAGCGCGTCCTCGACGATCTTCCGCGCGGCGTTGGACCGTGACATCAACGGCACCGGCATCGGCCACAGACTGCTGCGTATGGCCAATCCCTGGCTGCGCGGCTACGAGGCACTGGAACGGGAACTCATCCTCGACGGCGTCTTCGGCGGGCGATTCGCCGACCGGGAGCACGCGATCGACGTGTTCACCGCGCACATCGAGGCCGTCAGGAGTTACGTACCGGCCGATCGACTGCTGGTCCACAACGTCGCCGACGGCTGGCCGGCACTCTGCGCCCACCTGGGCGTCGAACCACCCGACGGGCCGTTTCCGAACGTCAACCACGGTGGCGACTTCCGCAGGTTCGAGCGCGGATGGCAGTTGCGCGGCGTCATCCGCAGGCCCATCTTCCGCTGAAGGACGTACCAGGTGAACACCAACGACCTCGTGGCCCGACTGACCGCGATCACCGACTTCGTCACGCCGTTCGCGGTCCAGGCGGCCTGTGAACTCGGGATACCGGACGCGATCGGCGACGTTCCCGTGCCGGTCGAAGAACTCGCAGAGCGTGTGTGCTGCCAACCCGAGCCGTTGCGCAGACTGCTGCGCACCCTGTCTCGCAAGGAGATCTTCGTCGAGGTCGAGCCAGGCAGTTTCGGACTCGGGACACTCGGGCACCTGCTGCGCACCGAGCACCCGGCGTCCTTGCATGCGGCCAACCTGCCGTGGCTGCCGAGAATCCAGGCACTGAACAGCCTCGCGTACAGCATCCGCACAGGTAAGTCGGCGTTCGAGCACGTGCACGGGGTGACCGTGTGGGAGTACCTGGCCACTCATCCCGAAGACAGCGCCTTGTTCGACCGGCAGATGCGGTCGATCTCCGGCTTCGAGGCCACATCGCTGCTCCGGTCCTACGACTGGCCATCGGCCGGAACCGTGGTGGACGTCGGCGGTGGAGACGGCTTGCTGCTCGACGCGGTGCTGCGCGAACACACCGGTCTCAAGGGGGTCCTGGTCGACCTGCCACAGGTCGTGGGCAACGCGGTCGGACCGTTCGACACGGTGGCCGGCGACTTCTTCGAGATGGACCTGCCCGGCACAGGCGACCTGTACGTGCTCAAACGGATCGTCTACGGATTCGCGGACGACCAGGTGCTTCGGCTGCTTGCCAACGTCAGGGCGGCGGCGCGCACGGGCGCGAAAGTGCTCGTGGTCGAGCCGTTCAGCTCCGATACCGCCGACGAGCCGTACTTCACGCACCGGGTGGACCTGCAGATGCTGGCCTGCCCGGGCGGCAGAGTCCGCTCGGAACGCCGGTTGGGCGAGCTGCTGGAGACCTCGGGGTTCACCGTCACCCGGACCGTCGCGTCGGCCACACCGGCGATAGAAGCGTGCGCCAGGTGAGCGGCGCCGCGATCGTCGGCGTTGCCTGCCGGCTGCCCGGCGCCCCGAATCCGTCGGCACTGTGGGAGTTGCTGGACAGCGGCCGTGACGCGGTCGGCCCCGGCGTGCGCCCCGAACACAGCGGGGCCGTCGGTGGGTTCCTGCCCGCAGTCGACGAGTTCGACGCCGACTTCTTCGGCATGTCCGGCGAGCAGGCCGCCGCGACGGATCCGCAGCAGCGGCTGCTGCTGGAACTGGCATGGGAGGCGCTGGAGTCGGCCGGCATCGTGCCGGAAACGCTGCGGGGCAGGCGGATCGGCGTGTTCGTCGGTGCGATGTCCGACGACTACGCGAAGGTCGCCACCGCGTTCGACGCGTCCCGGCATTCGGCGACGGGACTCGGCCGGGGACTGCTCGCCAACCGGATCTCCTCCTGGTTCGGCCTGACCGGACCGAGCCTCACGGTGGACACCGCACAGTCCTCGTCGCTGGTCGCAGTGCACCTCGCCTGCGAGAGCCTGCGGTCGGGGGAATGCGAGATCGCTGTCGTCGCCGGGGTGAACCTGCGGCTGAGCAGGCACAGCCTGCTGGTGGCGGACAGGATGGGCACGCTCTCCGCCGAGGGCCGCTGCCGTACGTTCGACGCGCGTGCCGACGGCTACGTACCGGGGGAAGGAGGCGTTGCCCTTGTCCTGAAACCGGAGTCGGCGGGCGGCCTGTGCGTACTGCGGGCCTCCGCGGTCAACAACAACGGTCCCACCGACAACATCGCGCGCCCGGACCGGTCGGCACAGCAGGAACTTCTCCGGACCGCCTACGAGCAGGCGGGCATCGATCCCGCTGATGTCCAGTACGTCGAGCTGCACGGATCGGCCACACCCAGCGGTGACGTCGCCGAGGGCAACGCGCTGGCGGCGTTCCATCCGAGCCCTGACCCGCTGCACGTGGGGTCGGTGAAGACCAACATCGGACATCTCGAAGGGGCCGCCGGAATAGCCGGGCTGCTCAAGGTCGCCCTGTGTGTCGGCAGACGCAGGCTCGTGCCCAGTCTGAACTTCGACACACCCAACCCGGCCATCGACTTCGCCGGCGGCAACCTGCGGGTACACACCGAGTCGGGGGCATGGCCGCGCCCGGACCGGCCGTTGGTCGCCGGTGTCAGCTCGTTCGGCATGGGCGGCACGAACTGCCACGTCGTGGTCACCGAGGCGGCGGGCGACCGCGGCGTCCCGGAAGTACCGGAAGTGCCGGAAGTCCCGCACCCGATTCCCTTCGTCCTGTCGGCCGGCTCTCCGCAGGCGCTGAGCGACCGGATCGACCAGCTCAGGCGGCATCCCGGTGACTCCCTGGACGATGTCGCGTATTCGCTGGTCACCACCCGCACCGCGTTCGACTGCCGGGCGGTGGTCCTCGCGGGTTCCCCGGACGAGCTCGCGGACGGCGGCCACGTGGTGCGCGGCGAGGCCGGCACCTCGGGCCCGCCGGTGTTCGTGTTCCCCGGCCAGGGCACACAGTGGCTCGGCATGGCATCGGACCTCATGGGATTTCCGGCTTTCGCGTCGCAGATGACCGCCTGCGCCGATGCGCTGAGGCCCTACCTCGACGGTGACCTCGTCGACCTGCTCGGTGATCCGGCCGCGCTGGACCGGGTCGACATCGTCCAGCCACTGCTGTTCGCGGTCATGGTGTCGTTGGCCCGACTGTGGCGTTCGCACGGCGTCGAGCCCGCGGCGGTGATGGGGCACAGCCAGGGGGAGATCGCCGCCGCGTACGTCGCCGGCGCGCTGTCGCTCCCGGACGCCGCACGCGTGGTCGCCCTGCGTGCCAAGGCGCTGCGCCGTGTCGCCGGCACCAGCGGCATGGTGTCGCTGCCGATGTCGGCCGACGAAGTCACCGCACTCGGCCATGACGTGTCGATCGCCGTGGTCAACGGCCCGCACTCCACGGTGGTGTCCGGCGAACACCAGGCGCTGGAACGGCTTCTCGCCGACGAGCCGCGGGCCCGTCGTCTGCCGGTGGACTACGGTTCCCACTCGAAACACGTCGACGGCGTCCGCGACGAGCTGCTCACGGTCCTGTCCGGGATCCGGCCGCGTGAGTCCTCGGTCCCGTTCTACTCGACCGTGACCGGCAACCGGATCGACACCCGCGAACTGGACGGCGCGTACTGGTACCGCAATCTCCGTGAGCCGGTGCTGTTCGAGCAGGCCGTTCGCCGGCTGCCGAACGCCACCTTCGTCGAGGTGAGCCCGCACCCGGTGCTGACGGTCGCGGTCGACGAGATGCTGTGCACCTTGCGCCGGGACTGCGACGGCCCACGACAGTTCCTGACCGCGCTGGCCGAGGCGTATGTGCGGGGCGTGCCGGTGGACTGGACGACCGTGGTGAGCGGACGCTGGGTGGAGCTGCCGACCTATCCGTTCCAACGACGTCGGTACTGGCTGGGCGTCGACCAGCCGGTCCCGGACGTATCGGTCACCACGGATGTCGCGGGCTTGGTTCGCGCCGAGATCGCGGCGATGGTGGGGCCGGTGCCGGTCACCGGCGCCATGACGTTCAAGGAGTTGGGCTTCGACTCCGGGATGGCGATCGGCCTGCGCAACCGCCTCGCCGCGGCCACTGGCCTGCGGCTGCCCGCGACCATGGTGTTCGACCACCCGACCGTCGACGAACTCACCGATCGGATCCGGGCACTGCCGGCCGGGAGCGATACGAGGGTCGTCCCGAGCGACCCGGTCGTCCCGGGTGACCCGGTCGTCATCGTCGGCATGAGCTGCCGCTATCCCGGCGGCGTGCGCTCCCCGGAGGACCTCTGGTCGCTGGTGACGGAGGAGGTCGATGCCATAGGCCCCTACCCCTCCGACCGAGGCCCGGCCGCCGGCAGCTGGCTGGGAGGTTTCCTCGACGACGTCACGGGATTCGACGCCGACTTCTTCGGTATCTCGCCGCGGGAGGCGGCCGCCATGGATCCTCAGCAGCGGCTGTTGCTGGAGATCTCGTGGGAGGCTCTGGAGCGGACGGGCATCGACCCGACCTCGTTGCGTGGCAGTGACACCGGAGTCTTCGTCGGGCTGATGCCGTCCGACTACGGCCCCCGCATGCACGAGTCAGCCCCGGGCCACCGGGGCTACCTGCTCACCGGGGCCGCGCCGAGCGTCGCCTCCGGCCGGATCGCGTACACCCTCGGCCTGGAAGGTCCCGCGCTCAGCGTGGACACGGCGTGCTCGTCCTCGTTGGTCGCGCTGCATCTGGCCGCCAGGTCACTGCGGGACGGCGAATGCCGACTGGCTCTGGCCGGCGGTGCCACAGTGATGGCGACCCCTGGCATGTTCGTCGAGTTCTCCAAGCAGGGCGGCCTGGCACCCGACGGACGCTGCAAGGCGTTCGCCGCGTCCGCCGACGGCACGACCTGGGCCGAGGGCGCCGGAATGGTCGTGCTGGAACGGTTGTCCGATGCCCGCCGCAACGGCCACCGGGTGCTCGCCGTGCTACGAGGATCCGCCGTGGGGCAGGACGGAGCGAGCAACGGTCTCACCGCGCCGAACGGTCCGGCACAGCAGCGGGTCATCGAGCAGGCGCTGACCGAGGCCGGCCTGTCCACCTCCGACGTCGACGCCATCGAAGCACATGGAACCGGTACCGCGCTGGGCGACCCGATCGAGGCCGCGGCGCTGATCGGCGTGTACGGACGGCGTGACCGGCCGCTCTGGCTGGGGTCGCTCAAGTCGAACGTCGGGCACGCGCAGGCGGCGGCCGGGGTCGGCGGAGTGATCAAGACCGTGATGGCGATGTGGCACGGTGTCCTGCCGAGAACCCTGCACGTGGACGCGGCCACGCCACATGTGGACTGGGAGGCCGGCTCGCTGCGGCTGCTGACGCAGGCGCAGCCCTGGCCGGACACCGGTCGGCCCCGCCGGGCGGGTGTGTCGTCGTTCGGGATCAGCGGCACCAACGCCCATGTCGTGCTGGAGCAGGGGCCCGCCGAGACGGAAGCGGACGAGCAGGATCCTCCGGCCGTCGTGCCGATGGTGGTCTCCGCGCACAGCGCGCGGGCGCTCACAGATCAGGTGGGGCACCTGCGACAGCACCTCTCGCAGGGCCGGTTCCGCCCGGTGGACGTGGCCTGGTCACTGGTGCACACACGGGCCTCGTTGCCGTATCGCGCCGTGCTGGTCGGCGACGACACCCGGCTGCCGTTCTCGGCGCCGGTCGACGGCCGGCCGGTGTTCGTGTTCCCCGGCCAGGGATCCCAGTGGGTCGGGATGGGGCGCGAGCTGCTGGCCACCAGCGAGGTGTTCCGCGAGCAGATGCTGGCGTGCGAGCAAGCGCTCGCACCGTACGTCGACTGGTCGCTGACCGAGGCTCTGGAGGGGCCGCTGGACCGGGTCGACGTGGTCCAGCCCGTCCTGTTCGCGATCCTGGTGTCGTTGACCGCCGTGTGGCGGTCGCTGGGCGTCGAACCCGCTGCCGTCGTCGGACATTCACAGGGCGAGATCGCGGCGGCCCATGTCGCCGGTGCCCTGTCGCTCGACGACGCCGCCAAGATCGTCGCGCTGCGCAGCCTCGCGCTGCGGCCGTTGTCCGGAACGGGCGGCATGGTCTCCGTACCGCTGCCGGCCGATGCCGTCGCCGAGCGGTACCCGCGGGTCCACATCGCCGCCGTGAACAGCCCGTCCGGCACGGTGGTCGCGGGCGACCTCGCTGCGTTGGCAGAGGTGGAGGGGCGCACGATCCCGGTCGACTACGCATCCCACACGCCACACGTCGAACGACTGCGCGAAGAACTGCACGACCTGCTGTCGGACGTCTCGCCGCGGTCCAGCCGAATCCCGTTCTATTCCACGGTCACCGGGGATCTGCTGGACACCACCGGGCTCGACGGCGACTACTGGTATCGCAACCTCCGCAGCACGGTCCACTTCGAACGCGCGGTCCGCAAGCTCGCCGAACACGGCTACCAGCTGTTCATCGAGCCCAGCCCCCATCCGGTGCTCACCGTCGCGGTCGAGCAGACCCTGGACGACTGCGCCACGGTGGGAACGCTGCTGCGGGACGACGGCAGTTGGACGCAGCTGCTCGACTCGGTCGCCCAGGCCCATGTGTACGGAGCGGACGTGGACTGGGCCCCCTTGCTCACCGCAGGGCGCCGCGTCGACCTGCCGACCTGCGCTTTCCAGCACAAGCCGTTCTGGCTCGAAGCGAGCCCCGAGCGCGGCGAGACCCCGGCACCCGCCGAGTCGGACGGAGTGCTGGTCACCGAGACCTATTCGCAGGCCACGCATCCTTGGCTCACCGACCACGTCGTGACGGGCGAGGTGCTGCTGCCGGGCGCCGTCCTCGTCGAGCTGGCCCTGCGCGCCGGTCGGCGTGCCGGGCGCGGCAGAATCGAGGAACTCACGCTTCTGACGCCGGTCGTCGTGCCGGATCACGGGGCCGTCGAAGTGCGGATCCGGGTGTCGGAGCGACGTGAGCTCACCATCCACTCACGAACGTCACCGGATGACACCTGGACCGAGAACGCCACGGGCACCCTGGGCCGGGCGACCGTGCCCTCATCGGACCGGCTCGACGTGTGGCCGCCGACGGGGGCGACGTCCCTCGACGTGACCTACGACAGGCTCGCTGCCTTCGGGTACGACTACGGCGATGCCTTCCGCGGCCTGCAATCCGCCTGGCGGCTCGGCGACGACATCTACGCCGAGGTCGCGGGCGCCGCGGTACCGCTCGACTCGGCGCTGCATCCTTTGCTGACAGGGCTCCTCCTGCCGTTCTCCTGGAGCGGAGTGCAACTGCACGGTGATCTGGGCTCTGCCACCCGCGTCAGATTGCGCCCCGGTGGTGAGGTGCTGGTCAGCGACCCCACCGGGATGCCCGTTCTGACGGTCGACCGGCTCGTGCTGCGCCCGCCGGCGCGGGAGTTGCACGGCATCGAATGGACCGAGGTCCCGCTGACCGGCACGACGACGGGCTTCGTGCTCGAATCGGTCGAATGGGATTCCTCCGGCGACGTGCCGGCGGCGACCCATGACGCCGTTCGCTCGGCACTCCGTTTCGTCCAGGACTGGCTCGCCACCGAGAAGCCCGGTCTGCTGGTCTTCTCGACCCGTCAGGTGGCCGACCCGCCCGTGGCGGCTGTCTGGGGCATGCTCCGAACCGTGCAGGCCGAGCACCCCGGACGCCTGGTCCTGATCGATACCGACGGGAAGTCCGACCACATTCTGGCGGCCGCGGTCGCGACCGGCGAGCGGGAGCTCTCACTGCGTGACGGCAGGGCGTACCGGCCGACCGTCGCCGCGGTGCCGACCGGCACTCCACGGCCGTTCGACCCGGGCGGCTGCGTGCTGATCGCCGGAACCGGCACGCTCGGCGGCCTGGTCGCCCGCCACCTCGTGACCGGACACGGGGTGCGGAAACTGGTTCTGGCCAGCCGTCGCGGGCCCGATCCCGCGCTGGTCGCCGAGCTGACGGCGTCGGGGGCCGAGATCACTGCGGTGGCCGCCGATCTCGGTGACCGGGCACAGGTGGCGGACCTGCTCACCCGGCATCCGCCGACGACTGTGATCCACACTGCCGGCCTGCTGGCGGACGCGACCGTCGAATCGCTGACACCGCAGGCGCTCGACACCGTGCTGCGGCCGAAGGCCGACGCCGCGTGGCACCTGCACGAACTCACCGCCGACCTGAACGCCTTCGTACTGTTCTCCTCGGTGGTCGGCACGACCGGAAACCCCGGCCAGGCCAACTACTCCGCCGCCAACGCCTTCCTCGACGCACTCGCCGGACACCGTGCCCGCCAGGGTCTGCCGGCGACCTCCATCGGCTGGGGACTCTGGGCCGAACCCAGCGGCATGACCAGCCGCATGTACGACGGTGGTCTCAACCGCACCGGTCTCGAGCCACTGCCGACCGAACAGGCACTCGCCCTGCTGGACAAGGCACTGACCAGCGAGCGGCCGCACCTGCTGGCGGCACGCCGGGCCGAGACCGCACCGGCCGCGCAGCACGGCGGACCGCCGGCGATGCTGGATCTCGTACGTGCCGCGGCCGCGGCCGTCCTGGGGCATGCGGAACCGGAAGCCGTCGACCCCGACCGGGCGCTGCGTGAACTGGGCTTCGACTCCGTCACCGCACTTGAACTGCGCAATCGCCTGTCGGCCGTGGCCGGCAGGCGCCTGCCGGCCACGATCGTCTTCGACCATCCCACGGTGCGCGGGCTCGCCAAGCACCTCGTCGGCGACGTTGTCACCACGGCACCCGTGCAGCGTTCCGCAGTCGATGATCCGGTTGCCGTCGTCGCCATGGCGTGCCGCTACCCCGGCGACATCGGTTCACCGGACGACCTGTGGCGGATCGTCGCCGACGGTGTGGACGCGATCTCGGAGTTCCCCGCCGACAGGGGCTGGGATCTGCATGCGCTCTACGATCGCGACCCGGACCGGGCCGGCCACACCTACACCCGCCACGGCGGCTTCCTCGCCGGTGCCGACCGGTTCGACCCGGACTTCTTCGGCATGAGTCCACGTGAGGCGCTGGCGACCGACCCGCAACAGCGACTGCTGCTGGAGACGGGGTGGGAGGTGTTCGAGCGGGCAGGGATCGATCCGAGCACCTTGCGGGGCAGCGACACCGGAGTGTTCGTCGGCGTCATGTACGACGACTACGGTTCACGGCTCGGGCCGGCGCCGGACGGGTTCGAGGGCTTCATGCTCACCGGCAGCCACCCGAGCGTCGCCTCCGGCCGGATCTCCTACACATTCGGCCTGGAAGGTCCTTCGATCACCGTGGACACCGCGTGCTCGTCCTCGCTGGTCGCCTTGCACATGGCGGCTCGGGCACTGCGCGATGGCGAATGCGGCCTCGCGCTCGTCGGCGGCGCGACCGTGATGGCCACGCCCACGGCGTTCATCGAGTTCGGCCGGCAGCGCGGCCTGTCACCCGACGGCAGATGCCGTGCCTTCGCCGCGTCGGCCGACGGAACCGGATGGGCCGAAGGGGCGGGAATGCTGCTGCTGGAACGGCTGTCCGACGCCCGCCGCAACGGGCATCCCGTGCTCGCGCTCGTCAAGGGCAGTGCTGTGAACCACGACGGCGCCAGCAATGGTCTGACCGCCCCCAACGGCCTTGCGCAGCAGCGGGTGATCAGGCAGGCGCTCGCCGATGCCCAGCTGTCCGCGACGGATGTCGAGGCTGTCGAAGCACACGGCACCGGGACCGTGCTCGGTGATCCGATCGAGGCCGACGCGCTGATTGCCGTGTACGGCCGGCGGGACCGCCCCCTGTGGCTGGGGTCGATCAAGTCCAACATCGGGCACACCCAGGCGGCGGCGGGGATCGCGGGCGTCATCAAGATGATCATGGCTATGGGGCACGGCGTGCTGCCGAAGACGCTGCACGCGCAGGAGCCGTCACCGCATGTCGACTGGACGGCCGGCAGCGTGGAACTGCTGACCGAACACCGGACCTGGGACGGTCCGCGCCGGGCCGGCGTGTCGTCGTTCGGTATCAGCGGCACCAACGCCCACGTCATTCTGGAGCACATGGCGCCCGACAAGGCGGACGCCGGCCCGTCGTCGGACACGGTCCCCCTGCTCTTGTCGGCTGTCGACGACGCCGCGCTGAGAGCGCAGGCGGCTCGGTTGCGTGATCATCTGCGCGAATCCGGCACGTCGCCGGCCGATGTCGCGTTCACGCTCGCCGGTCGGCAGATGTTCGAACGTCGTGCCGCTGCGGTCGGCGACCGTACGCAGCTGATCGCCGCGCTGGACGCCATCGCCGCGGACCGACCGGCGGCCGGTGTCGTCCGAGCCGGTGCCCGATCGGACGGTGCGGTGTTCGTGTTTCCCGGGCAAGGCGCCCAGTGGACCGGCATGGCGCTGGAACTCGTCGAGTCGTCAAGGGTGTTCGCCGAGTGGATGACCAGGTGCGGTGAGGCGCTGGCGCCGCATGTCGACTGGGTGCTGCTCGACGAGCTCGGCGGCCCCTTGGACCGGGTCGACGTCGTCCAGCCCGTGCTGTTCGCGGTGATGGTGTCGCTGGCCGGACTGTGGCGTTCGTGTGGCGTGGAACCCGTCGCCGTGATCGGACACTCCCAGGGGGAGATCGCAGCGGCGTTCGTGGCGGGCGGTCTGACGCTCGCCGACGCGGCGCGGATCGTCGCGCTGCGCAGCAAGGCGCTGGCCAAGCTGTCCGGCCGGGGCGGAATGGTGGCGGTGTCGGCCCCGGCGGACGAGCTGGCGGACTGGACAGTGGCCGCGGTCAACGGGCCCTCCTCGACCGTGGTCTCGGGAACCCCGCAGGAGTTGGACGAGTTGATCGCGTACTGCGACGGCAAGGGGATCCGCACCACCAGGATTCCGGTCGACTACGCCTCGCACTCCGCGCAGGTCGAGGTGCTCGAGTCGGAGCTGGTGCGGGCACTCGCCGACATCAGGCCGCGTACCGGGTCGATCCCGTTCTGCTCGACCGTCACCGGTGACCTGGTCGATACCGCCGAACTCGACGCCGGGTACTGGTACCGCAATCTTCGCGGCACCGTGCGGTTCCATGACGCGGCAAGCCGTGTCGACGGCGCCTTCATCGAGGTCAGTCCGCACGCCGTACTGGTTCCGGCCATGGCGGACGCGACGACCGTAGCGACCCTCCGCCGGAACGACGGCGGCTGGGACCGGTTCCTGCAGGCGCTTGCGCAGGCCCATGTCCACGGCGTCCGGGTCGACTGGCGTTCGTTCCTGAGCGGACGGCATGTGCTGCTGCCGACCTACCCGTTCCAGTGGCAGCGGTACTGGCTGCTGCCGGACGGCCCGCGGCAACCGGCCCGGAACCAGCGGTACGGCGTCGTCTGGCGGCCCATCGCGGACCGTCCGGGTCGGCTGCCGGGGAAGTGGCTGGTACTTGGCGCACCGGACGACCATGTCACCGATTTCTGCGTGACGGCGCTGGAGAACGCCGGCGCCGTGGTGGAAGCCGGTGGTGCCATCCCCGAACGGCGGGATTTCGACGGGATCATCTGCGTGCAGGACCCCCTGACCGTGTTGCAGGCCGGAATCGACGCCCCGATCTGGCTGGTGACCGCCGGCGCGGTGGCCGTCGACGACACCGAGGACCCGGATCCCGTGGGAGCCATGACCTGGGGCCTGGGGCGTGTCGCGGCGCTGGAGTATCCCGGGCGGTGGGGCGGCCTGATCGATCTGCCGGCGCGACCCGATGCGACGACGGGCGAGCTGCTCGCCCGCGTGCTCGCCGGTTCCACGGCCGAGGACCAGGTGGCGATTCGGGGATCGGGGCTGCTGGGCAGGCGGATCGTCCCTGTCCAGGCGGCCACGGACGGGTCCTGGTCGCCCAGCGGAACGATCCTGGTCACGGGAGGAACCGGAGCCGTCGGCCGCCACCTCGCCCAGTGGCTGTCGGACAACGGTGCCGAGCGGGTGGTGCTGCTCGGGCGCAACGCCGGCGCCGTGGCCGACGACGCCGTGGACTGCGACGTCACCGACCGGGCGGCACTGGGCCGGGCGCTGGCCGGGTACGAGATCGATACCGTGATTCACGCGGCGGCGGCGATGGACCTGGCCCCGATCGCGGACACCACTCCCGAACTCTTCGCCGAGATCACCGCGGCGAAGGTCACCGGTGCCGTCAACCTCGCCGAGTTGCTCGACGCCGAGCTGGTCTTCTTCTCGTCCATCGCCGGCGTCTGGGGTGCGGTCAACCACGCCGCCTACGCCGCCGCCAACGCCTACCTGGACGCCTTCGCACAGCGACTGCGCAGGTCCGGTCGGCGGGCTGTCTCCATCGCTTGGGGAGTGTGGGACGTGGGCGCCGTGGCGGAGCTACCGGACGTCGCGAAGTCCCTGGAGCAGGGCATGGGACTGCTGTCCCCCAAGGCCGCGTTGGCCGAGTTGGCGGCCGTGCTGGCCGGTGACGACCCGGTCGCCGTGGTGGCGGACGTGGACTGGGACCGCTATGCCCCGGTGTTCTCCGCGAGCCGTCGGCGAGCGCTGTTCGACGAGTTGGTGCCCACCACGACGGAGAGCCGCACTGATCTGTTGGAGACGATCCTCGCCCAGGCGGCCGCCCTGCTCGGACACCGGTCGGCGGCGGACGTCGACCCGCACAAGCCGTTCGTGTCCGCCGGATTCGACTCGTTGCTCTCGGTCCAGCTGCGCAACAGGCTCAGCGAGCGGACCGGGGTCGATCTGCCGACGACAGTGGTGTTCGACCACCCCACGCCCGCCGCGCTGGCCGACCACCTGATGGGCCGGGAACTGGACAGTCAACTCGACGGACTGGAAAAACTGCTGGCGGGCAGGGAGCTTCCCCGGCACGTCGCGGCGAGGCTGCGTCAGCTGCTGCGCGCCGGCGAACCCGGGCCCGATGACCACATCAGCGACGAGGACATGTTCGATTTGATTGACAGCGGCTTGGAGGGGCGGGCCGATGGCTGACGAACAGCGACTGCGTGCCTACCTGCGCAAGGCGACCACCGAGCTGCGCCAACTCAGGCAGCAGTCCAGTGAACCGGTGGCCGTCATCGGGATGGCCTGCCGGTTCCCGGGCGGCGTGAGGTCGGCCGAGGACCTCTGGTCACTGGTGGCGCAGGGCCGGGACGCCATCGGCGACTTCCCGGCCGACCGGGGATGGGACCTGGACACGCTCTACCGGACGACAGAGGTCCGGCAGGGCGGGTTCCTCGACGGCGCGGCCGAGTTCGACGCGGAGTTCTTCGGGATCTCGGCACGCGAGGCGCTGGCCATGGACCCGCAACAGCGCCTGCTGCTGGAGTGCGCCTGGGAGGCTGTGGAGCGCGCCGGAATCGACCCGTTGTCACTGCGGGAGAGCAGGACGGCGGTCTTCGTCGGTGTGAACCATCAGGAGTACGGGGCGCCGTTGTGGCGGGCGCCCGCCGAGGTCACCGGCCACCTCGTGACCGGTGTGGTGCCCAGCGTCGCCTCCGGGCGGATTTCCTATGCGCTGGGGCTGGAGGGCCCTGCCGTCACCGTGGACACGGCGTGCTCGACGTCCTTGGTCGCACTGCACCTGGCCGTGCAGGCACTGCGGGCAGGCGAGTGCGACCTGGCCATCGTGGGTGGCGCCACGGTGATGGCGATGCCGGGACCCCTCATCGAGTTCTCCAGGCAGCGGGCGCTGTCGGTGGACGGCCGGTGCAAGGCGTTCTCCGCCGAGGCGAACGGGATGGCGATGGCCGAGGGCGCAGGACTCGTGGTGCTGCAGCGCGCGTCCGATGCCCGCCGCCCACTGGCGTTGATCAGGGGCAGCGCGGTCAACCAGGATGGTGCCAGCAACGGCCTGACCGCCCCGAACGGGCCTTCGCAGCAGCGGGTGATCCGCGCGGCTCTGAACAGCGCGGGCCTGTCACCGTCCGATGTGGACGCGGTGGAGGCGCACGGCACGGGTACCGAACTCGGCGACCCCATCGAGGCGTCCGCACTCGCCGACGTCTACGGCGGCGGTCGGTCGCCGGACAACCCGCTGTGGCTCGGTTCGGTCAAGTCCAACATCGGACACACCCAGGCCGCCTCGGGTGTCGCGGGCTTGATCAAGACGGTGATGTCGCTCCGTCACGGGCTGCTCCCGAAGACTCTGCACGCCGAACGACCGACACCCCACGTGGACTGGCAGAACTCTGGTCTGGCACTGGTGCGCGAGCCCTTGCGACTGTCTGCCACACACATCGGTATCTCCTCGTTCGGGATCAGCGGCACGAACGCCCATGTGATCGTGGAGCGGGCCGAGGAGCCCGCCGAGGCCGTCACCGGCGTGGGACCGGTGCCGTGTCTGCTGTCCGCCCGGACCGCTCGCGCACTGCGCGAGCAGGCACGGCAACTGCGGGAGCACGTCGAACGGAGTCCCGACACCGCCTTGACGGCACTGGGTTCGGCGCTGGCCACGACACGCTCGCACTTCGCACGCCGAGCCGTGATCACTGCGCGGGACCGTGCCGACCTGGTCGCCGGCCTGGACCGGCTCGCCAACAGTGCCGACGACTCGGAGCCGGTGACCGGGGGCGCCACGGCGTTCGTGTTCCCGGGCCAGGGAACACAGCGAACCGGTATGGGAGAGGAGCTGTATCGCACGAGTCCGGTCTACGCGGCCGCGTTCGACGCGTTGTGCGCCGAACTCGACCGGCATCTGCGCAGGCCGCTGCGCGAGGTGATGTCCGGCCCACTCGACCGGACGGAGTTCGCCCAGCCGGCACTGTTCGCGGTCGAAGTCGCGATGTACCGGCTGCTGGAGTCCTGGGGGGTCCGGCCGGACTTCCTGATCGGGCACTCGCTCGGCGAACTGGCCGCCGCCCACGTGGCCGGGGTGATGTCACTGGCGGACGCGGCAGAGGTGGTCGCCGTTCGGGCCCGGCTGATGCAGGATCTGCCGGCCGGCGGTGCCATGATCGTGCTCGGTATGGAGGAGCGCGCGGTCGCCGGCCTCCTGGCCCCGTTCGGCGGCCGGTTGTCGATCGCCGCCGTGAACGGCCCACAGTCGACGGTGGTCTCCGGTGACGCCGACGCCATCGCGGAACTGGGCGTCGACGCGACGGAACTCAAGGTCAGCCACGCGTTCCACTCACACCGTGTGGAACCGATGCTGGACCGCTACCGTGACCTGCTGGCCGGGGTCGGACTCCGGCCGCCGACAATCCCGATCGTCAGCAACCTGACAGGTGCGGTCGCCGACCCGGACGAACTGTGTTCGCCGGACTACTGGGTACGGCAGGCACGCGATGCCGTCCGGTTCCACGACGGCCTGAAGTCGCTGCTGGGCAAGGGCGTTGGGGTGTTTCTTGAGGTCGGGCCGTCCGGTGCGCTCCAGGTCGCCGAAGTGCGCGGGACAGTCATCACGGGTGCGCTGGACCTGGACCATCTGGTGGCGGCGGTCGGCAGGGCACACGTGCTCGGCGCGAAGGTGGACTGGTCACGGATCCTCGGGCGCCACCACGTCGATCTGCCGACGTATCCCTTCCAGCGCAGGAGCTACTGGCTGGCGCGACATGCCGCCGCGGCACCGCGTGACCATCCGTTGCTCAGGGGCGCCGACGGCGGCAGCACGGTGTTCGAGGGGGAGGCCAGTGCCACGACGCAGCCCTGGCTCGCCGACCACGTCATCGACGGGACGACGGTGGTTCCCGGTACCGCGTTCGTCGAACTGGCCACCTGGATCGACAGGTCGGTCGACGAACTGACCATGGTCGCGCCGCTCGCCCTGGAAGACGGGGCGCACTTGCGGATCGTCGTCGACGGCCGGTCGCTGACGATCAGTTCGCGACCGTTCGCCGCCTCACGCGACGCACCGTGGACCGTCAACGCCGTCGGCACGTTCGGTACCGTCACCGCTGCCGGTACCGACAGCACGGCCGGGTTCGACCTGGCAGCCTGGCCGCCCGCGGATGCGTGCGAGGTCCGACTCGACGGCTACTACGAAAGCCTGGGCCAGGAAGGGTTCGCCTATGGGCCGGCGTTGCGTGGACTGACGGCGTTGCGGCGCGGCGGTACCGCCGTCTTCGGCGAGGCGTGTCTGCCGGACGGCACCGACCCGCGCGGCTACGGCATACACCCGGCGCTGCTGGATGCCGTGCTGCACGGCGCCCGGCTTCTCATGCCGCCCGGTGTCCCCTTCTCCTTCACCGGGATTCGGATGTTCCGGCCGGCCGGCGGCGCCATCCGGTTCCAGCTCAGTCCGGTCGACGGCGGTGTCAGGGTGCTCGTGGCCGACACCGAAGGCAGGCCGGTGCTCCGGATCGACCGGGTGACACTCCGCGAGACCGGCGGAGCAGCACTGTTCACCCTGGACTGGACGCCGATACCGGCCGGCCCGCCGGAACGGGACATCACCGTTGTCAGCGGGGAACTGCCGCACCTGGTACCGCAGATCCAGGAATTCCTGGCCGGTGAGCGGTCGCGGCTGGTCGTGGTCACCCGCCAGGCCGAGGACTGGAGGCAGGCGTCGGTCTGGTCGATGATCAGATCGGTGCAGGCAGAACACCCGGGCCGGCTGGTGCTCGTCGACACCGATCAGGAAGGGAGCCTGCTGGCGGAGGCCGTGGGCACCGGTCAGCCTCAGGTGGCCATCCGTGACGGGAAGCTCCTTTCACCACGCGTGGTCCGCGTGCCTCCCGGTGGCGAAACCCGGCAGGCAACCGGGACCGTTCTGGTGACGGGTGCCTTCGGCGCCCTCGGATCCGCGGTCGCCCGGCACCTGGTGACCCGGCATGCGGTACGTGACCTGCTCCTGGTCGGGCGCCGAGGGGACGCCTCGCCCGGTGCCGCCGAGCTGATCGGGCAACTGCGGGAACTCGGTGCCGATGTCACGACGGCCGCCTGCGATGTCGCCGATCGGGAGGCCCTGGCCGAAGCGATCGAGTCGGTGCCGCTCGGCGGGGTCGTGCACGCCGCCGGCGTGCTCGACGACTCCGTCTTCTCCGGGCTGACGCGGGAACGGTTCGACCATGTGCTGGCGCCCAAGGCCACCGGCGCATGGAACCTGCACGAGCTGACCAAGGACCGCGACCTGTCCATGTTCGTGCTGTTCTCCTCGGCGGCTGCCACGCTCGGCAACGCGGGCCAGGCCAACTACGCGGCGGCCAACGGTTTTCTCGACGGACTCGCCAGACACCGCCACGCCATGGGTCTGGTTGCGACCTCGATCGCCTGGGGGCCGTGGGACAGCCCGACCGGGATGACCGCGCGGCTGACCGACGGCGACATGGCGCGGATCGGAACGCCGAAGCTCTCCACGAAGGAGGGTCTGCGACTGTTCGACGCGGCCCTGGCCAGTGGACTTCCCACCGTCGTCGCTTACGACCCGGGCCGGCGCATACCGCGTGAAGTGCCCGCCGCCCAGGATCTGACGAGCAAGTTGGCCGGTCTCGCCAAGCACGACCAGCACCGGTTGCTGGTCGACATGGTCAGCCGGGACAGCGCCTCCGTGCTGGGACTCGACGCGCCGGACCTGGTCGGTGAGCACAGCAGTTTCCGCGACCTCGGGTTCGACTCGCTGATCGCGATCGAGCTGCGGAACCGGCTCAGCGGCCGGACCGGTGTGCGACTGGCGCCCACGGTCGCGTTCGACCACCCGACACCGGCGGCCCTGGCCGCCCACATCTGGTCCGAACTGGCCGGCACTCCGCTGGACCTCCCCGCCGTCCGAGCCGTGGCCCCGGACGCCGCACCCAGCGAATGGCAGGTCGAGCGGTTCGACCTCGACGGCTACCTCCGGCGGATCGGCGTCGACCGGCAGGGACTGGGGCCGACGCCGGCCACACTGCGGACGCTGCAAGCGCGACAGATGGCCGCCATAGGTTTCCACAACATCGATGTGCTGCTCAGCCGGCCGATCAGTCTCGAACTCGTCGACGTGCAGCGCAAACTGCTGGCCCCGAACAGCGGCGGCACCTGCGCCGAGCACAACATGATGCTCGCCGCGGCGCTGGAACTGCTGGGATTCACGGTGCGGAGGATCTCCGGCCGCATCAGGAACGGCACCGACATCGTCAGGCCGCTGACGCACATGGCGCTGCTGGTGGAGATCGACGGACTGCCGTGGCTGGTGGACGTGGGGCTCGGCGGCGAGGGGCCGACCGAACCGGTTCCGATGCACGGCGGCGACATCGTCGGGACGCGGCCCTGGCGGTGGCGGGCGCTTCCGCTGCCGGACGGTGACAGCCTGCTCCAGGTCGAACACGGTGACGGCTGGTTCGACCTGTACTCGTTCAACGACCAGCCGCAGCACTACGTCGACTACCTGGTCGCCCACTACTACTCGGTGACGTATCCCGGCATCCCCTTCGCGAACATCCTGGTGGCGCACAAGATCGGCCCCGCGGAGCGGCATGTGCTGTTCGACGATCGCTACACCCGGTCCACCGCGGCAGGTGACGTGGTCAGCAGGCAACTCGATCCCGAGGAGCTGCCGGCCTTGTTGCGTGATGTGTTCGGGATCCGGCTGACCGAACAGGAACTGCAGAAGGTCGTGAACAGATGACGCGCATGTTGTTCATGTCACCACCGAATCTGGGTGCCGTGTTCGGCATGGTGCCCCTCGCGCAAGCCGCGGTCGCCGCCGGCCACGACGTCCTGTTCGGCACCTGCTCGACGGCCGTGCCGCTGCTGGCGCAGGCGGGCCTGAACGTCGTGGATGTCGCCCCGGACGGTGATTTCGCGGCACTCCTTCCGCGGGAGCGGCACGCATTCGCGTCCAATCGTCCCGATGCCGTGTCCGAGAGGTCCGGGGCGCCGCACTTCTTCGAGACGTTCGCAGACCTGATGCTGGCGGGCAGCAGGGAACTCGTCGCGCGGTGGCGTCCCGACCTCGTCGTGCACACCTCGCAGGCGCTCGTAGCGCGGCACCTCGGTGTACCGACGCTGTTCCACGGGATCGGATTCCTTCATCACCCGGACATGGTGTCGCCATGGCTGCGTGCGAAGTCGGCGCGCCGGCGGGGAATCTGCGACTTCGCCGTCAATGTCTCGCCGCCGAGCATGAGCGCGGTGGAGCCGTTCGGCCGGCCGATGCGGTACATCCCCTACAGCGGCGGCGGGGCACTCCCGGACTGGCTGTTCCAGCGCCTTCGGCGGCCACGGATCGCGGTGACACTGGGAACGGTCGCCCCCCGCTTCACCGGAACCCATCCGCTGCAATGGATTCTGGACTCGGCGGGGCAGGTCGACGCCGAGTTCGTGTTTGCGCTCGGCGGCGCCGATCCAGCCGGTCTCGGTCCACTGCCCGCGAATGTGCGAGCCGTCGCGTGGTTGCCGCTCGACGCGCTGGTGCGAACCTGTACCGCCGTCGTGCACCACGGCGGCGCCGGCAGCATCATGGCCTCGCTCGACGCCGGCCTGCCGCAACTCGTACTGCCGCAGGGGGCCGACCAGTTCGACAACACCGACGTCCTGATCCGCCGTGGGGTGGGCGTCACCTCGTCGTTGGACCGGCCGGCGGCCGAGGTGTTGCGCCGACTGCTCGACGACGAGCGGCTCGCCGCGTCGGCACGGCAGGTGCAGGCGGAGATGGCGGCCATGCCGACGCCGGCCGAGACCGTATCGAAGATCGCTCAGGACGTCGGCAGCGTCCGCACGCCGAAGGTGTAGCCGTGCTCGGGGCGCTGTCACGTCTGCTGACCGAGCGGGCCGGGCGGCGAGGCCGGCAGGGTGCCCCACTCCGGCTCCAGCAGCGGTGCGGGGGACGGCCGGAGATCCGGCTGGTGCGTGTCAGACGCGTAACCCGCCTGCGATTGCTCTCCGGTGGCCGACAGCGCCGGACATCGCCGTACGGCGGGGCGGAGCTTGAAGGTCTCCTGGTCGGCTATGTCGAGCAACGTCAGGGTCTTGTCCCGGCGCAGTCCTACCGCGGCGAAGTCCGGCACGACGTGGCGTGCCCCGGCCGTGCGCAGTGGCTGTGGGTCGAGCCGGCTCACGGCGACGCAGGCAGCTTCGGCAGCCACGGCCGCGCTGACACCTGCGGTGGTGTCCTCGAAGACCAGGCACGTCTGCGGTGTGACGCCGAGCCGGTCGGCCGCCAGGAGGTAGCAGTCCGGCGCGGGTTTGCCGCGTGCGGACTCGCCCCAGGTGACGGCGGTGGTGAACAAGCCGGTCAGACCGAGTGTGTGCAGCGCGTGGCCGGCCCGGTCCGCCGACGCGCCCGTGACGAGAGCCAACGGCACGCCTGCTGCGGCGAGTTGGCGCACGAGGTCGGCGGCGTACGGTACCGGTGAGAAGGCGAGGCCGGGTTCGGCCTCGCGGACCCGGCGCAGGACCTGCACGCGGTCGTGCGGGGCGAGGGACGCGAACACCGTCTCGACGGTGTGCTCGGGCGAGCACCCGTAGATGTGGGCAGCGAAGTCGGCTGCGGTGATCGTCAGCCCGGACTGGGCGGCCAGTGCGTTCCACAGGTCGGCGATGGCCTGGTCCGTGTCGATCAGGACGCCGTCCATGTCGAAGAGTACGGCGGTCAGTTCCACGGCAGTACCTGCGCGTTCAGCCGGCAAGGGGGGCGGGAAGACCCTGGCCGGCCGCGAGGCGCCCGGCGTACACCGCATGGCGCATCGACTCGGCGAGCACGGTGGGATGCGGGGCCCGCGCCACCGCGGTGTTGACGAGGACGGCGTCCGCGCCGAGCTCCATCGCGCGTACCACCTGGGCGGGTGTGCCCAGGCCGCCCTCGAGGATCACCGGAACGGAGACGGCGGCCATGGTGTCGCGGACGGCCTGCTCGTCGATGATGCCCCGGGCACTGCCCACCGGTGATGCCATGATGCGCAGCGCCGCGCAGCCGGCCTGTTCCAGTACGGCCGCGGTCTGCGGGTCGGGGAGGATGAAGGGGAGGACCTCGAAGCCTTCGGCGATCAACTCCGCGGCGGCCGTGACGGTCTGGGCGTTGTCCGGGAGGTTGTCCGAGGGGCGGACATCCAGTTTCATGATGTCGATGCCGTACGACTGCCTCAGCCTGCGGGCGGTGAGCAGTGCGTCCCGCCGGGAACGCGCGAAGGACGTGGTCCCGATCCACACATAGTCGTCGAGCCCGACGGCCTGGTCCAGGTCGGACATCAGCAGGCTGGGCCGGGTCTGCTCCAGGTCGAATGTGGTGATGAAGACGTCGCATGCCGCGACGCGCAGGACGTCGGCGACCAGCTTCGGGTCGGTGTACTGCTCGATCCCCAGGATCAGCCGGGAGCGCAGGGCACGCTCTCCCAGACAGAGCCAGGGCTCGGTGCCGACGTCCGTGCCTACAGCGGCTGATGACATGGAGATCTCCTGTTCGAAGGGGAGGGTTTCCTCGGAGGGGGAGGGCAGCCCCGGGGACTCTCCACCCGGCCGAGGCGGGGGCATCGGCCGCTAGGGAAGGCGGGGCTGCTCGTTCCGGCTCAGGTTCAAAGTGATGTCCTGCCGTCTGAGCGCGTAGTGGTCGCGGCCGAGAAGGCTGTTGATGATGACGGCGCTTCGCCATGCCGCCAGACTCAGATTGGGGTCCGCCACGCCGTGACTGCCGCGGGCCGCGTTCTGCACGAAGATCCTGCTGGTGTCCGGGCCGTCCCATGCGATCCGGTAGTCGCGCTCCACGATGTACTCGTCACCGGCGAGGGGCAGCCGGTCTCGCAGCGGCTCCATGAAGCGGGGCAGTTGTCGGTGAAATCCTGTGGCGAGCACCACGATCTCTGCTGTGGTGTCCCATTTCTCGCTCGTCACGACGTTCTGCAGGGAGCAGCTGAATCCGTCGCGGAGGCGTGAGAGGTCTGCCAGCTCGACCCCGCCCATGAGGCAGTGCCGGAACGCGTGAGGCGTCAAGTAGTCTATCTCGTACAGACGTTTGTATATTTTCTGGAGTAGTTGCTGGGATGTTCCGTGGTGGGCGGGGCTCTGCTGGGCGAGCAGCATGGACCGCTGCGTCCGGGACTTCTCGTGGAAGTATTCGACGAACTGCGGGTTGAACCACTCGCCCGAGAAGGGGGATTCGTCGAGTGGCGTGAATCCCCGTTGGCCGGTGACCCAGGTGAGTTGACGAGGGAGGCCCGCTCTTCCGGAGATCAGGTCCATGGCGATCTCGGCCCCGCTCTGTCCGCCGCCGACGAGAAGCACGTCCTTGTCCGTGAAGGAACGCCCGTGGTCCAGATGGTTCGCGGCGTGCCACAGGTGCGGGCCGAGGAAGGGGCGGGCGAAATCCGGAATACAGGGTGCCTGCCCGACGCCCAGCACCAGGTTGTCGGCGCTCCATGTCCCGGCAGTGGTCTGCACGACGAATCGCCGACCGTCGTGATCGACCTCTTGCACCGTTTCCTCCAGGCGCACGTCCAGCATTTTCGCCGCCCAGGTGAAATACTGATCGAATTCTTTCCGGGACACGTGATCCGCGTTCGCGATCAAGTGGCGGTAGAGACGTCCGTGCTCGTGCAGGAAGTTGAGAAAACTGAAGCGGCTTCGTGGATCGGCCGGTGTGACCAGGTCTTTGACGCCGCTGACCTGTAGTCGGGAATCGGACCACAGCAGGCCCGGGTGCCACGACACGGAGTTCCGCGATTCCAGGACGGTCACGGGCAGCTCGGGGATCGGTTCCGCCAGCGCGGCCAGGCTGAGATTGGCCGGCCCGGCGCCGATGCCGAGAACCCGCACGGGGCCTTTGTATTCCACGGCAGGAAATCCCCCTTGGAGCGGAGTGGCGCAGACGCGCTGTACGGGCGGCTAGGAGCGGTGGGTGGCTCCGCTCGCTCAGAGCGGGGTCTGCGGTCCCTGCGGAGCGAGCAGCGTGGGTGCGGACGGAGTCAGCCAGACATCGACGGCCTGGCGCCGGCAGATCAGGTCCGCCACGCGTGACTGGGTCACGGCGGAGGTGACGAACTCGGCCAGACCGGATGCGGCGTCGTCCGTGCCGGGTGCGGAGACAGTGCAGCTGACATCCTGCAGTTGGATCAGCGAGGAGGGGTCGGCGTGCAGCAGGCCGCGTATGTCGATACGTGCCCGGGTCACGACGTTCCAGGCCATCCGCCTGTCCAGTTGTTCGACCGAGAGCCGCGCCAGCGTCGAGGCGATGTCCGAGGAGAGTCCCATCAGGAGGTACTCCTGCGGATTGGGTCCCCAGTCGACACCTGTTATCTGCTTCGGCTGATCCACCCTCAGCTCCTGGCCCGTCCCGGTCTGCGCGGGCACCGACAGGAACTGCGGTCCGCTGATCCATCTCAGCCGGCGCTCGGCGGCCGGCCAGGCCGGCACCCGCATGTCCGTTTCGGTGATCTTCTGGTGATCCTCGCGGCCCGGACAGGGGACATAGCTGACGTTCAGCGGAATGTGCTCGATCAAGGTGCGGTGGTTCGGGCTGAGACTCACAGCGCGGTCGAGCAGCGTGGCCGGCAGCGGGCCGTCTTCGCCGCGGCTGATCTCGAACCGGCAGTCGACCGCGTTCTCCCGCTCCGGGGGAATGGCGCCATGCTGGATCAGCATCTCGACGGTGTCGAACAGAACGCCGGTCGCGCTGCCTCCGGCGATCAGTGTCGCCAGGGAGCAGGCGGCCACCCCGGTGAGCGCCAGGTCGATCGGTGTCGGCTCGTCAGGAGGTGTGGTCTGCGGCGCGGTCCCTGCGCGGCCGGCGTCCGCTGCGGGCTGCTCGGCGACGGCGAACGCGAAGTCCCGCACGGACTTGACCCTGCCGATCATGGCCGGGCCGTTCTGGACCGACAGCCCTCGGTGGGGGGAGTGGGAGGCCCGGCTCATGTAGCTGAACCATGCCTCGGCAGGGTCGTCGCGGGTCTCGTGCACCACTTCGCTGAATCCGGCTGTGTTGAAACTGTTCCTCACCAGTCACTCTCCTCACCGCGCGACGGCAGTGCGTTCCGCAGATCATCGATGAGATCGCCGACGTCCTCAATTCCGGCTGAGAATCGGACGAGTCCCGGGTTGATGCCGATCAGGGCCTTCTGCCCCTCCGTCAGTGAACTGTGGGAGGTGTTGCCGGGCATGCTGACGAGAGATTCCACGCCGCCCAGGCTCGTCGCCGCATAAGGGAGCGTGAGTCTTTTCATGAAGGCGAGTGCGGCGGCGTCTCCGCCCTTCACTTCGAAACTGACCATTCCTCCGAACCCGCGGTAGTTCTCGCTCTCGAGGTCCGCATAGCGGGCCCCGCCCAGATCCGGGTGGTACACGGCCGTGACGGCATCATGAGTCATCAGGTACTCGGCGATCCGCCGTGCGTTGTCGTTCTGTGCCTTGACGCGCAGCGGGAGGGTCTTCATCCCGCGCTCCAGCAGGAAGCACGACAGCGGGTCCAGGGATCCGCCGAACCGCAGGGTCTGCGCCCAGACGCGGTCCAGGAACTTGCGGCGTCCCACGACCGCGCCCGCGGTCACGTCACTGTGGCCGGCAAGGTACTTCGTGGCACTGTGCACCACGATGTCGGCTCCGATGGCCAAGGGGCGCATGTTGACCGGGGTGAGGAAGGTGTTGTCCACGACCAGGAGCGCGCCGGCCTCACGGGCGATCTTCGAGATCGCGCCCAACGCGGGTGCCTTCAGGAGCGGATTGGTCAGCGTCTCGAAGAGGAGAAGCTGGGTTTCCGGACGGATCGCGGCCTTGACGGCCTGCGGATCGTCGGCGTCGACGAACGTCACTTCCCGCCCAGCGGAAGGCATGTCGTCGCGGAGCAGGTTGTAGGTTCCGCCGTACACGTCGTAGGCGGAGACGATATGGCTCCCACGGTTGGTGAGGGCGTAGACGGTGCTGGCGATGGCGCTCATCCCCGAGGACGTCACCACGGCGCTCTCCGCCCCCTCCAGGGCGGCGATCTTCTCCTGGACCGACCATTGCGACGGGTTCCCGTAGCGGGTGTAGATCGGTACATCACGAAGCGATCCGTCGGAGAAGGCCCCGTAGCTCGCGTCGTCGAGGAGGAACGTCGTCGTCTGGAAGATCGGTGTGCCGACGCTTCCGGTGACGGGGTCTTCGTACGTACCCGCGTGCACGGCCAGCGTTTCTGCGGCCAGGGAGCGATCGAGGACACGATGCTGTGTCGACACCGGGCCCGTGACGCGTCTGCGGGTGAGTTCGTCGAACCACGCGGCCGTGGTGGTCCGGCCCTCTTCGAAGCCGATCGCGGCTCGGTCTTCCTGTGACATGGTCTCCCCTGCTGGGATCGTTGGTGACGCGACTTGGGCGATGACGCACGGGCGGTGACGGCACGGGGAGCACAGGCCTGAGGGAAAAGGCCGGCTCCCGTCACTCGATGAGGTCCAGTGCGGCCGTGACGATGCCGGCCGCGTCGATACCGTGATGGCGGAAGACGTCTGCGATGTCTCCTGACTGGCCGAACTCCGTCACCCCGAGACTCGTGACCTCGACCTGGTGAAGGGCGGCGAGAAACGCCAGGGTGTGCGGATGCCCGTCGAGAACGGTGACCATGGGCAGGGCGCGCTGGCCCGGGAAGAGGTCGCGCAGGATCCACTCGGGGGCGTCGCCCAGTCCGGATCGCGCCCGGGCCGCCCGGTACAGCAGGTCGGCGCTGGTGACGCACACCAGGTCGGCTCCGAATCCGTTCCGCTGCAACTCCTCGACCGCGGTCAGCGCTTCGGGAAGTACAGCGCCCATCGCTACGATGGTCACGGCAGGGACCTCGGCCTTGTGAAGGACGTAACCTCCGGCGACCGCCTGCCTGCGCCGCGTCTCCCGCTGGACGGAATCGTGCGGTACTGCCGCGAGTGTCTGGTCGACGGTCCGGGTGGAGAGACGGAAGTACGCGGACTCGCCGCCCGGTTTGCCGAGGTTTCCCAGGGCCGCGAGGAAACACCACTCGAAGTCCAGGGCGAAGGCCGGCTCGTAGGCCACGCACCCGGGTTGTTCCAGGCCGATGGACGGAGTGATCACCGACTGGTGTGCACCGCCCTCCGGCCCGAGCGCGGTACCGGCGGGTGTGCCCACCAGAATCGACTGACCGCCGCTGTACAGGCCGAAGGACCAAGGCTCCAGCGCACGGGTGACGAACGCGTCGTAGACCGTTCCGACCGGGAACAGCGGTTGTCCCCACCGGCTCCAGCTGGAACCGAGCTCGGTGAGCAGGCCGACGAGATTGGTTTCCGCGATGCCGAGTTCGATGTGCTGGCCCTTGGCCGTCGCGTCCCATTTCAGCAGCCCGTGGTCGCCGTCCTGGTCCGTGCCCGGGTCGGGCTCCCACACGCCGGCCCTGTTGATCCAGCCGCCGAGATTCGTGGTCGAGGAGACGTCCGGGCTCACCGTGACCAGCCGCGCCGCGACGTCCGGCGCACTCCTCTTGAGGTCCAGGAGCAGGCTGCCGAAGGCCTGTTGCGTCGAGGCTCTGCCCTTGGGGGTCCGGCGCAGATCCGCGGGTGGGCTCGGCGGTGTCAGGCTCGCGTCCTCGCAGCGCCGTAGCCGCAGGGCGGCCTCTTTGCACCGGAGGCCTTCTGGCGACCGGTCGTCGAAGCGCTCCCAGGGCTGGTCGATGTCCACGCCCGACAGATCCGCCAGTTTCCTGATCTGCTCGACGCCCAGCAGCGCGGAGTGATTGTCCGCGTGTGCCTCGATCGGGAGCCCGTAGCCCTTGACGGTATGGGCCAGAATGACGGTCGGGCGGCTGTCGTCTATGCGGGCGAAGGCATCCAGCAGCGTCGGCAGGTCATGGCCGCCCACATTGCGGATCGCCGCAAGCAGATGCCTGCTGTCCAGCGAGTCGACGAGTTTCGACAGCGCTGACCACGGCGCCCGCCCCGTGGTCAGCGCGGACCGCACCTCCTGCGCCGAACCACGCAGGAGGCGGTGGAACTCCCTGTTGGTCATGGCGTTCAGGAGCTGGCGGAACTCCTCACCGCCCGGTTCGTGGAACAGGCTCTCCAGCAACTGCCCGTATTCGAGATCGATGACCTGCCATCCGGCCGCGTCGAACAGGTTGCGTATGCGCCGGGTCGTGGACCTGGTCACCGGCCGGTCCAGAGCCTGCCGGTTGACATCCACCACCCAGGTGACTGCTCCCAGCTGTCCGACCATCGGATCGAGGACTGCTTCCCATACGGCGCCCTCGTCCAGTTCGGCGTCACCGAGCAGCGCGTAGTGCCGTCCTGCGGGGCTCTGCCCGAAGTGGTCCGCCAGATAGCGTCTGGTCATCGCATCCCACACGGATGCGTTGGCGCCCAGGCCCATCGAACCGGTCGAGTAGTCGATGTACGGGCCGTTCTTCGTCCGGCTGGGATAGGCCTGGAGGCCGCCGAAGGCACGCAGCGATTCCATGTCGTGCTTCTCCAGCGCGCCGAGCAGGTAGGCGATGGAGTACAGAGCCGGCGCCGCCGTCGGCTTGACCGACACACGGTCGCCGGATTGGAGCGCGTCGAACCAGAGCGCCGTCATGACCGTGACGAGCGAGGCGGTCGAGGCCTGGTGCCCGCCGACCTTCATACCGCTCTCGTTGAGACGAACATGGTTGCAGTGGTGCACGGTCATGGTGGAGAGCCACAGCAGTCGCCGCTCGATCTCGCCCAGCGTCCGCAGCTCACTTGCCGTGCGGTTGCCGGAAGCCGTGAACCGCTCCGGTGCGAGTGAAGTCGATGAGGCCGCAACGTCGTGCACGGTGGTCACCCTTCCGGCAGTAGGTGGGAGGCTGTGCTGTCCCGGGCACCGCCGAGCGTCAGCCGTATCTCTCGCTCGGCGTCCTGGAACCCGTCGATGTCCGCGAGCGAGGCCACCTGCGCGTGGGCGCCGCGCAACTCCTCCGGGCCGGGTGCGACCGCGATCACCCGCATGCCCGCGCCGAGACCGGACGCCACGCCGGAGGGAGCGTCTTCCACCACGACGCACTCGGTGGGGCGCACCCCCAATGCGGCGGCGGCCTTGAGGTACGGCTCCGGGTGGGGCTTGCCGTGGACGACGTCGTCGGCCGACACCAGGGTTGCGGGCACGGGAAGCCCGGCAGCCCGCAGCCGTCCGAGGGCGACGGACCGCGACCCCGAGGTGACCACCGCCCAGCGGCAGTCGCCCAGCGCGGTCAGCAGCCGCTGCGTACCCGGGCACGGCACGCACCCGTCGAATTCGGTGGCCTGCCACTTCTGCATGCGCGCGACCTCTTCCGCGGTGTCGGCCCAGGGCGCCAGCTCCGCGACCAGATCGGCTTCCCGCCGGCCGTGCGCGCTGCTGAGCGTCACAGCGCGGTCGAGACCGTGGAGGTCGGCCCAGCGGGTGAGCAGCCGGACGATCACGGGCATGGAATCGACGAGGACTCCGTCGAGGTCGAAGAGCACCGCCTGTGCGCACCATCGTCTTGCCTCAGCCATCACGCCTCCAGGTGTGCGTCAGTAGCTTTCGGGAACCCACGGCTCGCGCGCGGCCAGGGCTGCGTCCAGGACGTCGATGTCCAGGTCGTCTCCCCACGCCCGGCCGAAATCACGGGCTCGCCGAAAGGTCAGCGCACCGGTGAACCACGAGGCCAGCGTGCCCTCCGTGCACCACACGGTGGCGTCTCCTCCGGGCTTGACCTCGACGCTGCCCTGCGAGAACACGAAGGTGTAGCTGGCGATCTCGTCGTCGGCGAACTTGACCTCGACGCACACCGACGCCTCGACGGCGCTCGACCAGCCCCGGGCTTCCATGGCCCGCTTGACGTCGATGAGCTTGACCATCCAGGGATACCAACCCTGCTCGGTCATCACGTAGTTGGGCAGTTCCCACAAGGCGTAGTGGGCCCGCGGCAGCACGGATCTCTTGAAGAGGATTTCGCGGGCCTGAAGGGAACGCGTGGTGAGCATGTCGAGGACGGCGGGAATCGCGTCCGCGCGGCTGGTCCAGAAGTCGTGCACAACCACCCGGAAGCCCCAGGGCGTGACCGGCTCTTCGACGAAGGAGGCATAACCGACGAGCTCACCGTCGCGCCGTACCCCGAGGTGGTGCAGGGCCGGCGTGCACTTTTGTTTCCACGCGTCCCACCACGCGGGGCGCAGCAGGGGGCCGTCCCAGCGCTGGGCGAGTTTCCGCTGAAGGACGTTGCACTCCTCGCGCTCCGGCAGGAAGGCCTCGTAGGACCTGTCGCCGGCCGGCGCATCAGTGGGGCGCAGGGAGAAGCTCGACCCGATGGCACCCACCTCCCAGCCCCAGTTGCGGTACATGCCGGTGGCCGGGCTCCACATGCACGCGATGGCCGCGCCCCGCTCACGCTCCAGCCACGCCAGTTTGTTCTGCATGATCCTGCGGCCGAGCCGGCCGCCCCTGGCCCAGGGAACGACCGTCAGCCAGGCTGTCCCCCCGGAGGGCACGGGCCGCCCGCCGAAGTACTGGTCGAAGGAGATCGCGAAGCCTCCGCCCACGACCTCCGCACCGCGGGTGGCGACCGCGCCGTAGCCTTCCCGCAGCAGGGTCTGCGGCTCGTACGGAGCCTTGCCGAAGGCACGCGTCATGTGCGGCAGGAGGGCTTCCATCTGCTGCTCGTCGACCAGCGGCCGAATGTCGTATGTGCTCATGTGCTGCCCCACCGTTCTCTATGAGTTGCCGAAGAACTGTGCGATCACGGCACAGACGTAGTCGAGGTCTCCCTCCGAGAGGTCGGGCCTGATCGGCAGGCACAGCGTCTGCTGTGCCAGGGCCTCGGCGACCGGGAACGCCCCCCGGCGGTGACCGAGGAAGGAGAACGCGCCCTGGAGGTGGAGCGGAACGGGGTAGCGCACGACGGCGTCCACTCCGGCGTCCTGCAGGCAGTTGACGAGAGCGTCGCGTACCTCCTCGGACTCCGCGCGTGCCTGGAAGAGGTGATAGACGTGCTCGCCGGGGCCGCCCACTTCCTGGAAGGAGAGCGGCAGTTCCGACAGGCGCCGGCGGTAGCCGTCCGCCACGCGCGCCCGTGCGGTGTTCCAGGCGTCGAGACGTTTCAGCTTCTGCGCCAGCAGGAGGGCCTGGAGGGAATCGAGACGGGAGTTGTAGCCGACGAGGTCGTGCCGGTTCTGGACCGGCTGGCCGAAGTGGCGCAGGAGGCGCACCTGGCGAGCGGTGTCCCCGTGCGCCGTGGTGACGGCGCCGCCGTCACCGGCGGCCGCGAGGTTCTTGGCCGGGGCGAAGCTCCAGCATCCGGCGTGTGAGGTCGTTCCGATTCGCCTTCCACGCGAACGCGCTCCGGCGGCCTGGGCACAGTCCTCGATCAGGAAGAGGCCCTTCTGGCCGCAGAGCGCCGCGGCGGACTCGACGTCGGCCGCCCGGCCGAAGAGATGGACGATGACGACGGCCCGGGTGCGGCTGCTCACGGCCGCTGCCACCTGGTCGAGGCTGATGAGGAAGTCGTCGTCGCCGCAGTCGACCAGCACTGGTCTGGCGCCGCGCCGCGCGATCGCCTGGGCGGTGGCGTGGAAGCTGTTCGCGACGGTGACGACCTCGTCGCCCGGGCCGATACCGAGGGCGTCGAGAGCCAGGATCAACGCGTCGGTTCCGGAGTTGACGCCGATCGCGTGTTCGACGTCCAGGAACCGGGCGAAGTCGTTCTCGAACCGCGTCACCTCCGGGCCCAGGATGTACTCGCCGGACAGCAACAGCTCCCGGATCGCGGGCAGGGTGGCACCGTCCAGGTCCGGGAACTGGTCGGCATAGTTGTACTTGGGAATCCTGTACGCGCGCTTGTCGTCGTTCACCGGCGGACGCCCCCGTCCAGCTGGGACGGCCGGTCGGATCGCACTGCTTCCGCGATGATGTGCAGCCCTTCCTGTGCCTCGGCGACGGACAGGTTCAGCGCCGGGCTGATACGGATGACGTTGCCGTAGGGGCCGCCGCGGCCGACGAGGAGCCCGAGCTCCCTGGCCCGCTCATGCAGCCTCAGCGCCGCCGCGGGGTCGGGGTCCGTGGTGCCGGGTACCACGATCTCGATCGCCAGCAGCAGGCCGCGGCCACGTACTTCGCCGATCTGCGGATGGCCGGCCGAGAGCTCGTCCAGCCCGGAGCGGATGATCTCCCCGACTTTCTCGGCGTTCGCCTGGAGATCCTGGCTGAGCAGGACGTTGACCGTCGCCAGGCCCGCGGCCATGGCGATGGGGTTGCCTCCGAAGGTGGACATCGATTTCGCCGTCACCGAGTCGATGATCTCGGGGCGGCCCACCACGCCGCCGATGGTGAATCCGCTGCCCAGGCCCTTGGCAAAGGTCATCACATCCGGCGTGATCCCGTGCATCCCGCTGCCCCAGAAGTGCGAGCCGAGTCGGCCCCACCCGGTCTGTACCTCGTCGACAATCACGGGAATCCCGTGTTCTCGCAGCTCGTCCTGGTAGGCGCGGAGCAGCCCGTCCGGCGGGATCGTGAGCCCGCCCACGCCCTGCATGGGTTCGGCGACGAAGGCGGCGATATCGGCGCCCCCGATCGTCGCGATCAGCTCACGGAGTTCCTCGAGGCACACTGCGTTGACCTGGTCCTGGGGCACCTGGGCCAGACTGCCGCGGAACTGGTGGCCGTTGTGCACGTGGGACACCTGGAGCGGCGACAGCCGGGAGGCGTTCCACCCCAGTACGCTGGTCGCCGCGTTGGAGCCGAACGACCTGCCGTGGTATCCGTTGCGCAGGGTGAGCACATGACTGCTTCGGCGAGCGGTGGTGGCGAAGAGCAGCGCCGCCTCCATGGCCTCGGTGCCTGAATTGACGAAGAAGACCTTGGCGTCGGGGATCTCGGACAGCCGGGCGATCCGTTCGGCCAGCTCGACCTGCTGCTCGATCAGATAGCAGGTGGAGGTGTGGTGCACACCTCGGGCCAGCTGGCGCCGCACCGAGTCCCGGACTTCGGGGACGCTGTAGCCGAGGGAGTTGACCGCGATCCCGCCGAAGAAGTCCAGGTAGGTTTTTCCTTCACCGTCCACCAGACGCCGGTCGAAACCCCGCACGATCTGGATGGGGTGCTCGTAGTACGGCGTCATCCATGACGGCATGACCGCGAGATGACGCGTCAGCAGGTCGGCGTGTGACATTCCCTCACCTCGCCACTAGGTGCGACTGCGGGGCAGGACGCCACAAGGAGGTGCCGGCGAGCAGATAGCGCTCGATCAGGAGTGCGATCTCGGACTGGAGCACCTCGTTCAGCGGCACGGCCGAACGGCGTGCCAGCTGCTCCTCCAACTCTGCGCGGATGTCGGCGAACTCCGGCGAACCGAACACGTAGTGGCCCGCTATGACCGCCTTCTCGTAGTCGGTTGCCATGGTGTCGGGTGCCATCCACTTGGACCACTTCCCGGACTCGAACGACAGCGCGAGGAACCGGTCCGCCAGTTTCGGCAGCTGGATCTCGTTGAGCAGACGCAGCAGGATGCGCGTCTCGTACGTGCCGAACTCGGGGGCGACGTTGACGGCGTCGACGCCTGCTGCGGTGAGAGCCGCCACGTCCGATGGCGTGAGGTAGTCGCAGTTGTGGGCCTTGAGCTTGAGGTTGCGGGCCCGGCAGATCCTCGCGACAGCCGTGATCTGCCGGGTGACGTGTTCCCGGCTGGCCGGCCGGGGGAAAGCACCGCGGTTCGACAGCTCCTGCACCTTGGTGCCCGTCTGCGCGACGGCAAAGGACGGGAGGGGGAGTCCCCGACCGGTGATTTCGTCGCACACCTCGTCGAGCTGCGCCTCGAACAGTCCGGGATCATTGACGTCGGTGCCCTGTACCTCGAAGCCGATCTCGAAGCGCAACGGCCGTCCGGTCGCCTCGGCCGTCGCCGAGCAGTGCGCGTACAACGCGGTCAGCCGCCCCAGCGCCGCGGGGAAAGGGGCCTCGCCGGTGGGCTCGACGGATGTGTCGAGGTGGAGGATGTCGAAGCCTGCCGCGATGTCGTGGTCGAACGAGGCGGCGCACGACGCCATCACCGCCTTCTCGTCCGGCAGCAGTCCTTCGTCCGGATGCTGCCAGGGACCGCCGTGGTCGCGGCACAGCAGCGCCAGACGCCGCGGGTCGCGGGCGCGTACGTATTCTGCGAACTGCTCCGTGGTCCAGCCCGTGTAGCCCCTGCCGTACTCCGGGGCGTCTACTTGGGAACGGCTCGGAATCAGCATGATCTTGGTGTTCCAGCGATAGGCAGCGGTGAGCGCGGCGTCGAGCACGTTCCGCGATACCGGTCCCACTCCCAGGAACGGAAGACCGACCTCCATGCGTTCTCCCTCTTTTCTCATGTGTATTTGCGGAGATCACCGATGGCCGAGTCGGCCGGCCAGGTGCACCACGGCACTGCCTCGGAAGAGGGAGCGGCGTCATGGAAGTCGTGGTCGCCCCGCCGGTGGTGCAGGTGCAGCAGATGGTCGCCGAACCGCTCCATACCGCCGTAGGCCTCGGCACGCCACCCGAAGTCGTTGTCCTCGCCGCCCCAGCCTTCGAAGCGCTCGTCCATGCCCGCGATGCGGTCGAAAAGGCTCCTGCGCAGCCACACGCATCCGCCCGGAGGCCGGCGCAGGTACGTTCCCCTCAGCAGCTCATGGCGGACGTCCGGATGCCGGTGAAGGCAGCGGGACGCGACGGCGTACCGGCTCGCCTCCTCGCCGGCGAACAGGACGCTGCGGTACGGCCAGAACCCCTGCAGGGTGTCCTCGTCGAATCTGGCGATGTTCCTGGCGACGAAACCCGAGTCGACCAGGATGTCGGCGTCGAGGATGCAGACCAGTTCGTCCGCGCCACCGCCGTGTACGACACCGCAGTTGACGGCCCATGACTTGTTGAAGCGTCCGGTCTTGCGGGCGAACAGGTAGGTGTCGACCAGGCCGTCGAACAGGTGCTGCCACCGTGGTCTGCCGTCACTCTCCACGAGCACGATCCGGTAGCCGGACCGCGGGTGGGTCTGGTCCGCCAGCGCCGCCAGGCACGCCGCGAGGTTCCGGGGGCGGCCGCTGAGCGCGTCCGCGGCGCGGAACGGGATGACGATCGTCGCCCGGGTGCCTTCCGGGCCAGGGCGGGGCCCGGCGCGGTCCACCGCGTCGAGGATGTCGGGGAGAGCGGGATCGCGGTGCGCCGGCTCGTCCGGGACCGCGTCGCCCACGTACACGGCGATGCGTGCCGTCGTACGCACGAGCCGTGCCCGCTCAGCCATGATGTCGTGGAAGTCCGGGCGTTGCCGCAGCTCCCGCGCGATCTCGTCGGCGACGGCGCGGTAGGCGCCGAGATCCTCCGGACGGGTACCGAGGACGTCGACCAGTTCGCCGATCCGCGGGCTGCCGTTCGCCAGCAGTGATCGATGCATGTCCTCGTACGGTGCCCGGCACCACTCCCACATCTTGTGGGACACGTGCTGAGACGCCTCGTCCACGACGAGCAGAGCAGCGGAGGCCAGTTCGGAGGCGAGCCGCCCCGCATTCTCAGACGTCATGGCTCCCACCCGCCGTTTCTCCGCAGGTGCGCACCAGCGCACGGTCGCTCGACACGACCGCGACACCGCCCAGCGTGACGGCGAGGGCCACGGCGGCCAGCACCCAAGCGGGATCCCTCGCGAACAGCACGCCGACAAGCCCCGGCCCGGCTCCGAACGCGATCGCACCGGTGAGCTGGAAGGTGGCCATGTACATTCCGCGCATCTCTGCGGGGGCGTGTGCGGCGACGGCGGCATTTCCGGCGGGCACGCAGAGCATCTCGCCGACGGTGTAGACGGCGATGGCGGCCAGCAGGAGAGCGAACGCCCCCGTACGGCCGGCCAGCGGGGCAGCCGCCATGACCGCGGTGGTCACGACGAAGCAGCACGCGCCGAGCGCTATGGTCCGGGTCCTTCTGAAGCCGTGGAACAGGTTCGTCACCAGGAGCTGGAACAAGAAGACCAGGAAGTAGTTGAAGCTGAATACCACCATGGCGTACCAGGCGGGAAGGCCCAGCGAACGCACGAGGTAGAGCGGGAGGAAGGTGCCGGGAAGGATCCATGCGGCCGCCATCAGGGCCTGCCCCACCAGGAGGCGGACGAAGGTCCGGTCCCGCAGGACCACCGCGTAGTTCTTCCCGCCGGCACGACCGCCTGCCGCCGGCCGGCGGGGCACCCGCAGCGACAGGGTGAGCAGCGCGGCCACGACGGAGGTCAGCGCGTTGAAGACGATCAGCAGGTCGATCTGCTGCGCGTGCTCGCCGGCCAGCAGGATTCCGCTCAGCAGCGCCCCCGTGCCCAGACTGCCCGCGCCGACCGTCTGGATCAGCGCGTACCAGGCGTCACGCTGGTCGTCGTCGGAGATGTCGGCTATCAGGGTCGGCCATGCCGCGAAATACAGGCGATCGCCCGCCATGACGACGAACACCGCGGCGAACAACTCGACGTAGTCGTGCACCACGAGATAGCTCATGTATCCGACCGCCACGACGATGTTGCTCAGCGCGGCCATGTTCCGCGGACCCAACCGGTCGGTCAGCGCCCCCGCGTACGGCGCGGTGAACAGCGCGGCAAGCGTCGCCGCGCTCGTCGTCGTGCCTATCCCGGTGAGGGAGAGCTGCGTCGAGACCGTGAAGTAGTACAGGGACAGCGGCAGGAAGAGCCCGACACCAAGGGTGTCCACGGCGGACGCGACGACGATTCTGCGGCGCCCTGTGGTGTCCGGCAGCACACGCGGTGGTCTGGACACCTGGACCGTCAGTGCTCCGCCTCGACCCGGCCGTCACGGCGCTGGTAGTCGTCCCCCAGCCGGACGGTGTCGGACCCGTCGTCGGCAGTGGAGACCTCGACGAGGATGATGTCCGTGACCGCCTCGATCCGGTGCACGCTGCCGGCCTGCACATGGACAAGCGTCCCGGCCGTCATCGGTATGCGCTGGGTGGGCTCGTCGAGGGTCTCGCGGTAGTGCATGACCGCTTCGCCCTCAAGGAGGAAGTTGCTCTCCTGCTTGTGGCGGTGGTACTGGAGGCTGGTGCGACAACCGGCCGAGATGCGGATCACCTTGAAGCAGTACGGTGCCTCCGCCTCGTGCAGCCATCGCTCCCGGCCCCACGGTTTCATCACCACTTTGGCATCGCTGTACTGAAGGATCCGGATGCCCGGCGTCACCTGGCGCACATGGATCGCGTCGTGCGGTTCGGTCTCGTGAGCCGGCTCGGTTATACCGGGGATCTCGGTCTTCTGTAGCGCGTCTCGCATGACTCGCACCCCTCTCGGATAATGCCCGAAAACGATTCAGGAATTGCGGAGCTCATGTGCTGGTCGTCGTGCCGATCCGGATGGAAACAGGGGCGGCGGGAACAGCGTGAACGCAGCGTCCTGCCGCAGGTGTTCGCCCGTGGCAATGCATGCGCACAGCCCGACCGCCTTGATCACGGTTGGTCCGGACCGCGGGCCCTGAAGTTAGCAACGCGCTCGCCGGAACGTCAACCAGTCGATCGGTCGTCTTGATGCCTGGAAATTGCCGATGAAATGCCTGGTGATCCCGGCGTGCGATTCCCAGGATTGAGGATGGCGCGGCCCCTTGCATTCACCCGCTCCGGAACGTGCCCGGTTGTTCATCGGGGCCCCGTGACGGGCGTTCAAATGTGCCGCGCACAACTCCCGCGTGTGGTGAAGAATCGAGCAACTGGACTTCGAGCGGAGCTGCTGGGTGGCACATTACAGAACAGCCGTGGCGCCGGCCGTCGCCGACTACCTCCGGACGCCGCTGGCCAAGGTGCTCAACACACTGGGCAGACGGTGGCCGGTGCTGGCGCTGCAGGCGCTCGGCCAGGGGCACAACCACTTCAACGAACTCCAGCGATGTCTGTGCGGCATCAGCCACAAGGTGCTGATCGATACCTTGCGCTCGCTGCAGCACGACGGGCTGGTCGACGGTCCGCTGACCTCACTGGACATGACCTCGTACCAACTCACCGCCTCAGGCCGCAAGTTGTTGGAACTCGTCGACCACATTCGGGACTGGACGGAATCCCACCCGTCGTCGCGAGACGGCCACGATGCCGACTGCCAGGCCGTCCACTGAGGGCGGGCACCGGACGCGCCGGCGCACCGTTTCGGTCAGAACACCAAAGGGGCGAGCCTGACCAGGCCGTCCCCGGCGAACCGTACCGGGGACTGCGCGGCATGGTGCGCCACGTACAGCCGTACCGCGTCGTACAGCCGGTAGCGGATCTGCCCGTTGCGGTCCGTCGCGACCGGATGGATCATCTGGCGGTGCAGCAGCTCCTCCAGCAGATCCACGGCCTGCGGCCGCACCGGTGTCACATGGGGCACCAACTCGTCGACGCCGAAGTCGCCGCACACGGACCCGAGTCGATGCAGGGCGGACTGCACCGGATAGGGCAGCAGCCGGTAGTAGGCGGCCACACTCCGGTACAGGGACAGGTCTCCTATGCGCAGTGAACGGAGCCGGTGCTGCTCGTCCACGAGCCGGTCCGCCAGGTCGCGCAGAGACCGGTCAGGGCGTGCCACGAGCCACAGACCGGCGACGTGCAGCGCCAGCGGCAGCCGCGCGCAGGACTGCACGATGCTCAACGCGGCCGACCGCTGTGCCCGGGTGCGCGCGGTGCCTGCCAGGTCCTCCAGGACCTGGTAGGCGTCCTGCTGGTCGAGGGCGCCGATCCGGAGGCGGAACTGCCCCGTGAGCGCGGACAGTTCCCGGCGCGCGGCCACCAGGACGGCGCTGTGCCCGTCGTCCACCAGCAGGGGACGGACCTGCGCCTCGCTGTCGACGTTGTCGAGGATCACGAGTACGTGTCGTCTGCTCAACGCGTCCCGCAGCTGGGCACGGGCCTCCTCCGGGTTCTCCGCGGCGGGGGTGCCGCCGAGGGAACGCAGGATGCGGCGGACGAGCATGTCCGCGGTGAAGGGAGGCGAGGAGGCGGGGGGCAGGTCGACGAAGACCTGCCCGTCCGGAAACCGGTCCCGTACCTCGTGTGCGGTCCTCAGGATCAGCGAGGTCTTCCCCGCTCCCGGAGGGCCGACGACGACGGCGGGCCTGCCGCGACCGGCCTCGGGCCGCGCGAGATGGGCCATCAGGGCGCCCACCAGCTTCTCCCGCCCGACGAGACGCCGGTGAGCAGCCGCGGGCAACTCGGCGGGGGCGGGGCTGCCCGGTGCCGTCCGGTGCTCGACACGGGGTCCGCGCAGCAGCCGGCTCGCCTCGCCGGGGGGAAGACCGAGGGCTTCGGCGAGGAGGAGGAGAGACTGCTTGCGGGGGCGGGCGGTGCGCGCGGTCTCGAGGTTGCGGATGGCCCGTACGCTCAGGCCCGACTGCTCCGCCAGTTCCTCTTGCGTGAGGCAAGCCGCCTCACGGGCCTGGATCAGCACGCTCGCCAGGGTGCGCGCCGCGGTCGTGTCAGCCGGCGCTGTCGCGTTCCGTCCCATTCCCGCTGTCGCAGCGGGCTCCTCCTCGGTGTCCGGCCCCTCGCCGGCCGGCCACCCGGCCGGCGGCGAGCCCGGGCCGACGGCCATGGTGGCCGCGGCTGGCAGCAGCCTTGTCACAGTTTCCCCCTTCAAACGATGTGGCGAGACATGGGT